>NZ_KK082127.1:54304-57283 GCF_000598065.1 Paenibacillus darwinianus | reverse complement strand
CTATCTATTTTCAGTTTCTGGCGGACGGCCGACCCGAGCCGCTAGAAGGCGTGTTCCGGCATAACGAAGACGATATGCTCTCGCTTGCCTGTCTTGCCATCCGCTTCGGCCTGCTGCTCGGCGGGGCACTGGGCGGCTCGCGGCTTCCGTATCCGAGGGAAGCGGAGGAGCTGCTGCGCACCGGGCTGTGGCTGGAGCGAATGGGGAACGCCGGGGAGGCGGAGGCCTTGTTCGAGCGACTGTGCGGCTCGGAGCCGGACGCGTCGTGGTGCATGCCGCTGGCGGCGCGGGACAAGAAATGTGGAAATTGGGAGCGGGCTGTGCTATTGTGGCATAAGGTTGCCCTTGCGACGGAAAGATCGCCGCTCGCCTCGGGCGAGGCGCATATCGAGCTGGCGATTTATTATGAGCATCGGGCCAAGGATTACGGAACCGCGCTGCTTCATGCGGAACGCGCAATGGAGCTCGCTCTCGCGCGGAACGGTCTTTACCGGAACGACCCCAAAAGGCGCGCCGTGGCGGAGGCGATCCGCAAACGCACGGAGCGCTTAAAGAAGAAAACCGGGAGGAAACTGATATGAAAACAGTCCGTTTCGCCGTTATCGGCTTCGGCAACATAGCCAAAACGCACATGACCGCCCTGCGGGCAATGCCGATCATTAAACGGCTGCCGATCGTGCCGGTACTGGATACGCTTGTGACGCGGTCTCCGGACAAGCATGCGGCGCAAGCGCAGGCAATCGGTTTTCGCGCCGTGGTCGCTACGGCGAAAGAAGCCGCAGCCGCAGGCGGGATCGATGCGTTCGACATCTGCACTCCTAACGCGAGGCACTTTGACGATGCCGCGGCGGCGGTATCGGCCGGAGCGGCAGTTTATTGCGAAAAGCCGCTGACGGACAACTATGAGCGGTCGCAGGCGCTTGTCGCGAATGCCGCCAAGCATCCGGAGCTGGTGACGCAGCTCGCTTTTACGTTTCGGTATCACCCGGCCGTCATGCGCATTAAGGGCTTGCTCGAGTCCGGCACCATCGGTGATCCGCTGCAGTGCAACATTTCATACCGCCGTTCCGGCTATTTGAATCCGGAACGCCCGGTCAGCTGGCGGCTGGAGAGCGGCATGTCGGGAGGCGGCGCTATCAGCGATCTCGGCGTGCACGTGCTCGATCTGGTCAGGCATTGGTTCGGCGAGCTGTCGGCAGTCGGGGGCGAGACGAATACATACGTGAAGAAACGCAAGGACGCGTCCGGACAAGGCTGGACGGAGACCGACGTGGACGATTGGGCGGTCATCGACTATGCAACCGCATCGGGCGTGAAGGGCATGCTGGAGGTGTCGCGCATCGCTTTCGGCTCGGACGCATTCGAGATTCGGATCGTCGGCTCGCGAGGCAGCATCGTTTGCGATCTGGAACGGCAGGCCACTCCCGACGTGCATCTGCTTACGGGTAGCGGCGCGGCGATCGCGGCGCCCGCTCCGCTCGAGCTGCTGCCGGACGAGAAGGCGACGATGGGGTTTGCGGTAGATTCCCATTTTGCCGCGCTCCATCATTTTCTGCTCAGGCTCGCAGGCGACGACAGGTATCCTTCATTAGCTCCATCGCTGGAAGACGGACTAAAGACGGAATATTGGATCGACCGAATACTGGGTAAGGATAAATGAGCGTAAGCGATATGGATGGAGAGGAAGCTTGCTATGACGCACCCGAAAGGATTGCTGATCGATCTTGACGGAACCCTCTATCACGGCGACCGGATGATCGACGGGGCAGATCGATTGATAGCGCTCCTTCGCCGGCTCGGACGGCCGTATCGGTTCGTGACGAACAATTCCTCGGCCACGCCGGAGGCGGTTGCCGCCCGGCTTAAGCGGATGGGCATCCCGGCCGTGCCGGAGGACGTCTGTACCAGCGCGCAGGCCGCCGCCGCTTATATTGCCGAATCCAAGCCGGACGCGCAAGTATTCGTGATCGGGGAAGAGGGGCTCCTGAAAGCGGTAAGCGACGCGGGACTTCTGCGTGTAGAGGAGCAGGCGGATTTCGTGCTGCAAGGAATAGACAGGCAGTTCACCTATTTGAAGGCGGCGCAGGCGGTAAGATTGATCCAGGAGGGCGCGCGGTTCATCATGACGAATCCCGATCTGCTGCTGCCCTCGGATGCCGGCCTCATACCGGGAGCCGGCTCGATCGGCGCCATGCTGCGCGCGGCATCGGGAGCGGAGCCGGTCGTCATCGGCAAGCCTTCCGCCGTGCTGATGGATTTTGCGCTCAAGCGGCTCGGGCGCCGGGCTTCGGAGACGATCGTGGTCGGCGACAATCTGGCGACAGATATCGCGGCCGGCGCAAGCGCCGGTTGCGAAACCGCGCTCGTGCTGACCGGCTTGACGAACAATGCCAATTACGAGGCGCTGCGCGCGGCTGCAGGCGTTAGCCCGGACCGCACGCACCGCGACCTGCACGGTTTGATGGCCGAGCTCAGCGGCGCGGGCGGATAGGCAGACATAGCCCATCACATAGCGTCGCGAGCTAATGGATGGCTTCACCAAAGGTCAAGCTAATAATAAGAACGGACAGCCTAGACGGAAAGAAGAGGATCTCATGCCGGAATGGCCGGAAATGGAAACCTACCGCGGCTTGCTGACAGAGCGTATCGCGGGCACGCGCATATTGGGCGTGGAAGTGACGAGAGAGAAGTCGATTAACTTGCCGGCAGACCGTTTCGAAGCCGAATTAACCGGACAGTCGGTGTGGTTCATCGAGCATCGGGGCAAGCATCTGATTTTTCATTTGAATAACGGAAAAAGGCTGCTGCTGCATCTCATGCTGGGCGGCTTGCTGGCGTTCGGCACCGATCAGGAGGCACCGGACCGGAGCGTGCAGGTCACAATCCGTTTTCCCCACGGTAATCTGTATTTTATGGGATTGCGGCTTGGCTATTTGCATCTGCTCAGCGCCAAGGAGACGATTGCGCGGCTCGCCAAGC
>NZ_KK082127.1:38781-54204 GCF_000598065.1 Paenibacillus darwinianus | reverse complement strand
GCTTACGGCGGAAGCGTTCCGCGCCCGGTTCGCAGGGAAACGCGGCAAGCTGAAGACAGCGTTCGTCGATCAAGGCGTTATAGCCGGCATCGGCAACTGTTATGCGGACGAAATCGCCTTTCAGGCGGGCGTGCGGCCCACCGTGTCGATCCCGGCCATCGGGCCGGAATCCTGGCAAAGGCTGTACGATGCCATGCATACGGTGCTTAAGCGGGCGACCCGGCTGGGCGGTTATATGGAAATGCCGCTGGTGGAAGGAGACACGTTGACGGGCAGCTACAATGAGCACTGCCTCGTATACGACCGCGGCGGGGAGCCGTGCTTGCGGTGCGGCACGCCGATCGTCGAGGAAAAGCTGTCGTCGCGCAAAATTTTTTATTGCCCGAATTGCCAAGGGGAGGGGTGAGGCTGTGCGCATCGGCAGCCACGTCAGCATCCGTAGGGGATTCCGGGAAGCGGCGGCGCATGCGCACTCGCTCGGCGGCGGCGCTTATCAATACTTTCCCAAAAACCCGAGGTCGCTCGGCGTAAAAGCATTCGACCGCCAGGATGCGCAGCGATGCGCCGACTATTGCCGCGAGCACGGCCTGGTGTCCATCGCGCACTCGCCTTATCCTGTCAATCTCGCGGCGGACGATGCGCCGCAAAGAGAAAGGATCGCCGCTTCGCTGCTGAACGACCTTGATATCGCCGACAGCTGCGGATCGTTGGGCATTGTCGTTCATTTCGGCATTTATAAGGGCAATGACGTTCTGCAAGGCTACAGGAACATCATTCAGTGCCTGGACCTGGTTCTGTCGCAAAGGGAAGGGACGGCGAAGCTGCTGATCGAAAATCAGGCGGGTGATCATGCGTTTATGGGCACCTCGTTTGAGGAACTCGTCAACATCCGCTCATTGAGCCGGCATCCGGACAAAATTGGATTTTGCCTGGATACGTGCCACCTGTTTGCGAGCGGCGTCTGGAATGGCTCAAACGGCGAAGAATGGGCCGCCAAAGCCAGATTGCTCGGTTATTTCGACGCCTTAACCGCCGTGCACGCGAACGATTCGGTGTACGCCAGCGGCCGGAAGCGCGACCGGCATGCCGCCATCGGAAGGGGAGAAATCGGCGAGGCCGGCTTCCGGTGGCTGCTGTCCGTGCCCGAGATCCGCACCGTGCCGCTCGTGCTGGAGACGCCCGAAACGGCGGACGCTTCGCACGCGGAGCAAATCCGGCTGCTGGCCGAATGGGCCGATAGGGAGGGATTCCAATAATTCACGTATATTTGGACGATTACCGTCCTTGTCCACCCGGCTTCGTCCCTGCGGCAACGGCGGAGGAATGCAAGCTGCTAATCGATTCGGAACAGATCGATGTGCTTTCGCTGGACTTTGATCTCGGCTGGGGCCAGCCGGAGGGAATCGAGGTCGTTCGTCATATCGTCGCGGTGAAGCGGTTTCCCCGCCGCATTTATTTTCACACCTCGAGCCCGGCGGGCAGGCAGCAAATGTATGCGCTTCTTACGGAGCATGCGCCTTCCGATGTGCAGCTGTTCAACGGTCCGATGCCGGATAGGCTGCTTAGGGAGTTGGCGAGGGGTTGATGACCGTTCATTTATCGCATAGGTCTGGGGGGGTTGCGTTGATCGCATTAAACGGCATTACCTGGCGGCGGGAAGACCGCGATATTTTACAGGGGATCGATTTACATATTCGCAAGGGCGAGCATTGGGTTATCCTCGGACGCAACGGCTCGGGCAAAACGACGCTGCTCGAAATGATTAACGGCTACCAGTTTCCGACGTCCGGCACGGTCGATGTGCTCGGTTATAGGTACGGACGTGTCGACGTTCGCGAAGTGCGCAGAAATATCGGTTACATTAGCCAATCTATGGTGGAAAAGCTGACGCTCGCCGATCCGGTATGGGAGATCGTCGCCACCGGGGAATATGCGTTTCTCCGTTTCTATCAGGCGATCGATCCCGCAGTCATCGCAAAGGCGCGCGCCATGCTGACGGATATGGGCATCGGCCATTTGGCCGATCAGCCGTTCGGCGTCCTGTCGCAGGGCGAGCGCAAAAAAGTGCTGCTGGTCCGGGCGCTTATGGCGGAGCCTGAGCTGCTGATCATGGACGAGCCATGCGCCGGCCTCGACTTGTATGAGCGCGAAAAGCTGCTCGCGGAGCTGAACCGGCTGGGAGGCAGACGGATGACGATTCTGTACGTCACGCACCATATCGAGGAGATCGTGCCGCTGTTCACCCATGTGGCGCTTGTGCATAACGGGAAAATCGCGGCGGCGGGCCTCAAGCGTGAGGTGCTTACGGGCGATATTCTGGGCGAAGCCTATGAGCTTCCCGTCGAGGTCGATTGGATTCACGAGCGCCCGTGGATTCGCGTGGCACCCGTAGGAGCGGGAGCATGATGCGGTGGGTCTGTACGTCCAACCGCGGGTTCGCGAATCTGGCGATGGAAGAACTCAGGCGGCTGTTTCCCGGGGTGTCCTTCCAGCAGCTCGCCGCCGGCGAGGTGTTTGCCGCGGATATCCCGCTGGAGCGCGATGAGATGCTGGCTGCGATTGCCGAAAAGGAGCCGATTTTTCTCCGCCATATCCAACCGGTGGACCGCGCGCTCCCGGTGGCAGGCAATGCGGATGATCTGAGCGTCCTATCCGATACGATCCGCTACGTGGGCTACGCCTTCGACGAGAAGAGGACGGCTGTTCATGTCCGCCGCGCGGAAGCGACTCGTTTTCCGTATTCCGTCTCGGATACGAAGGCGGTGCTGGACGCCGTCCTGACCGAGATTGGAGGCGAGCCCGCCATGCAGGAGCCGGAGGTCATCCTGACGGTGTATGCCGCGGCCGAAGAGTTGCTGGTCGGATGGGGCTCGCCGCAGGAGCTGCTGTCCGACTGGCCGGGCGGCGCGGTGCGGTTTCAGCGGGAGGAGGGACAAATTTCCCGCGCCAAATTCAAGCTGCTGGAAGCGGAGCGGACATTCGGCCTCCGCTTGTCGGATTTTCGCGAAGCGCTCGATGTCGGCGCCGCGCCGGGCGGCTGGACGTCGCTTCTGCTGGAACGCGGATTGGCCGTAACAGCCGTCGATCCGGCCGAGCTTCATCCGTCGCTTAAGGGCTATCCGAAGCTGACCTATCTCAACAAGAATGCGGGGGACGTTCGTTTCGGACGCGGCAGCTTCGACTTGCTCGTATGCGATATGAGCTGGAGTCCGATGCTGATGGTCAAGCTGGTCATGGAGCTTCGCCAAGCGCTTAAGCCGGGCGCGACGGCGATCATCACCGTGAAGCTGATGCACCGGAAGCCGCTCCAGACGATCCGCGACGTTGTAGACAAGCTGGAAGGTGCGTTTGAGCTGCGCAAAGCGAAACAATTGTTTCACAATCGGGATGAAATTACGTTATACTTGACGAAACGAACCTAGCAAGACGGCGATCGGGAAAGCATCCCGGTTCGGTGCAATGGCACCGAACCGGGATTTTTTGCGTTCTGCGGGGCAACGGATGGCGGCTTGCAGTCCGATCGCACACGACGAAAGGATGGTCGTCCTTAATGAACATGAACAAGGACATGGCTGCGGATGCGGACATGCATGTGCCCCGGTTTTACAGTCTTTCGCCCGGGGAACTGATCGATGGCCGGTATGAGGTGGGGCGGCGGTTGGGACAGGGGGGAATGGGCAGCGTATATTGGGCGGCCGACCGCAAGCTCGGAGGCAAGCCGCGTGCGCTTAAGCTGCTGAGACTGCGGCCGGAGGACAGATATGCCGCCGAAGCCGAGGCGGGCATACTGATGCGCCTGAACCACCCACGGCTCCCTCAATTGATCGATTACATTCCGGCCGGACCCCATCGGCCTGACCTGCTTGTAACGGACTTCGTGGAAGGGGAAAATTTGTCGGATTATTTCGAGCGCCGCGGCCGACGTCTGCCGATCCCGGAAACGATCGATATATGCGTTCAATTATGCGATGCGCTCGCTTATTTGCACGCACAGTCGCCGCCGGTCGTTCACCGCGATTTAAAGCCGTCAAACGTCATGATCGATCGCACGGGCTTCGTGCGGCTGATCGATTTCGGGATCGCGAGATTCGTCAGAGCCGGTACGGGCTCCGATACGCGACTGCTCGGCACGCCGGGGTTTGCGGCTCCGGAGCAAGCGGGAGAGGGCGGCCAAAGCGGTCCGCGAAGCGACATTTACGGGCTGGGCGCGCTGTTGCGGCATTTATTAAGCGGCGGCGCGTTTCCGTCCGAGACGGCGGACAACTCCGCCGCGGATTTGCCTGTCGCGCTTCCGCCGGCGCTTGCCGAAGCTCTCTTCTCCATGCTGCAACGCGATCCGGCCCGCAGGCCGGCCACGGCCGAGGATGCCGCCCGGATGCTTGGCATTGCGGCGCAGGGAGCCGGGGACGCCTCGACCTCGACCTCGACCGCAACCAGGCGCTCGCACGCGGGGGCTTCATCTACCGGGCGAAATTCAGCCTTAGCGGTTCCAAAGCTAATTGTGGTCGCTTCTTTTACACCGTCTGCGGGCGGAACGTTCCTAGCCGTGACGCTGGCCAAACTGCTGGAGCGATCGGGAGCGGCGGCGGCGCTGCTGGAGCACCCGCTGCTTGTACCGGAGCTGTTCGTTCTGCTGGGAGGGTACGGGCCGCTGGTCCGGCAAGCCGCCGCCGGTAAAGGCTCGGTCTCCGCCAATCCGATCGATGCGCGATTTGCCGCCTGGCGGGACGGCGGTTTGCTTATTCAGGCGCTCCATCCCGGCTTGCGGAGGGAAGAGAACGCCGAGCTGATCAGCAGAGACAACGGGTTGACGCCCAGCGCCGTCCTTGGCTGCATGGAGCAACAGCTGGGCAGTGCGGGCGGAAAAAAAACGGAGCGGGGATTCGTCATCGTCGATCTATCGGCCGGTTGGATGCGCCCGGATGCCGCATCCTGGCTGATCCGCAGTGACCTGCTGCTCATGGCCGCCGATCCCGAGCCTTCCAAATGGACGAAAGACCGCATGGCCGGCTGGCACAACATTCACGCTCAAAGGGAGGGAGCGGGATTGCCGTCCTTATGGGCGGCCAATAAAGATACGGCCTTCAAGGGCAGGAACGATTGGCTGCGCATGTTTCCGCTAAAGCCTGAAGCGCTTGTTCCGCTGCTGTCCTTCGGCGATTGGAGGTCATGCCTGTGGCGCGGGCGCTGGGCCACGGATCATACTGGGTGGCGCAAATCGCTCGAGCGTTCGTTAGAGCCCGTGTTTCGGCGGATTTTCGTATAAACGGACGAATTTTTCCGCTACTTATGGTACAATGTTGTGCGGCGGTGCAGTCCGCCTGAACACATGAGAAGGATTGGAGCCGGAGAAATGAGTTTATTAACAGTTGAAGAGCTATCGCATAATTTCGGAGATCGGACGTTGTTCAAGAACGTTTCGTTCCGATTGCTGGCAGGCGAGCATGTGGGCCTGGTCGGCGCGAATGGCGCGGGAAAGTCGACGATGATGAATATATTGACGGGCAAGCAGTTGAAGGATAACGGCAAAGTCGAGTGGACGCCGAAGGTACGCTACGGTTACCTGGACCAGCATACGAAGCTGATGCCGGGCAATACGATTCGCGACGTGCTGAAGGACGCCTTCCTGCCGCTGCTCGAGCTGGAGCAGGAAATGAACGATATCGCGGCTCAGATGGCGGAGGCAGACCCCGACACGCTCGAGCAGCTGCTGGAGCGGATGGGCGAAATCCAGGAAGCGCTGGAGATCGGCGATTTCTACCTGATCGACGTCAAGGTGGAGGAGATGGCCAACGGCCTCGGACTCCATGCGATCGGACTTGAGCGCGACGTCTCCTCGCTCAGCGGAGGACAGCGGACCAAGGTGCTGCTGGCCAAGCTGCTGCTTGAGAAGCCGACGGTCTTACTGCTTGACGAGCCCACGAACTATCTCGATGAAGAGCATATTACGTGGCTGACCAACTACTTGAAAAACTACCCGTACGCCTTTATGCTCATTTCCCACGACACCGGCTTTATGAACGACGTCGTCGACGTCATTTATCATCTGGAGTTTGCGAAGTTGACGCGCTATACCGCGAACTATGAGAAGTTTCTTCAGATGGCGGATATGAACAAAAACCAGCATATCGACGCCTACGAGAAACAGCAGGAATTCATTAAGAAGCAGGAGGATTTCATTCAGCGGAACAAAGCGCGCTATTCGACGTCCGGCCGGGCCAAAAGCCGCGAGAAGCAACTGGGCCGTCTGGAGCGGATCGACCGTCCTGAGGAAGCGCAGAAGCCTACTTTTCAGTTCAAGGAAGCGCGCACGAGCGGCAAGACGGTGTTCGAGGCCAAAGGGCTGGTTATCGGCTACGACCGGCCGCTTCTGCCGGCAATGGACGTGTTGATCGAGCGCAATGACAAAATCGCGATCGTCGGCATGAACGGCGTCGGCAAATCCACGCTCCTCAAGACCGTGCTCGGCAAAATCCAGCCGCTGGACGGTAATACGTACCGCGGCGATTATTTGCATCCGGCATATTTCGAGCAGGAAGTGAAGGCGCAGGCGATGACCCCGCTGGACGACGTATGGAACGAGTTCTCGTCGATGAACCAGCATGAAGTGCGCGCCGCCCTTGCCAGATGCGGACTCAAGAACGAGCATATTACGCGCAACCTGAACCAGCTCAGCGGCGGCGAGCAAGCGAAGGTCCGGCTGTGCAAGCTGATGCTGCGCGAGAGCAACTGGATTCTGTTTGACGAGCCGACGAACCATCTGGACGTCGTGGCAAAGGCGGAGCTGAAGCGTGCGCTGCAAGATTACAAAGGCACGATCCTGCTCGTCTCCCACGAGCCGGATTTCTACGAAGATTGGGTGACGAAAATCTGGGACGTCGAGTCCTGGTCAATGCAAAATGGTAGGTGATGGCGATTGAGCGGCGCTAAATCCGGCAGGGTGTGGGACGTCTTCGTGGCGGCGCTGAAGCTGGGGTTGACCTCCTTCGGCGGTCCGGTGGCCCATATCGGCTATTTTCGGGAAGAGTATGTGACTCGGAGAAAATGGCTCGACGATCGGACGTTTGCCGATCTGACGGCTTTATGTCAATTTTTACCCGGACCTGCCAGCAGCCAGCTCGGGATGGCAATCGGCATGCGCCGGGCGGGTACCGCCGGCGCGGTGGCAGCTTGGATCGGCTTCACGCTGCCGTCGGCATTGCTGATGGCGCTGTTCGCGATTGGACTCGGAACGGCAGGGGGAGAGGTCGCTGACGCCGGATGGCTGCACGGCTTGAAGCTGGTAGCCGTCGCGATCGTCGCGCAAGCGGTCTGGAGCATGGGCCGTTCGCTTGCGTCGGACCGTCCTCGGGCAACGATGGCGCTCGCCGCCGCTTGCTGGGCGGTGCTTGTGCCTGGACCGGCGGGTCAGCTGATCCCGCTTGTCCTATGCGCCGCTGCGGGACTCGCTTTTCTGAAGCCCGCCGCCGGTGAGGGAACGTCNGGCGGCGAGCGGGCGCCCGCTCCTTAAGCGGCGAACTGCGCTGGCCTTGTTCGCCGTTTTCCTGGCGCTGCTATTTCTTCTTCCCGCAGCTTCCCGCCTGTACCCGGATTCTACGGCGCTGGCGCTTGCCGACAGCCATTACCGCGCGGGCTCGCTCGTGTTCGGCGGCGGACACGTTGTCCTGCCGATGCTGGAGGGAGAACTCGCAGACCGGGGCATATCGGGTATCTCGGCCGGTACGATCATGGCAGGGTACGGTGCGGTACAGGCGATGCCCGGACCGCTGTTCTCAATCGCCGCTTTTATCGGCGGCGTATCCGCACCGGGCTGGCAGGGCGCGCTTCTGGCCGTGCTCGCCTTGACGGCGATTTTCATCCCGTCCTTCCTGCTGCTGGCCAGCGCGATGCCGTTCTGGAACGGGCTGCGCGGCGACCGCCGCGTCAGGGGAGCGCTTAACGGTGTGAACGCCGGCGTGGTCGGATTGCTGCTTGCCGCCTTGTATGATCCGGTGTGGACCGGAACGGTGACTACCGGGCTTGATTTTGCTGTTGCGCTGGGCGTGTTTGCCGTCATTCATTTCTGGAAGCTGCCATCCTGGCTGGCGGTGGCGCTGTCGGCATTTTTGGGTTGGTTGCTGTGGCCTTAAGAGCTGGTTTGCTTTTACGGTCTCTCTTTTTGTACGATACAGGGTAGATGTTAATCACAATAACGGATTAACGATTGGCTGCTACAGAGTATCGACCATCCGGCCGCTGACAGGTCTTAAGGAGTGGAACCATCATGAACGAGAGACTACTGATCGTCGAAGACGAGGAAGGAATCGCGCGCATCCTTCAGCTTGAGCTGGAGCATGAGGGCTATACGGTGGGACGGGCCGAGGACGGCAGAATCGGTCTCGAGATGGCCCAGTCAGGCGAGTGGGATCTGGTGCTGCTGGATGTGATGCTACCCGAATTGAACGGCATCGAGGTGCTGCGCCGGCTGCGCAGCGCGGGTAATCCGATTCCGGTCGTTCTGCTCACGGCCCGAGACACGGTACCCGATAAGGTAAGCGGCTTCGAAACCGGGGCGAACGATTATATTACGAAGCCATTTGCGATGGAAGAACTGCTCGCCAGGGTCAGAAACCTGCTGCGTATTTTTCAGCAGACGTCCAAAGAGGCGGAAGGCTCGGACATACTTCGCGCCGCCGATCTGGCGATCGAGCTGCGCACACGCAAGGTGTTCCGCAAGGAGCTGGTCATCGAGCTGACGCCCCGCGAATTCGACCTGCTGGTGTATTTGGCGGAGAACAAAAATCGGGAGAAGACGCGCGAGGAGATTTTATCTGACGTATGGGGCTATGATTTCATCGGCGAGACGAATCTGGTCGATGTGTATATCCGCTACCTGCGCCAAAAAATTGACCGCGGCTTCCGGTACAAACTTATTCACACGATCCGCGGCGTCGGTTATATGCTTAAGGAGCCCGACGCATGACGCTTCGCAAACGATTTACTTTATTTACGATATTTTGGTTGATCTTCATTTTGATTCTGTTCAATATTTTCGTTTATTTTTTTGTGATCAAAATTTCAACCAACAGCGAAGAGCAACTGCTTCGCAACAAGGTGACGCTGCTGCTGGAGAACGTTAACATTGATTCGTCGGTCCGAATGGCCGATCCGAAGCTGCTCAGCGAGTTCTACAACGTGAACGAGGCGATCCGGATCGTCGACGTGGCGGGCCGGATCGTCAACGCGCAAGGCTCCGATCAGGACCTGCTGAAACGACCGGTCTCGTTCAGCCGCACGCATGCGTCCGGAATGACGAAAATCGGTAGCCTTCGGGTGCTCTACATGAAGGTGCCGCTGTACAGCGGCATGGAAGTGATCGGCATGCTGGAGATTACCCGTAAGCTGACCTTGCTGGACACGTATTTGCAGGTGCTTGTGGCGGCGCTGTCGGTCACGAGTCTCGGCGCCGTATTTTTCGCGATATTCGGGACGTATTGGTTTACCTCGAAGCTGACCGCTCCGATCCAGACGATGGTGCAGACGATGCGCGAAATCGACCGGAGCGGCAAGCTGCGCAAAATCGAGTTGAAGGGCAGGGAAGAATCCGCTGAGCTGCTGCAGCTCATACGCGCGTTCAACCAGATGATAGAACGGCTGGACCGTACGTTTGCCAGCCAGAAGGCGTTCGTCGCGGATGCTTCGCATGAGCTGAAGACGCCGCTTACGGTGATCAGCAGCTACGCCAATATGCTCAAGCGGTGGGGACGCAACGACTCGACCGTCCGGGATGAGGCGATCGAGGCGATCTCCAAGGAATCGGAACGGCTGCAGAAGCTGATCAAATCGATGCTGACGCTCGCCGAGGCCGAGCAGGAGGATTGGCTGAAGCTCGAAACCTTCGACGTGATGCAGCTGTCGGACGAGCTAGCGTCGATGCTGCACACGACGTTTCACCGCACGATTCGCGTTCACGCCGATTCCGACGGCAACGGCATCCGGATGACCGCGGACAAGGACAAGATCCGCCAGTTGATGGTCATTCTGATCGACAACGCGATCAAGTACAGCAAGGACCCGATCGACATTGTGATCAGCCAGACGCGGAATATGGTCCGTATTTTGGTGAAAGATAACGGAATCGGCATACCTGAGCACGAAATTCCGAATTTGTTCGAGCGCTTCTTTCGGGTGGACGGCGCGCGCAGTCGAACGACCGGCGGCGTCGGCCTCGGCTTGTCGATCGCGAAGCGGATCGTGGACCTGCACGAGGGCCACATCGACGTGTTCAGCAAGCCGGAGAAAGGAACGACGATTGCTCTGCAATTCCCGAAAAAAACTTGCTGAACCGGCGAAGGGCCGTCTCAGCTGTTTCTTATCCAGAAGAGACGCACGAGAGGGGAAAGCGCTTTTTCGTGACGCGCCGTGGAGTGGAGCATGTATTTTTGAAAACCGCGATATCGAAGGAAATGTCGACACCCGAGGAGGGACGCTGTGCGCAAAGAGTTGTACATATTTAAGGACGGCAAGCCTTTAACAATGACGATTCGCGGCTACGGGCTTTCCGATTTCGAGCAGATGATCGCCGTTCAGCAGGAGAGCTTCCCACCGCCTTTTCCCGAGGATTTGTGGTGGAACGAGGAGCAGCTTGCGGAGCATGTCGCGCGTTTTCCCGAAGGGGCGATTTGCGCGGTAGCGGAAGGCCGGCTGATCGGTTCGATGACCGGACTGCTGGTGGACGGAAGCTCGCTTGACGGCGACCACAACTGGGCCGCCGTAACCGATAACGGTTATATCCGCAACCACAATCCGGGGGGCGATACGCTTTATGTGGTGGACATCAGCGTTATCCCTGCCTTCCGCAAGTCGGGCGTAGGGAAATGGCTGATGCAGACGATGTACGAGACGGTCGTCCATCTGGGACTGCGGCGTCTGCTTGGAGGCGGACGAATGCCTGGCTATCATTTGCACAAGGAGGAGGCCACTCCGGAGGAATACGTACGGAAGGTGCTGGAGGGCGAATGGCGCGATCCGGTTATCGGCTTTCTTCTGCGTTGCGGACGGGTGCCCGTCGGTATTGCGGAAGGTTACTTGGAGGATGAAGAATCCGGCCATTGCGCGGCCATAATGGAATGGCGCAACCCTTTTTTCGAGGCGTTCGAGCCGGCGGAGGCTTAGGACAGATTGCCTGGAGAGAGGCAGGAGAGGAGCGATTATGAAGATGGAATATGTACGCATCCGTTCGATTGACGAGCCGGTTTTTGCCGGTATGCACCGGCTTATGCAGGAGGTTTTTCCTCCGGAGGAGGTGCTGGCTTATGAGCTTTGGGCCGATCCGCTGCTTGACGAAGGTATTCACGTCTACGCCGCGGTGCTGGACGGAGAAGTGGTAGGGGCGACCGAATACCGTTATTTCGATGATATGCGGGTGGCCGTTACGGATTTCACCATCATCGGCAAGGCCGGCTTGAGCATCGGGCGATTTCTGATGAAGAAACGTGAGGAGGATCTTCAGCGCATGGCGCGCGAGACCGGAACGCAGCCGCTTGGGATGTTCGCCGAAATTTACGATCCGGCGGAAACCGCTCACGGCTTTGGCGGGGCGACGCCGATGAATCCGATCGTTCGCCGCGAAGTATTGTCCCATATGGGCTACCGCAAGCTTGATATCGATTATGTGCATCCGTCTTGGGACCACCTTGTCCAGCTTCTCCGTGTGGTGGATCTCTGCTTCCTGTCCACGGACGAGTCGCTGGATTTGCTGCCGGCGCCGCTGATCACCGCTTATTTGGAACGCTATTATTCGGCTCTTCCGAATAAGCCGGCAGCATGGTTGACCATGATGGACGAGCTGCGCGGACGGGATTTCATAGCGCTGCTGCCGATCTGACGGGTTGACCGCATGACGGCGATCACGTTCTGGGGAACTGGGGACGCGATGGGCGTTCCCCGCATCCGGAGTAAAATGATAAAAATTCCTCCATTAGCCTGCAGGCTAATGGAGGAATTTTTTGCATGCACAGCGTCTGAATCATTCTTTGGCTTCATGTCCCCAGGTGCTTCAAACTCAATTTCCCGATGGCCTTATATTCAAACGAATCAGTCCTTGCGCCGCAACCACTCGGTCAGCTCCAGGCCCGATTGTTCCGTCATATACCGGATTCGGAAATCGGCTTGGCCCGAACCGGATGCCACCGCCACGGCGAAGCTGGTCAGTTCCCTCCGCATCTGCAAGGGAGAGACGGTAGTTCCATACCATTGCACGCGTTTTTTCGGGATGAGCGCGAGATGCGCGCTGAAGCTGCCGTAACGGATCGTCAGCTGGTCGCCTTCGGCGCTCCATGCGGTTTGTCTGTAGCGCATATAGGACCAGAGCCCCGTTCCCAAAGGCAGCGCAAGCGAGAACCAGCCGAAGCCGTACGGATTCCAAATCAAACCGGGAATTGCCGCGAAGGCGGCAAGCGTGACCGGAATGGTCAGGTAGCCGCCGAGCGAACGGCGGGTNCGGCGGGTCAGGCGGTGCAGGTCCGACGACAGCCGATAGCCCGGCAGGAGCATCTCCAGTATTTGTCCAGCTTCCGAGCGTTTGACGATCGGAATCAGCAGCGAAGGGGTTCCCCCTTTGTCCGTCGACACCGCAGTCACCAGATGAATGCTGGCCAGGCCGAGTAGGCTGCGCACCGGGTTGATTTTCATGTAGACCGCCTGTACCCGCTTCAGATTGATGGAGGCATGCCTGCGCTCAAGCAGGCCGCGTTCGATCACCAGCTTGTCTTGCGACAGCGAGACGGTAAAACCGAATTCCTTAATCGTTGTGGTGATGACGCCCAGCACCCACGCAAACACAAATACCGCGGCAATGAGCCAACCCAGCCGAACGTGCGCGAAGCGGGAAAGCACATTGTTCCATAGGACCGTATCCTCGAGCCAATTATCCAGCTGCGTATAAGCGGCGCCGATGACCGCGATCGCGATGACCACCCTTCCTGAGGTGGCGCTGTATAAAACAATATCGGACAACCGCATGCGTTTGGTCGGCCCGTCCGGCGTCTCGTTCGCGAAGCCGTTCTGCGCAGCCGGGGCGGAGGCGGCGCCATGCGGAAGCGGGACAGCGGATTCTGTGACCGGACTCTCCATATCCGCCGCATGTTTGGCGTGGGACGGATACAACGCCTTGCGCACATAATCGGCTTCCTGCCGGCTGATGGCGTTCAACACAACCTCAGGTTTCGTGCCGCCGGCCGTCTCGATCTGCAGCTTGACGACCCCGAACACTTGGTGCAGCAGGCCGGCCGCCGTGTCGAACGATTGCATGCGGTCGCGGGGAACAGACAGCTTTTTACGAATGAACAGGCCATGCTCCACATGCAGCACGCCGCCATCGATCGTGTACGTGAACCGAAGCCAGGTGAGCAAGCCGATGAAGACGGTAACCGCGAGGAACAGCAGGATGCCTCCAGCTACCCACAGTGGCTTGGCTTCGCCTCTGAATACGGTGGAGAGGATTAAGGCGATCAGCGGGTACAGCAGGTCCATGATGCTTTTGGCGATGAAAAAGAAAACGGAAACCGGGTGCAGACGACGGCCGGTCGCACGGTCAGATTTCTTCATCGCTAATTCTCGCCAACAGCGCGATCCGGTTGCGTACCTGCTCGGCTCTCGCTTCGTTAAGCGCGGGAATTTCATGGCTGCCCGCAGCGGTGGAGAAGGTGACGGTCGCCAAGCCGTACCGGCGCAGCAGCGGGCCCTGCTTCGTATCGACATGCTGCACCTTGACCATCGGAATGAGCACCCGGCGCCGAATGAATATGCCGTACTGCAAATCGATTTCATGCTCATGGATGTCATAGCGAAAATGCTTCCAGCGCAGGTTCGGAAAAAGCACGGTTTCGACATAAACGCCCGTCACGGCCGCGAGCGAGGCCGCCGTGAATATCCATGCCGGCCACTGAAACCGCAACGTGAGAAATAGCAATATGCCCAGCACGACGGCGTAGACGGCTGCAGAAATCATGCCCGAGATGCGCCATGCTTTGAGCGCGTTCCGGTCGATCGACTGCTGCGGCTGCTGATACGTCAAATGGTTCACCTCTGGATGATGGGGAATTTGTATTTCTTTAACTATACCATAACGATTATGCGCTGCTTCGATCAGTCTCTGCTCTGGATCACAAGCAGCCATCCGTTCCGGACTGTAATCTCACCGGCCTCGCCGTCCAGCACGTTGCTGATGCCGAGCGATTGACCCATGTCCAGCGTCGCTTCGGTAAGCGGGTAGCGGAATCCGCGCAGCGTGATGCCGTTGACGCGGGGCGTCAGCGGCAGCAGCGATACGTTGGCATAGCTTCCGCTCCGTATCGTTAATCGCGCGTCGGTCAGACGGATTTCGTTGTGCTCGTCCGCGATGACCGCGGGAATGCCGCAGCGCAGCGCTTCGACGAGCAAATGAATATTGGCGATCGAGTGATCGAACCGGGTTCCGAGCGCACCGATCATCACGATTTCGTCGGGCTTCTCCTCAAGCGCTCGCCGAAAGGCCAGCTCGGTATCTGTGTAGTCCTTGTCGACGGGATCACACGCTTCGGTACGGAGGCTGCCGGCTTTAATCCGTTCTAGCTGCTGCGCGGTGACGGAGTCGAAATCGCCGATCGCCAAATCGGGTCTGAAACCGTGCTTAACGAGAAACAGGCTGCCGCTGTCGGCGCCGATCAAACGGTCCTCGGGGCGGATATGGGCCAGCGCCCATAAGCCGAGCCGGCCGCCGGAGAAGATGAGAACCCGTCTAGCGGGTGAATGCATAATGGCTACTTCCTTTCATTTACGCATGCTTGCGCGTTTCGGTCCAATCTGTTCCTCAGTATAACGCCGCCGTCTCGTTTTGCCCATCCCGTTATTCGGGCGGCTCCCCCGAAAATGGTTGTTGCGCGCCCGGTGGCCCCTCGTTACAATGGGAAATGACAGATTCGGACAAGATTCACCGGGCGCCGGAAGGCGGGCGGCGAATTCCACAGCGGGGGGCTAACGGGTTGGACTTGGAGATATTCGGTATTTTCAGCCTCATCGGTACGATCGCGTTTGCGGTAAGCGGTGCCGTAGTGGCCATGGAAGAGGAGTATGATATTTTGGGCGTGTTCGTGCTCGGCTTGGTAACGGCGTTCGGCGGCGGCGTGATCCGCAACCTGCTGATCGGCGTACCGGTTCCCACGTTGTGGAGCCAAGGACTGCTGCTTAAAACGGCGATTATCGCGATGGCGGTCGCCTTCATTTTGCCGGTCAGCTGGATTCGCCATTGGCGGCGAAGCGAGGCGTTTTTCGACGCGATCGGGCTTTCAGCCTTTGCGATCCAGGGGGCGCTGTATGCGACGCAGAACGGACATACGCTTGCGGCCGTCATGGTTGCGGCGGTCATGACGGGGATCGGAGGCGGAATCATTCGCGACTTGCTGG
>NZ_KK082127.1:25031-38681 GCF_000598065.1 Paenibacillus darwinianus | reverse complement strand
CGGAATCATTCGCGACTTGCTGGCAGGCCGCAAGCCGCTGGTGCTGCGAGACGAAATTTATGCGGTATGGGCGATGATGGCCGGCGCCGTGATCGGAATGGGCTGGATTCACCGGAGCGGCCAGCTGCTCGCGCTGTTCGTGATCGTCATTCTATTCCGGATGCTTTCGGTCCATTATAAATGGAGACTGCCTCGCCGCTCCCTGAAGTACGCTTTGTCGGAATCGGTTCACGCCCCTGGCGGCCATCAGAGCGCGGAAGACAAGGCGATCGCGGCGTTCAGCGTTCATGAGGAAAAAGCGCTGACCCATAAAGGAGCGGGTGAACGATGATACGGGTGCTGTTCGTATGTCTAGGCAACATTTGCCGGTCGCCAATGGCGGAAGCGGTGCTTCGCGATTTGGCGGACAAGGCCGACTTGGGCGGCGGGCTGCAGGTCGATTCGGCCGGAACGGGCGATTGGCATATCGGCAAGCCGCCGCACGAAGGGACGCGCAGGCAGCTGGACCGGTATGGGATCGATTATGCGGGGATGAAGGCCCGGCAGGTTAAGCCCGATGATTTTGAAGCGTTCGATTATATCGTCTGTATGGATGCGGCCAACGAGCGCGATGTGCTGGCCTTGCAGGTGCGATCCCGCAGCGGGGCCAAGGTGTACAAGTTCATGGACTTGGTCGGGGACGCCGCCTCCGACAGCGTGCCGGACCCTTACTTCACCGGCGATTTCGACGAGACGTACGCGCTTGTTTCCGAAGGCTGCGGCGAACTGATTCGGCGGATTAAAGCGGACAACGATAAAGCTCCGGCTCAGCCTTAGACCAAGGCGGCCGGAGCTTTATCCTCATACGGGGAAAAACGATCGGAGCGCATCGGGCACGTCTTTCTGCCAATAACCCCAGATGTGGGTGCCTTCCCGCTCGATATACACCGGCTTAACGCCTTTGATTTCGAGCAGCTTCCGCGCGCGCCGATTCAATTCAACGAAGTCGAACATGCCTTTGTCCGTCTCGAATTCCGTTTCCTGCAGCCCGACGGTCATATACATCCGCAGTCCGGTAAGATCCGCATCGGAGCTGGAGAGCACCGCAAGTGCGGAAGGGTAGAAGGCGCCGGACAGCGATAGGACGCCGCCGAACTTGTCCGGATACTGCAGCGCAATCAGCAGCGAGACCGTGCCGCCGAGCGAGTCGCCTGCCAGCAGGATATGCTCCGGCTCCCGGCGGACGGGATACAGCTGCTCGATGGCGGGCACCAGCTCCTCCGCGAAGAAACGGACATATCGCTCGTGTCGGTCGCCGTCCGGCGCATATTCCGCCGTGCGGACTTTTTTGTCGACGTCGACGCCGACGATGATGAGCGGCTCGAGTTCACCCTCTGCAATCAGCGCGTTCGCCTGCGTGGCAATGCGGCCGAAATTGAAGAAATCCTCGCCGTCCTGACAATAAACGACAGGATAGCTAAGCACTTCATTATAGCCGGGCGGTAAAAAAATACGGAGCGAGCGGCTGCCTTCGGGAAGAAAGCGGCTGTCGACGGTTTCTTTTACGATCGTACGCTTGACGGATGGCGAATCTGACATATCGGTTCCCCTTTCGAATCGGCTGAATGGTTTTGGGTAAATGTGGGTAAACAAAATAGGTAGGATTAGGCGCTACAAGCCTTTCAGTCGGAAGTTGTATTAATCTGTATTACATATATTTAGTTGCTGTTATATAAACATTTCGCCGAATGTTGAGCTGAAAATCGAAGAATTTCCGCTATATATAACATTTTTGTCTTTGACCAGTGCGACTAAACAGGTTTATAATAATTATATAACAGATGGTCTGTTTTATTCAAATCCATAGATGGGGTGAACGTTCAATGAGCAAGCTGCCATACGAAGTTCAGACGGAGCCGGTTACGCCGCTTTCCTTGCTGTCGCCAGAAGGAGAAGTCGTTAATCCGGACGCGATGCCGAACTTGACCGACGAACAATTGAAGGAAGTCATGTATCGAATGGTGTTTACACGGACGTGGGATGAGCGCGCCGTAAACCTTGGCCGTCAGGGACGACTCGGTTTTTATGCGCCGGTATCCGGTCAGGAAGCGTCGATGATCGGCAGCGAGTACGCGTTGAACAAGGACGATTTCGTATGTCCCGGCTACCGCGACATGCCGCAGATCGTGTGGCACGGCCTGCCTTTGTACCAAGCATTCTTATATTCGCGCGGACACCAGCACGGGGGACAGATTCCCGAGGACGTGCATGTGCTGATGCCGCAAATCATCATCGGCGCGCAGGTTTTACATGCAACGGGCGTTGCCATGGCGTTCAAGAAAAAAGGCGAGAAACGTGTCGCCATTACGTATACGGGCGACGGCGGTTCGTCCGAGGGCGATTTCTACGAAGGCATGAACTTCGCCGGCGTCTATAAGTTACCCGTCATTTATGTGGTGCAAAACAACCGTTATGCGATCACGACGCCATACGAGAAGCAGACGGCGGCTTTGTCGATTGCGCACAAAGCGGTTGCCGCCGGCATTAAGGGCGTTCAGGTTGACGGCATGGACGTGCTCGCCGTCATCAAAGCGGTATCCGATGCCGCGGAGCGCGGCCGCAACGGCGAAGGCGCTACGCTGATCGAAATGCTGACCTACCGCTTCCGTCCTCATTCCATGGCGGACGACACGACGAAATACCGCACAAAGGACGAGGAAGGCGAATGGAGCCTCAAGGACCCGATCGTTCGCTTCGGCAAATACCTCGAGAAGAAAGGTCTTTGGTCCGAGGAAGAAACCGCACGCGTGAAAGAGGAAGCGAAGGCGACCGTCAACGAGCATATCAAGAAAGCCGAAGCTACCGAGAAAATGACGGTGGCAGGTCTGATCGATTCGATGTTCGAAACGACGCCGAAGTACCTGGAAGAGCAAAAGGCCGATTTTCAATAATTGGGGAGGAACCAGCGATCATGGCTCAAATGAATATGAAGGAAGCGATCCGCGACGCAATGCGCGTGGAATTGAAGCGGGACCCGAACGTCGTCGTTTTCGGCGAGGACGTCGGCAAGGTAGGCGGCGTCTTCCGCGCGACGGAAGGGCTGCAGGGCGAATTCGGCGAGGACCGCGTCTTCGACACGCCGCTTGCGGAGTCGGCTCTGGCTGGTATGGCGGTAGGCATGGGCATTCAAGGATTCCGCCCGGTTGCGGAAATCCAGTTTGTCGGTTTTATTTTTGAGGCGCTGGACCAGATGTTCATCCAGGCGGCGCGGATGCGTTACCGCTCCGGCGGCCGCTACAATGCGCCGATCGTATTCCGCACACCGTTCGGCGGCGGCGTCAAGGCGGCCGAGCTGCATACCGACGCGCTTGAAGGCTTGGCCTTGCAGACACCGGGAATCAAGGTTATTGTGCCTTCGAACCCTTACGATGCGAAAGGCTTGCTCGTGTCGGCGATCCGCGATAACGATCCGGTATTTTTCATGGAGCATCTTAACTTATACCATGCATTCCGCGCCGAAGTTCCTGAGGATGCGTACACGGTCGAGATCGGCAAGGCGAACATCGTCCGCGAAGGCTCCGATGTGACGATCATCGCCTACGGCATGATGGTTCATACGGCGATGAAGGCGGCCGATGAGCTCGAGAAGCAGGGCGTGAAGGCGGAGGTTATCGATCTGCGCACGTTGATGCCGCTCGATATCGACACGATCGTCGCTTCGATTCAGAAAACAAACCGCGCGATCGTTGTGCAGGAAGCGCAGAGAACGGCAGGCGCGGCGGCGGAAATTATTGCGCAAATCAACGAAAAAGCGATTCTTCACCTCGAGGCGCCTGTGCTTCGCGTGGCCGGACCGGATACGGTGTATCCGTTCGCCCAGATCGAAGATGCATGGCTCCCGAGCCCGGCGCGGATCATAGCGTCGGTTCAGAAGGTATTGGAATTTTAATAGCGCGATAGAAGGAGGTTATCCGGGTGGCGAAATTTGAATACCGTTTTCCCGAGCTTGGCGAAGGCTTGCATGAAGGCGAAATCATCAAAATGCATATCAAAGCCGGCGACACGGTAACGGACGAAGACATCATTATGGAAGTGCAGAACGACAAAGCGATCGTCGAGGTGCCTTGTCCGGTCAACGGCAAGGTGCTTGAGGTGCTCGTGAAGGATGGCCAGGTTTGCCATGTCGGCGAAGTGGTTGCCGTGATCGACGCGGAAGGCGATGTGCCAGAGCAAGCCGCTCCGGAGGGCGGCGGACACGAGGCGCCGACGGCACAAGGTCCGGAGAAAACGGAGCAGCCGCGGACGACGGACACAACCCAGCAGCAATCGATGCAAGCGAACGAGCAGCCGAATAAGGATGGCGGAAAGCCGGAACCGGGCGGCCAGGTGCTTGCTACGCCCAGCGTGCGCAAATATGCTCGCGAGAAGGGCGTCGAGCTGACCGGCGTTGCCGGAACGGGCAAGAACGGACGCATCACCCGCGAGGACGTGGACGGCTCTGCAGCCGGCGGCGGCGCGAAAGCCGACGGCAAGGGCGCCGAGGCAGCCGCGATTGCGGCTGAGGGCGCGGGCGAGTCGAAGCCGGCTCCTACGACGACGGTAGTGGGCGACCGCGTGGAGGAGCGCGTGCCGTTCAAGGGTATCCGCAAAATCATCGCGAACGCGATGGTTAAATCGGTATACACCGCTCCGCACGTCACGCTGATGGATGAAGTGGACGTCGCGAAGCTGGTTGAGCTTCGTGCGAAAGCGAAGCCTGTTGCCGAGAAGAAGGGCGTCAAGCTGACGTATCTGCCGTTCATCGTGAAGGCGCTCGTCGCGGCACTGCGCGAGTTCCCGGTGATGAACGCCATGCTCGACGAGGAAGCACAGGAGATCGTCTTCAAGAAATACTACAACATCGGTATCGCCACCGATACGGATAACGGTCTGATCGTGCCGGTCATCCAGGACGCGGACCGCAAGAATATCTGGAAAATCGCGGGCGAGATCAAGGATCTGGCGACTCGCGGACGCGACGGCAAGCTGGGGCCGAACGAGCTGCGCGGCAGCACGATGTCGATTACGAACATCGGCTCGGCAGGCGGCATGTTCTTCACGCCGGTCATCAACTTCCCGGAAGTCGCCATTCTCGGAACGGGACGCATTTCGGAAAAAGCGATCGTACGCGGCGGCGAGATCGTTGCGGCGCCTGTCATGGCGCTCTCGCTCAGCTTCGACCACCGTCTTATCGACGGCGCGACGGCGCAGAACTTCATGAACTACATCAAGCAGCTTCTGGGCGATCCGGAACTGCTCATAATGGAGGTGTAACGTCATGGTAGTAGGTGACGCTTCTCTTGACATTGATACGCTGGTAATCGGCGCCGGTCCCGGCGGCTACGCAGCCGCCATCCGGGCGGCTCAGCTGGGCCAGTCCGTGCTGTGCGTCGACAAGCAATATCTCGGCGGCGTTTGCTTGAATGTGGGCTGTATCCCATCGAAAGCACTGATTTCCGCCGCTCACCAGTTCGAGCAGGTATCCCACGCCTCCGCATTCGGCATCGAAGCCGGTGAGGCGAAGGTGAACTGGGGCAAGGTACAGGAATTCAAGAACGGCGTTGTCTCCAAGATGACCAGCGGCGTAGGCACCCTTCTCAAAGGCAACAAAGTGCAGTTCTTCAGCGGCGAAGTCATGTTCATCAACGAGAACGAAGCGCGTGTATTCAACGACCAGGAGGCGCCGCGCTACCGGTTCAAGAACTGCATTATCGCGACCGGCTCGCGTCCGATCGAGCTCAAGGCGTTCCCGTTCGGCGGACGGATCGTGTCGTCCTCCGAAGCGTTGTCCCTGCCTGAAGTGCCGAAGAGCATGGTTGTCATCGGCGGCGGCTACATCGGCATGGAGCTTGGCCAAATGTATGCGAAGTTCGGCACGAAGATCACGGTCATCGAAGGCTTGGATTCGATCCTGCCGGGCTTCGACACCGACATGTCCCGCCTTGTCGCGAAGAAGCTCAAGGAGAAGGGCGTGGACATTTTCACCGGCGCGAAGGCGAAATCAGCGGAGCAAACCGACACGGAAGTAAAGGTGACCTTCGAGGTCGGCGGCGAAGAGAAGACGGTAACGGCTGACTATCTGCTCGTTACGGTCGGACGGCGTCCGAACACCGACGGCGAGCTTGGTCTGGACCTGATCGACGTGAAAATGACGGACCGCGGCCTGATCGAAGTCGACGACCAATGCCGCACGAGCATTCCGCACATTTACGCAATCGGCGATATCGTAGCCGGACCGGCGCTCGCCCATAAAGCGACGTACGAGGCGAAGGTGGCGGCCGAAGCGATTGCGGGTATGCCGAGCAAGGTTGATTACAAATGCATTCCGCTCGTCGTGTTTACCGATCCGGAGTGCTCGAGCGTCGGCTACAGCGAGAGCGAAGCGAAGGAGAAGGGTCACAAAGTCAAGGTCGGCCGCTTCCCGTTCGCGATCAACGGCCGCGCCGTATCGCTCGGCGCAACCGACGGCTTTGTGAAACTGATCTCCGATACGGAGAGCGGTCTCCTGCTGGGCGCGCAAATCGCCGGGGCTGAAGCGTCGAATATGATCGCCGAGCTGGGGCTTGCGATCGAGATGGGCGCGACGATTGAGGATCTGGCGCTGACCATTCATGCTCACCCGACTCTCGGAGAAATTGTGATGGAAGCGGCGGACGTGGCGCTCGGACATCCGATTCATACGATCGTGAAGTAAATAGTTCGCGGCTTCAGCATTGGTTGAAGCAGGGAGGTCGGCCGCTCGATAGCGGCTGGCCTCTTTTTCGCTATACAAGCAGCGCAAGCTCGATCGAAAAATTGAATCGCGGCCATAAAGAATCTGGAACGACAAAACGGGCTTGTAATGGTAAGATATAAGAATCGATTCAAACATCAGATTTCGGCTAGGGTGGTGCAACGGTTGCAAAGCTATTTAAATCTGCTGCAGGATATTTTGGATAACGGCACGGAGAAGACGGACCGGACGGGAACGGGAACCTACTCGGTGTTCGGCCGGCAGCTGCGTTTCGATCTGTCGAAAGGGTTTCCACTCGTCACGACCAAAAAAATGCATGTGAAATCGATCATTCACGAGCTGCTCTGGTTTCTCAAGGGCGATACGAACGTCCGTTATTTGCAGGAAAACGGTGTCCGTATCTGGAACGAATGGGCGGATGAGAACGGAGAGCTCGGCCCCGTATACGGCTCGCAATGGCGGGCTTGGGAGGCGGCGGACGGCCGCCGAATCGATCAAATCGCCGAGGTGATCGAGAGCATCAAGCGCAACCCCGATTCCCGCCGGCATATCGTCAGCGCATGGAATGTCGGGGAAATCGACCGGATGCAGCTGCCGCCCTGCCATTTCGTCTTCCAGTTTTATGTGGCGAAGGGCAAGCTGTCCTGCATGCTCACGATGCGCTCGTCCGACACGTTCCTCGGATTGCCGTTCAATATCGCGCAGTATGCGATGCTGACCCATATGGTCGCGCAGCAGTGCGGCCTCGAGGTCGGGGAATTCATTTATTCGGGTGCGGACGTCCATATTTATAAAGACCATATCGAGCAGGTGAAACTCCAGTTGACCCGCACGCCTTATCCATTGCCGCAGCTGGAGCTCAAGCGCAAGCCGGCCTCCATTTTCGATTATACATTCGAGGATTTCGAGATTGTCGGCTACGAATGCCATCCGACGATCAAGGCAACGGTATCGGTCTAGGAGATCGGAGGTAGAACGTACGCATGTCCATAACGATGATAGCCGCCATGGCACGCAACCGCGTAATCGGAGCGGACAACGATTTGCCCTGGAAGCTGCCGGACGACATGGCTTTTTTCAAAAGGAACACCCTAGGCAAAACGATCCTGATCGGCCGCAAAACGCTCGAATCGTTCAACGGACCGCTCAAAAACCGAACAAATGTTGTATTGACGAGGCAGGACGGTTACCGCCCGGACGGATGCGAAATTGTCCATTCGGTTGAAGAGGCGATCGCGCGGTTCGGAGATGGTGGGCTGATGGTCGCGGGCGGGGCGGAGGTTTACCGGCAGCTGCTGCCGTACGCCGATACGCTTCTGCTGACCGAGGTTGAGACGGAAGTGAGCGGCGACGCGGCGTTCCCGGTGTTCGACGAGGCGGAGTGGCGGCTCGTTGCCAGCGACTACCATCCGGCCGATGAACGTCATGCCTATGCCTTTCGGTTTAACACGTACGAACGGAAACGTTCTTGACCGTATCGTGCGATAATTAGCCGGACTTTGACAATCATATGTCGTTTAGTGCAAATGATTGTACGGATAATCCATTACGGGCCTGCGCGGCGTAATGATAACATTTTCGAATAGGGTAAGTCAGATGGATACAACGTTTGCCATTGAATTCGAGGAGGATTCCCACTATAGTTTTATGGTGTGGGGTTTACTGTCGGAATAGGTATGGATAGAGGGGGAACTACGAAATCATGTCAACACCAACCGGTTTCATGGAGTATCGACGCGAGCTTCCGGCCGACCGCGATCCGCTTGAGCGCATCAAGGACTGGGAAGAGTTTCATGCGCATATGTCCGAGGATCAGCTCCGCACGCAAGGCGCGCGTTGCATGGATTGCGGCACGCCGTATTGCCACACCGGAATCGAAATGACGGGAGGCGCTTCCGGCTGTCCGGTCAACAACCTGATTCCCGAGTGGAACAACCTGGTATACCGTGGTTTATGGCGCGAAGCGCTGGATCGTTTGCATAAAACGAACAATTTTCCCGAATTCACGGGCCGCGTTTGTCCGGCTCCTTGCGAGGGCTCCTGTACGGTCGGCCTGATCGGCGATTCGGTTACGATCAAGACGATTGAGCAAGCCATTATCGACAAAGGGTTCGACGAGGGCTGGGTAACGCCGCAGCCTCCGAAGGTCAGAACCGGCAAAAAGGTGGCGGTAGTCGGTTCCGGTCCCGCGGGTCTCGCCGCAGCCGCGCAATTGAACAAAGCCGGGCATCTGGTAACCGTGTATGAGCGTGCCGACCGGATCGGCGGCTTGCTGACGTACGGCATTCCGACGATGAAGCTGGACAAGGCGGTCGTGCAGCGCCGTGTCGATCTGCTTGCTGCGGAAGGCGTCGAATTCGTGTCGAACACGGAGATCGGCAAGGACATCGCTGCACCAGAACTGCTTAACGGTTTCGATGCCGTCGTTCTGTGCGGCGGCGCGACAAAGGCCCGCGATGTGAACATGGAAGGCCGCGAGCTGAACGGCATCATGCCGGCTATGGATTATTTGAACGGCACGATCAAGAGCTATCTGGATTCCGGCTTGGCCGACGGCAATTATGTCAACGCCGAGGGCAAGGACGTCATCGTCATCGGCGGCGGAGACACCGGCACCGACTGCGTCGCCACGGCGCTGCGCCACGGTTGCAAATCGATTACCCAATTCGGCACGCACGCAAAGGCGCCGCTCGAACGGGATCCGATTAACAACCCTTGGCCGCAATTCCCGAATGTCTATACGCTCGACTACGCGCAGGAGGAAGCAAAGGCGCTGTTCGGCGACGACCCGCGCGCATTTTCGGTGCTGACGAAAAAATTCGTCGGCGACGGGAACGGCAACGTGAAGGAGCTTCACACGATCAATATCGAACGGACCGTCGACGAGACGGGACGCAAAATTTATAAAGAAATTCCGGGCACCGAACGGGTATGGAAGGCCGATCTCGTTCTGATCGCCGTCGGCTTCGAAGGTCCGGAGAACACGCTGATCGATCAATTCGGCCTGGAGCAGGACCGCCGTTCGAATGTGAAAGCCGCTTACGGCAAGTACCGGACGAATGTAGAAAAAGTGTTTGCGGCAGGCGACATGCGCCGCGGGCAAAGCCTGGTCGTGTGGGCGATTAACGAGGGACGCGAGGCGGCCCGCGAGATCGACAAATATTTGATGGGCTCTAGCGTACTGCCTTAACGCCAGACAGGAAAGCATTAGCCTTGATTTTCGGAAGACTGTGTGATATCACTTGAAATAAGCGCCGAACGGCGCTTATTTCGTTGTTACGGGACTTTACGGTCGGGAGGAATAATCCGGATGATCAAATATGGGTCGGACACCATTAGGGAGCTGCGTTTTGAATCGTTCCAAGAAAGGATTGAGGTGCGGGACCGCCAATGGGTCGATATTGAGCTTCGTTTCGTTCTGGCTGCGGATACGCCCGGGCCGGACGATCTGATCGACTTGACGGCGCTTGTTATTACGAATACGGAAGGACGTATCGCCCAGATCGTTCCGCAGGATGAAGGCATCGATTGCGACTATCAATTTACGTTTAGTGAGAAGGAGCAGCTGGCCGCTTTCGTGAACGGCGATGCCATGCAGCAAAAGATTGCAAAACGGGTATCCCAATCGGCGGACAAATTGTGGTAAAATCTAGACAGCCAAACCCGGTATTAGACCTGTCATAAGCTCGAGAGGGTGATGACTTTGACGGCCGAGCATGCGATGTTATTAACCCCGAAGGATGTCGGGAATATTCGCAAATATGTGCGGCACAAGTATGCCGGCTTGCCGCAGGAAAGGCATGCGGAGATCGTCGCGGAGGCCGTGCACCGGACCATATATCGGCAGTTGCCGGATTACGGAGAAGCACTGAAGCGTCAATTGACGGCGGAGCTGATCCGTACCACTGTCGTCGGCGAGAGCCGCCCTGTGACCGCAGTCGATGTGCTTGAAGAAAGCCTGCGGCTCAACTGGCGGCAGCCGGAATTGCGCGATCCGCTGCTCCGTTGGGTGGAGGGCAAGCTCGGCGTGGCGGTGGAGGTGGGGACGCTGGACGCGGTTTTGAGCTCGGCGCTGCAATCCGCCGCGCCCGGCAAAGATGCGGCAGGCGCAGCCTGGGTGCGTCTGAGGGAGATAACCGCCAGCGGCGCGGCCTCAAGCGTAGGTGCCGGCGACGCCTCGGCGCGAGCGCCGGTTCTCCCTTTATTTCCGAAAGCGAGACCGAAGTTGACAGCGTTGGTATATATGCTGCTGTCCATTGCGCTGATAGGCGGAATGGCGGTTTATAGCAGGCAGAGCGATCGAGCGGCTGGTACCGCTTACGGCCTGGAAGGCAGGCTTGCGCCGGCCATTCCCATTCCGCGCGTGCCAATTGCGGACAAGCCCGGCTCGGCGTTGGGCGAGAGAGGAAGCGAGCTGTCCGCTGAGCTTCGCTATGTTTATGTCGACGAAGCGAAGGTCAAAGCCTTTCTCGCTTCCCGAGGCTCGATTTTGCGCCGCGAGCCGTATTACAACGCCATCGTCGCAGCTGCGAGAGCGTATGATATTCATCCTTTGCTGCTGTTCGCCATTACCGGCCAGGAGCAGTCGTTCGTGCCTGAAGTCGGGGAATCCGCGAAGGAGATCGCGAACAACCCGTTCAACGTGTACCACAGCTGGCGGGATTACAATACGAACATCGAGGATTCGGCGGCCATCGCCGCTCGGACCATCGTCACCTTAAGCCGGAACAGGCCGGCGGGGAAATCGCCGATCGCATGGATCAACCGGAAGTATGCGGAGGATCCGAACTGGCACAAGGGCGTGACAAGCATGTTTCAAGCGTTGAAGCAGGCGGGAGCGGTAGTTTCTGCAGTTAAGGATTAATGCCATTAATCCATTACATACGAATACAAATCTATCATCAAGACAATGGAGAGACAGACGTTGAAAACGCTCATTATCGCCGAAAAACCGGATATGGGACGTACGATTGCAGCGGTCGTAGAGCCAGGGGCGCAGAACCGGCGCACTTATTTGGAGGGCCAGCGCTACATCATTACATGGGCGATCGGCCATTTGGTCGGATTGGCAGAGCCGGACCGTTACGACGACCGGTATAAGCGCTGGAACGACGCAGACCTGCCGATTATTCCCGAGCAGTTCAAGCTGTGGCCGAATCCGCGGACCAAGGATCAGCTGGCGACGATCGGCGACCTGGCCAAACGGTGCGATTCCCTCGTTAACGCGTGCGACGCCGGGCGGGAGGGCCAGCTTATTTTTCACCTTATCCGCCGGTATTTGAAGCTCACACAGCCGGCTCAGCGGCTTTGGATCTCCGACCTGACGCCCGAGACGATTCGCAAAGGGTTCGACACGCTGCGCAGCGACACGGATTACGAGCCGTTGACGCGCGCTGCGCGCGCGCGCAGCGAAGCCGATTGGCTTATCGGCATGAACGCATCCCGGGCGTTTACGATCCGCCATCGGGCGCTGCTGTCCGTCGGCCGTGTGCAGACGCCTGTTCTGGCACTGATCTACGATCGGCATAAGGAGATAGAGGCGTTCAAGTCGGAGACGTATTTTGTGCTGCATGGGGCTTTTACAGCGGGCAGCGTATCGTACCGCGGAGTTTGGCAGGGTGAACGGATCGTCGATAAGGAGAAGGCGGAAGCGATCGCCGCGAAGGTCGAGGGCCGCAAAGGGGCAATCGTGTCCTACGATGTTGCGGAGCAGAAGGAATATCCGTACCGGCTCTACGATCTGACGCTGCTGCAGCGGGAAGCGAACGGCAAATACGGCTTTTCCGCCAAGAAGACGCTTGATCTCGCCCAGGCGCTGTACGAGAAGCATAAGGTCATTTCGTACCCGCGTACGAATTCCAACTATGTAACCGAAGAGAATCTCCCGGTTATGGGCAAGGCGTTGTCGATGCTGCAGAACGGCACCCCCTATGCCGAGTTGGCCAATAACGCCGACCGCGGGCGCGTACATAACGGTAACAAAGCCGTTTGCAATCCGTCGAAGGTGGAAGACCACCATGCCATTCTGCCGACGCCGAAACGGGCTTCCGGCTTGCAGCCTGACGAGCAGAAAATCTACGATATGATCGTTCGCCGGTTTCTGTCGCATTACTATCCGCCTGCCGTATATAAGAACCATGAGGTCATCACCGAGGTCGAGAACGAGACGTTCAAGACGAAGGTGAAGGAGCTGCTTGATGCCGGCTGGAAGGTTGTGCTTGACGGCTTCGGCGATGAGGAGAAGAAACCGAAGGGCAAACGGAAGAAGGACGACGGCAAGGACGATGCGGAGGAAGAAACGGTCATCCTCGACGGCGGCTTCACGATCGATCCGAACGATCCGGCGCTGTGCAAAGGCGCAGATATCACCGAGAAATCGACACAGCCGCCGAAATCGTATACGGAAGGCACGCTGCTGAAGGCGATGGAGGGCGCGGGCAAGTCGATCGAGGACGACGAGCTCAAGGAAGCGATGAAGGATACGGGGCTCGGCACGCCGGCCACCCGCGCAGCCACGATTGAACGGCTGAAGCAGGTCGGTTACGTTACATTGACGGGCAAAAAACTCGACATTACGACGAAGGGCTGCGCCGCCGTCGAGCTGATCCGCGGCGCGGGCGTGGAGCTGCTGACATCGCCGGAGATGACGGGACGCTGGGAGCAGCGGTTGCATCAAATATCGAAGGATGAAGCGTCCGACGAGAAATTTATGGACAATGTGAAACGGTTTGCGGCGATGATTGTGGAGAAGGTGCGCATGCAACGTCCCGCAGCACCCGACGTGTTCCAGGAGGAGCGGCGGGGCAAAGGCGAAGGCAAGCGCCCGGATGGTGCGCGAACCGCCGGGAAGCGCCAAAGCCGCCAAAGCAAGGCGGGGGGCGGTGATTCTGCCGGAGCGG
>NZ_KK082127.1:21508-24931 GCF_000598065.1 Paenibacillus darwinianus | reverse complement strand
GGCTGCGGCGGGCGGATGATCGAAGGGAAACGCGGCTTCGGCTGCTCGCGGTTCAGGGAGGGCTGTACGTTTGTGATCTGGAAAAACTATCCGGATAAAACGGTCACGTTGACGATGGCCGTCGCGCTCGCGGAGAAGGGCGCGACGAACAAGCTGACCTTCAAGCGCAGCGACGGCAGCTCCGTCAAAGGCAAGCTGACGCTTGCCGATCCGGGAACGGGGCGGCTGGAGACGGTTATGGATGTGTAGCGAGCGATAAAAAAGGCTTGCCCTTGAAGACCAAGGGACAAGCCTTTTGCGGCTGTTATCCGACTTCTTCTTCCGTCCGGCGGATATGGCCTTCGATGGCAGGCGGGATGTCGGGCAGACGGCCTAGGGATAGAAATACGCCTTTCGGCTGGACGTCGATGCCGACGATGTTGTACAGCCATTCCGAATCCGCCTTCATATGAATCGCATGAATGCCTGCGGTCAAAGCAGGCACGATGTCCGTTCGGATCGAATTGCCGATCATCCATGTCCGTCTGCGGTCGAAGTCGCCTGTCTGTACAATATTTTCCAACGCTTCAATATTCTTATGCCGCCGGACGTAAATCCGGTTGCCGAAATAGCGCTCAAGCGAGAAACGTTCGATTTTGCGCCGTTGGATGAGCGGTTCGCCGCCCGTATAGAGGTGGAGCTCGTGGCCGTCGCCTGCAAGGCGGTCCAACGTTTCCTCCATGAACGGGTAAGGCTCCGTCTCCAGCTCATACACGCTGAGCCCCAGCTTCCACAACGTATCCTCTTCGACGGCCGACGCCGCACGCCCGAGAACGTTCGAGAAATGCCGGTACGTTTCGATGAACGACTGGGGGAAATGCTCGCTCTTGAAGCCGAGAACCTGGACGCCGGCGATATCGATTTCGGTTTGTTTGCCTTGAACGTCCTGCGCCGTCAGCCCGTAATCCCGGAACCAGTCGGTCATCAGATTGGCGAACTGGTTAATGACCAAATTGAAATACTTGTTACAATGGACAAGCGTGTCATCCAGATCGAATAATATCGTTTGTTTCATATAAGCTCCTTCGGTTACCCCAATCAAAGCTGGTACGCTGACGTCTTGTTAACCAATCTACCGCATCGAGCACGATCCGTCAAATTGCATAAGGGGCACGGTTTATCCGCATAATGAGGCGAGAACGGTTCAACCGGAAAAAGCCGCCGATCGCCCGCCTGAACTGAACGGAATCGAAAAGCAGCTTCCTTGATCGGGTAACCGGCTCACGGAACCATGTACAAGGGATCGAAACCGATCCCTTTCTTTGCGTCTATGCGTATTTCTGCCGCTTGTCGGCCAGATCCGCTTTGATGTAGGCGATGCGCTGCCGAACGTAGAAATCGAGGCTCTCGCCCTTCAGCTCTTTCGGGGAGACGACGGCTTCAGCTAGGTTGTCGATAATGGTTAACGCTCCGTCCGAATAAAACTTAAACGTCAAATCCCGGAATGGCCGGTGCCTTTCGATAAATCTGTAATGCTCACAACTCCGCATGTCATCCACCTCCGAAAGGGTATAAAATCCACAATTTCGGAACATTTGTTCCTATTACCATCATACCAAACGTTTGTTCGTGTGGAAAGTGTTTTTTGTATGGCTTAAACTATTTTTTTAGAGGCATTGATAGAAGAGGGAGCGTACCTTATGATCAAAGTTATGCATTTAATGAAGAAGATTCCGAACGGACCGACCGTGTTGAACGATATTACGTTTCAATCCGGCCGCGGAGAGCTCATTGCCGTGATGGGCGCGAGCGGCAGCGGCAAGTCGATGCTGCTTCGCTGTCTGGGGCTGCGCGAGTCCTGGAGCGGCGGTTCGCTTTGGGTGGATGGCACAGACATTTTCCGCAAGGGATATACGGCCAAGCTGAAGCTATGGCGGGAATTCGCTTATCTGGAAGAGAAACCGGCGCTGAATCCGAACCGTACCGCGCTCAAGAACACGTTGGTCGGCACCCGCTACCAAACGCCATGGTGGCGGATGCTTACGGGAATGGTTCGGAATGACGATTATATGGGCGCTATGGACATGCTGGAGAAGGTCGGTCTGCTCGATAAGGCTCACGCCAAGTCGTCGACGCTAAGCGGAGGCGAACGTCAGCGCGTGGCGGTCGCGCGCGCGCTTGTTCACGGAGCCAGGGTCATTCTGGCGGACGAGCCGGTGACGGGACTTGATCCGCACGCCGCCGAGGCGATTTTAAACGACTTGCGCAACGTATGCCATACGCAGGGCGTAACGATGATCCTCGTGCTGTCGCAGAACGATTGGGCGGAGCGGTTCGCGGACCGTATCCTCGGTCTGAACGAAGGCGAGCTTGTGTTCGATATTACGGGTCGCAGGCTGACGCAACGTGAAAGAATGCTGCTGTAAACGGCGGCATGATTCGTTGGAAGGTCGGACGAACAATCGCATACAATGACCATTGGGTCCGATGCTCGTGAATGATTGACCTTCGGTTTTCCGCATCTTTTTTGTACTGCCGGAAGGGGTACGGGCACGGTTCGTCGAAAACAATTAAAACCCTTACGAATGAGGAGAGGCAGCATGAGCGACAAACTCGTCATTCCGGCTATTGTAATCGTTATAGTTATTGCAGGCATTGCCGCATTTTTGTTTAAACGCCGCAAAGACGCCGACTCAGGCGAACGGACGAACGGTGCAGCGGACGAGCCGGCACGGACAAAGCAGCCTGCTGCCCCCGTGTCGAGACCGGTATGCGACAGTGAAGGACCGCGGCACATTCTGATCGTCGACGATCAGCCGGCAATCCGGATGCTGCTTGCGGAGCTTTTTCAAGCCGCGGGCTTGATCGTGCACGAAGCGTCCAACGGCCGTGCGGCGATTGAAACGTTCCGCAGCGAGCCCGTCGATTTTGTTCTGCTTGATTTGAAAATGCCCGATATGGACGGTATCGCCGCGCTGCGTGTCATTCGGACGATGAGTGAGCACGTTGAGGCGGTTATGATATCGGCATACGGCGATTCGGAGAAGATTGAAGCGGCGCGTAAGCTCGGTGTCCGGCAATTTTTCACAAAGCCGTTCGACATTGAGAAGCTGCGGGATTACGTCCTTCGTCAGCTGAATGAGCGTGAACGCAGCCTGGAAGTCAACGTTACGGAGTAGGAGCCATCGGATGAAAAAGTGGATCGGCATAACGGCGCATGCCGCGCTCGGTTTGGTGTTTCCATATGTGTTGGGCGGCACCATCGTGCTGCTGTATGGGTTGATGACCCCTTCTGTCGGGGCGGACAAATTCGTTGGCGCGCTGATCGCGGGGACGTATTTGGCGCTGATCGCGGCGGTCAACTGGGCGACCCTGCGGGAGGAGGCGCCGCGCGGTGTCGGAGCCGGGGTTCTCCGACACGCTGCGGCATGGCTGACGGCTGCC
>NZ_KK082127.1:20669-21408 GCF_000598065.1 Paenibacillus darwinianus | reverse complement strand
GCTGCCGCCGTTATGTTTTATCTGCTTCGCAATTCGCTCGTTTGGCTCCAAGGTTGACATCGCTCTATTTCCCGGGGAAGCGCAAAAAACTGCAAGAATATTTTGAATCCGACAAACCATTCAGATAACGAATGTCGAATGCCGGAAACGGTTACAGAAGCTGCCGGGTTTGCCAGCGACGCAGGCTTTGCTTATAATAGCAGAAATGTGCAGCGGAAAGCGGGGAGTAGGGCAATGAAGCAGGAAGAGAAGCTGGGCATACTGCTGGCGGTGAACACGGGCAAGCCGGTACCCGTTCTCCACGGCAGGCAGGAGGTGCAAACCGGCATATTCAAAACGACTGTCGACGGACCGGTCCGGGCGGCGGTTAACGGATTGCCGGGCGACGGCCAGGCCGATACCGTCAACCACGGCGGACCGGACAAAGCGATCTGCGTTTATTCCCGATCGCACTGGGAGCATTGGGAGCGGGAATGGGGAGAGCCGCCTGCATTCGGCGCATTCGGTGAAAATTTCACGATCACCGGCGGCGCGGAAGAGGACATCGGCATCGGCGACATCATCCGGGTGGGCGAAGCGGTGGCGCAGGTTTCCCAGCCGCGGCTGCCGTGCTTCAAGCTTGGCCTTAAACACGGCAGACCGGAGCTGCCCGGGCAGGTGCTGGAAAGCGGACGCACCGGCTATTACTTCCGGGTTTTGGAGGAGGGTGCCGTGCAGGCGGGCGATACGCTAACGCGCA
>NZ_KK082127.1:9759-20569 GCF_000598065.1 Paenibacillus darwinianus | reverse complement strand
ACGCGCATCGTGCGCCAGCCGGTGCGGCTGTCCGTTTATGAAGCGGTGCGGATTATGATGTTCGACCGGATGAGCCTGGAGGGAGCGGAGCGCCTGCAGGCCGTTCCGGGATTGGCCGAAGGCTGGAAGGAAGAGATGGGCATACGTATCGAAAAACTGCGTTCGTACGCCGAAGGGGGAGGGCCGCTATGACCAAGGAGCAGAGAACGGTATTGATTACCGGCGCGGCCGGCGGGATCGGCAGCCGGTTGTCGGAAGCGTATGCCGAAGCCGGTTATCGCGTGGCGATGACCGATGTGGAGGCTTCCCGCGGCGAGGCGGCAGCCGCAGCGATCGGGGGCCGCGTGCAAGCGGCGGCTGTCCGGTTTCTGGCGGCCGATCTGGCAAAACCATCGGAAATAACCTCGCTGTTCGAGCAGTTGGACGAAGCCGGATACGCGCCGGACGTCCTGATCAATAATGCCGGCTTTGGCATTAACAAGAGTCCGTATGAGCTCACGGTGGAGGACTGGGACAGCGTCATCAACGTCAACCTGCGCGGAACGTTCCTGTGCGCGCGCGAAGCGGGCAGAAGAATGCGTACCCGAGGCGGCGGGAGGATCATCAATATTTCCTCGACGCGCGCCTATATGTCCGAGCCGCACACGGAAGCTTACGCGGCGACCAAAGGCGGCATAGCCGCTTTGACGCATGCCATGGCCGCGTCGTTTGCCGATGACGGCATTACCGTCAACTGCATCAGCCCGGGCTGGATCGAGACCGGGAATTACGACGCGCTGCGGGACGCCGATCACTCGCAGCACTGGTCCGGCCGGGTAGGCAAGCCGGACGATATTGCGCGGGCGTGCCTTTTCCTGTCGGACCCGGCCAACGTTTTCATCAATGGGACGAACGTCACGGTCGATGGCGGCATGACGAGAAAAATGATTTATGAAGAATGAGAAACCGGACATAACGCCCGATAAGGCGGCATGTCCGGTTTTTTCGTTTCGGCTGTTATTTCGCCGCGCGCTGGGCGGCTGCGTTGCCCGCTTCCTCCGGGTTGCTGACGAATAGTGCGGTGACCATGGCCAGGGACATCGCGATCAGTCCATAAACAAACAGATTTCGGATACCTTGCATGAAATCCGGTGCGTTGATGAGCAGGCTGCCCATGATCGTGACGCCGATCGCCGTACCAATGTTGCGCCCGAACATTTGAAGCGACGCCGAAACGCCTTTCTCATGCGGCGCAACAAGCTGCTGGGAGCCGATGATGCCGACCGTGAACAGCAGCCCGAAGCCGGCTCCCTGCACGAACAAGGCGAAGAACACATACCAGAAGCCGGTATTGGGTCCAAGCAGCGCGAGCAGCGCGCCCGAAACCAGGATAATGCCGTTGCTAATCAGCAGCAGGCGGGCGTAGCCGTAACGAAGCACCCATTTGCCGGCCGGCGTCGCCGTGATCATCCAGCCTGCCGACATGCTCAGCAGCGAGACCCCGCTTTCGAACAGGCTGTATCCGTTTTCCTGCAGGAACAGAGGCACGTAGCTGGAGGTGCCGAACAAGGCGCTGCAGGCGGTGAAGCCGTTGATGATCATCCAGCGAACCGGCTTGTTACGGAACAGCGTCAGCGGAACGATCGGCGACGCATGGCGCTTCTCATACAGAAAGAAAAACACGAGCACGAGCGCTCCCGCCGCGGCATACGCGTAAGGATACGTCTCAATCGTCGTGGCGGCCAGCAGCAGGCTGATTCCGACGGCAAAAAGGACGGAGCCGAAAACATCGACCTTGGCGCGCTTCGGCTCGTAGACCTCTTTATAGCCGAGCAGCAGAAGGAACGAAATGATGCAGATCGGAATGTTGATGTAAAATATCCAACGCCAGTTCAGCTGTTCCACGAAAACGGCGCCGAGCAGCGGGGCGAGAACGGCCGACAAGCCCCACATCGCGGTGAACAACGCCTGGATTTTACCGCGCTGTTCAACCGGATACAAATCGCCTGCTATGATGATCGGGAACGGCATCATGACGCCCGCCCCGATGCCCTGAACGGCGCGGAACAGAACGAGCTGCAGCATCGTATCCGCCATCCCGCTCAGGAGCGAGCCGAGCAGAAACAGGATGATGCCGAAGCCGAAAATGCGTTTGCGGCCGAACAGGTCGGAGATTCTTCCCGCGAGCGGCGCCAGGACGGTGGCGAATATCATGTAAGAGGTAAACGACCATGCAAACAGCGACCGTCCGTTCAATTCCTCGGCGATGACCGGCATTGTCGTGTTCATAATGGTGGAATCCATGGAAGCGACCAGCATGGCAAGCACGATACTGGACATTACGGCTAATTTGCGGCTTTTCATCTTAATCGTCTCCTTGCTGTCGAATGGGCGGGGTCCGGAGCACCGGCGCGGACTGCGGGCATTCGCGGTAAAATGGGATGATACGGAAAACGTATACTATCGTAACATATGAACGCCGTTTTGGCATCCGCGCATTGCATCGCCGCAAGACCACGGTAAAATTGCCGTTCCGGCGGCATATACATATAGAGCCGTTCCCTACGAAAACCGGGCGGAGCTCTGTGCAAGACGATGCGAAAAATAAAAGAAATTGCAGCTGCTCGGACGAACACTCTATTCGGTACCGGTATAAGCTGATATACTTATAGATGGAATTTTCTAATTTTTGCAACTTGACACGTAACACTGACAATTCGGACTATTCGACAAAGGAGTGGGGACATGGCAATTCTACCGAAGACGAATGAGCTTGGATTTTTCGAAATCCGTCTGGAGTCGATCGGGGGCTTGGGCGCGAACCTGGCTGGCAAAATGCTGGCTGAGGCTGGCGTTGTGGGAAGCGGTTTCAACGGGGTGAGTTTTTCCTCATACGGCTCGGAGAAAAAGGGTTCGCCCGTTAAAGCGCATATCCGGTTTTGCGGTCTGGACGTCAATATTCGCGACACGACACCGGTAGAACGGCCGCACATCGTAGGCATTTTTCACGAAAACCTGTCCAAAACGGTCAACGTCATCAGCGGCATTTACGAGGACAGCATGGTGCTTGTCAATTCGGCGAAATCGCCAGAGGTGCTGAAGGACAAATTGAACATGCTCGGCGGCACGCTGGCGGTCGTCGACGCAACGGGCATTGCCCTCGATGAGAACAACCGCGTTAACATGGCCATGCTGGGCGCCTTGTTCCGCCTTTGCGATTTTCTCGATGCCGAGCATATGAAAGGAATTATCCGCAAGTCGCTTGAGAAAAAGTATCCGCAGGCCGTCGAGCCCGCGCTTCGCACGTTCGACCGCGGCTACAACGAGGTCAGGTCGCAAAGCTTCGGTCTGCCGGATGGCGCGGCCATGCCGCTACCGACCAGATGGGATATCCCGGCGCTCGGATGGGTGACGCAGCCGATGGGCGGCATGATCACGAATCCCGGCAACAGCATTCTGAAAGATTTGAGCATTTCGCGCCAGGGCATGATGCCGCATTTCGACGATGAGAAGTGCATCCATTGCGCGGCCTGCGATACGGCCTGCCCGGACTTTTGCTTCGTTTGGGAGGAGCAGCCGGACAAGAAGGGACGACCCCAGATGTTTCTGCAGGGGATCGATTACCAGTATTGCAAAGGCTGCCTGAAATGTGTGGTCGCCTGCCCTACGGAGGCGCTCGTGTCGGAACGTGAGACGGACGGCTATGGGGACGCGAAACGTGTGCCCCACCGGTTTATATTGGCCGATTGACGGCTTGAACGGACCCAAACTTATGGCGAGGTGAGCATGTAATGGCAATCGAAATCAATAAGGAGCTGTCTGGCGGCCTGGTGGAGCAGCGGATGGTCTATGAATCCGGCAACGAAATGGCGGCCTACGCGGCGCATCAGATCAACTACCACGTGATGGGTTATTTTCCGATCTCGCCGTCGACGGAGGTCGCGCAATTCCTCGACCTGATGAAGGCGAACGGCCAGCATGACATCAAGCTGATTCCAGCCGACGGCGAGCACGGCTCGGCGGGCATCTGCTATGGCGCTTCCGCTGCGGGCGGGCGGGTGTTCAACGCGACGAGCTCGAATGGCTATCTCTATATGCTTGAGCAGATGCCGGTTCAATCGGGCACGCGCTTTCCGATGGTCATGAACCTCGTATGCCGTTCGGTATCCGGTCCGCTCGATATTCACGGCGACCACTCCGATTTGTATTTTGCGCTTAACACGGGCTGGCCGATTCTCATGTGCCGGGACCCTCAGGCGGTTTACGATATGAACATCATCGCGATCAAGCTGGCGGAGGACCCGGAGGTCCGCCTTCCGGTATTGGTGGCGTCCGACGGCTACTTCACCTCTCACCAGAAGCGCCGCGTGCAGACGTTCGCGCATCGCGCGGACGTGCACCGGTTCGTCGGCGAACTGCCGCCGTCCGGCTTCGCCCATGTGCTGGACCGCAACAATCCGATTACGGTAGGCCCGTACATGAACGAGCCGGACTATATCAACAACTGCTATCAACAGACGATGGCGATGTACCGGGCGGGAGACGTATATGACAGAATCCGTCAGGAGTACGCGCTGCTGACCGGCCGCGATTATCCGATTCTCGACCTGTACCGGATGGAGGATGCCGAGGTGGCGGTGTTCCTGATGAACTCGGCCTCGGAGATCATCAAGGATGTCGTCGACCAGCTTCGTGAACAGGGCATCAAGGCCGGTTCGATCGCGCCGAACATGATTCGGCCGTTCCCGCAGAAGGAAATTGCCGAGGCGCTTCGCGGCGTCAAGGCGGTTACGATCGGCGACCGGGCCGATTCGTACGGTGGACACGGCGGAAATATGACGAATGAAATCAAGGCCGCGCTGTTCACGCACGGCAACGCGGCGACCAAAGTAATCAGCCGCATCTATGGACTCGGCGGCAAAGACTTCTATGCGGAAGACGGCCATCATTTCTTCCGCCTGGCGATTGATGCGGCCGAGAAGGGCTATGTGGAAGTGCCGTTCGATTATTACGGCCACACGGCGGGCGATCCGGACAAAGCGCCGAAGCGCGTCCTTGAGCCGCTCCGTTTCGAGGATTTGAAGACCGGGCTGATTACGGCCGAGCGCGACGAGACGACCGGCAAGCTGAAGGTCAAGGTGCCGCCCGTACGCCAGCTGACAAAGAAGCCGAAGCGGCTGGCGCCCGGACACGGGGCCTGCCCGGGCTGCGGCATTTTCTCCGGATTGGAGCTGTTCTTCAAGGGCATCGAGGGCGATATCGTCGCGCTATACCAGACCGGCTGCGCGATGGTCGTCACGACCGGCTTCCCGTATTCGTCGCATAAGGCGACGTACATTCACAATTTGTTCCAGAACGGCGCCGCGACGCTGTCCGGTGTGGTGGAGATGTTCTGGGAGCGCAAGCGCCGCGGCGAGCTTGACGGTCTCGGCCTGCGGGAGGATTTCACGTTTGTCATGATTACGGGGGACGGCGGGATGGACATCGGCATGGGGCCGGCCATCGGCAGCGCGCTCCGCAATCATAAGATGATCATTCTGGAATATGACAACGAGGGATACATGAACACGGGAGCGCAGCTGTCGTATTCGACGCCGCTCGGCCACCGCACCTCGACGTCTAACGTCGGCAAGCATCAGGGCGGCAAGCTGTTCCACCACAAGGACACGGCGCAGATCATGGCCGCCACGAACATTCCGTACGTGTTCACAGGCTCGGAGTCGGTGCCGCAGGATTTGCTGCGCAAGGCGGCGAAGGCGCAGTATTACGCTCAGAACGAAGGGCTCGTCTATGGTAAAATTCTGATCACGTGTCCGCTGAATTGGCTCTCCGAGGAGAAGATCGGCCAGACGCTGATCGACGATGCCGTCAACGCCTGCTTTTTCCCGCTGTATGAGGTGGAGCAGGGCATCACGAACATCACGCACAACCCGGAGGAAAAGGGGAAGCGGATCCCGCTTGCGGATTGGCTTAAAAACATGGGCAAGACGAAGCATATGACCCGTCCCGAATACGCCGAGGCGCTGAAATCGTTCGAGGATGAGGTCGAACGGCGCTGGCAGAGGTTGAAGGCGAAGCACGAAAGCCCTTATTTGTAAAGGATGGCAAACATGTCGATGACGATAAGCGGATTGACGTTCGCAGTCTTCCGTACGGCTGCGCCGGGAGGGGAAGCCGCATTCGGGACGGGACTGATGGAGGAAGGCTTCGCGGCCGTTCGCCGGTTTTTGGAGGATTATCGCATCTATTTACAGCAATACGACGAACCGGAGGCCGATGAGGCGGTGCGTCTGCTGGCGCGCGACGGCTATGATCTGCAGGCAAGGCACCGGACTTGAACGGTTAACAGATGGAAGCGCAGCAGTGTGAAAAAAAGATAGCGCCGACGGCACTCGCCGCGGCGCTTTTTCATTCGTGCAAAAGAGCCAGGAGCGGCTCCTCAGCGGGACTCGCTCTCGCGCATCAGGTGGGCGGCGATTTTGCGGCCGTGAAACCTTCCCGTTTCGATGAAAATTTCATTCGCCTCGCGCCTGGAAGCGACGACGCCTGCCAGAAAGACGCCGGGCACGTTCGTTTCCATCGTCTGCTCGTCGAAAAACGGCCAACCTTCCGGCTCGATGCGGACGCCTGCGTCCGACAGAAATCTGCGGTCCGGGTGGAAGCCGGTGAGCGCCAGCACAAAATCGTTCGGGAGCCGTTCCTCGCCTTCGGCACTCGACACCGTAACCGATTCCTCTTCGATCGCAATCACCCTTGAAGCGAACATCATGCGAATATGCCCTTTCGCGACCTTGCTCTCAAACAGCGGCAGCACCCAAGGCTTGATACCTGACGCATAATCCGCTCCCCGGTACACCACGGTTACCTCTGCGCCGACCCGCTCCAGCTCCAGGGCGGCGTCGATCGCCGAGTTGCTGCCGCCGATGATGGCGACCCTGGTGCGCGTGTACGGATGGGCCTCGCGGAAAAAGTGGCTGACCTTGTCGAGCTCCTCGCCCGGAATGCCGAGCAGATTCGGATGGTCAAAATAGCCGGTAGCGATGACGACGCGCTCGGCCTCGTAACGGAGCGGCTTGCCGTACCGGTTGCGGGCCTCCAGCGAGAAGCGGCCATTCGGCAGCGGCACCAGCCTTGTCACCTCCGAATACGTATGCATCCGCACCTCGCGGCGCAGGGCGACGCTCCGGTAATAATTCAACGCTTCGATCCGACTGGGCTTGTCGCCTGCCGTGGTAAACGGTATATCTCCGATCTCCAGCAGCTCCGGCGAACTGAAAAATTGCAGGTAGACGGGGTACTGCGAAATCGAATGGACGACGTTCTGCTTTTCGATAATGAGCGGATCGAGCCCCGCCTGCTGCAGCTCGATCGCAGCAGCCAGGCCGCACGGTCCGGCGCCGATAATGATTACGCGTTCGGTATGCATGAAAATAACCTCCTAGCGCCTTCAATAGGCGCGAAACAATCCTATTGTACTATCTGCAGGCGGTCACAATCAACGAAACGACCTGTGTACGGCAGGAGGAATGTTGTATAATGAAGTACAAGTTATTGTGCACACGTCTCACAGGCCGTCGTCCGGAAGCTCCCGGGAGCTCCGGCCGAGGTTGAACGGATGCGGGAAATGCTGTATTGTGTTTACTGACAAGGAGGAATTACCCATGCGTCGGCGTTTTGTCATCGAAGCCGTGATGGTGGCGACATACGGGCAGCTGCTCGTGCCGAACCATCCGGTCGATTATGTAATCCCTTATTCGACTGTTATGGAATTATACGATATGAAAGAAGGCGCCGAGCCGGTCATGGACGATCCGGAGGACGACCGGCATGTGAAGAGCAAAATCGGCGAACTGATCGAATTTTTCCAAGACCCGCTCAACCGGAAAAAGATCGAACGCGCGCTCCAGGTGCCTTGGCGCGAAAGCTCCCCGCTGATTTTGAACGAGAACGTGTCGTTCATTATCATGAACGCGATGGACAATGCCCAGTTCGGGGATGGATTCGATCCGATCGAGACGGAGCAAATTTTGACGGCCAGCAGGCTGCAGATTCCGATGCTGACCGATCAGCTCGAGCTGCAGGACCGCATCATCGAATCGGAAGCGCCGGTTCAGGTTTACGACATTGAGGATTTCGAATTTGCGGTCGAGGGCGGCATGGCCGGGCTGGACTGGGAAACGAGCCGGGATCTGTAGAAACGAAGCGGAGCTGGGCCTACACTCATCTTTTTCAGGCGTATGGCCCATAATACTCCTGTTCGTATGATATGGAGGAGGCGACTGATATGGCGACAAGCCGCAACCATCAGGGTGCGCACGGCATCGGCCAGACCGAGGAGCAGCTGCAGCAGCAGATCGAGGCCGCAACGGAAATTCAGGGGGACAGCCGCCTGGACCGCAGCGACAGCGAGCTGGACGAGATTATCGAAACCTGACCTCTCAAATGCAAACGGAAAGCGTCTTGCAATCGGGCAAGGCGTTTTTTTGTGCGGCAACGACTCGGCTTTTATGGGCGCGAAGTGAACCAAATTGCCGCACAGAGGCTGATTCGGCGTTGCTGCCGCACGTTGCCGGGACTGGGCGATGCATAGGCTGCTTCTTTTGGCGGATACTGTAAGCCAAAGGAGAGTGTGCCATGAACGAGTCGTTTGCCCTAACAGCCGGGTTGGAGGAAATACGGGATCATTTCGAAATAAATAAGGTCATTGCGGTGCATGAGCCCCGCAGCCGCATAGAGCCGACGGAGGATGTGCCGATTATTGTAGGTCGGAAGCGGGAGCGCATGCTTGTCGAATCCCGCTGGGGCCTGTTTCCTTTCTGGGCGAAGGATTCGGTTCATGCCGATCTGAGCGGCGTTTTGTCCAAGCCGATTTTTGACCGGATCGTGAAAAAGCAGCGTTGTGTCGTACCCGGCACCGCGCTCACCCGCCGCATGCAGGACGACGGCAAAGTGAAGCGTCAGGCCCTTCTCACCGTCAAGGATCGGGCGTTATTCGGCATGGCGGGCATTTACGAAGAGCGGATTGATCCGCGCGGCGGCTTGCACCGTTCCTTCACGATCGTGACGACGGCGCCCGCAGGCGAGGCCGGCGCTTATTTTAGCGGCGTGCCGCTCTTCCTTGAGCCGGAGACCAGGGAAGCATGGCTTGATCCCTCACTGCGTGACAAAACGCTGTGGCAGAACCGGCTTGGGCCAATCGGCGCAGACAGGCTGAAGCTCGTTCTCGAAACGACGGAGCCGGCACCGCTTTTTTTCCACTAAGAAAGCCACGTGACAGCTCAGGTTCGATATGCTACCCTCTGTGCAAGAGGATGCATCGGAAGGGGCCGGGGCAAGTGAATGACAAAAAATCACGCTGCGCTGTCGAACGGACGGCGCTTGTTATCAGGCGGGAGGGCGAGTCGCTTTGGCTTCGCGCGAACGGCAAGGATGTGCGTCTTGACGCTGGCAGAGCCGAGGGCGGAACGGCGGCGGGAGATACGGTCAAATGGGATGGCAGAAGATGGACGATCATACGCTGAACGACGACAGCCTCCGAATCGCTTAGGGATTCGGAGGCTGTTTCTGATTGATATGTGATCGCTGTGGAGCATCCGCAGCAGCGCTTCAGGCCGTTTTGGCACCTGGTCTCATCGATTTCACGATCAGAGTATCCAGCTCTTGACTTGCCCGGATAACCTCGGGATGAAGAAGGTTCATCCGGTTGCGCTCGGCGATTTGAAGCAATTCTCTTTTCATTTGGTATATTTGTTCCTGGAGTTCCATGTCATCACCCAATTCCGGTTATTTTCGGACAACCTCATCTTAATCGATAATTGTGAGGAAAGAATAAAGGAACTATGAGATTTTATAACAGGCGCCACCCCCTCATTACAGCATGCGCGCGGCCGTGAAACGAATCCGACATGGAAATCGGACCTTTAGCGGACAAACTTGAGGCCATCGTCACCCCGCTTAATCGGATGCTGTCGCTCGCTGTCGACTAGTTGTATAGCTACTTGATTTTTGTAAGCCGTAGTCCTATACTCTTAGCAACCGCCCTTGCCGCTGATATGGCGAGAGGCAGCATGGGAGGAAGAACAATGAGCGATAATCGGCAACCGACGCAGCGCGGCATCAAACGCGTCTGGAACGCGCACAAAAATTACATTAGTCCTGCGCACCAGAACAGCTTGATTCTGGAGCCCGGTCCCGGACATTTCGAGGAGCATGATCCATTTCTGCTGCTGGCGGAGGATTGGTTCGGCAGAGGCTCGTTCGACGTGCATCCGCACCGCGGGATCGAGACTGTCACGTACGTGATGGAAGGAAGGCTGGAGCATTACGACAACAAATCCGGCGACAAGGACGAGCTGCTGCCCGGCGACGCCCAGTGGATGACGGCCGGACGGGGCGTCATTCATAAGGAAGATCCCGGTGAGGGCGAAACGGTGCATTCCCTGCAGCTCTGGGTGAATTTGCCGAGCGAAGAGAAAATGACGGAGCCCCGGTACCAGAACCTGCGTGCGGCGAACATGCCGTTGCGCGAGGAGCCGGGGGCGAAGATCCGCGTGTTCTCCGGCTCGTCGGGCGATGTAACGGCGCCGACCGTCAATGTCGTGCCGGTGACGATGGTGGAATTCCAGCTTGAGCCGGGGGTAACGGTGAAGCAGGAGCTGCCGGGCGGCTATAACGGTTTTTTCTTCGTATTGGAGGGAGAAGGCCGTTTCGGCAGTGAAGGCGTCAAAGGTTCGCAGCGGCAAGCGCTTATGCTTGCGCCCGGAGAGGATGGCCGGCCGAGCGAACTGACGATTGCCGCAGACACGAAGCTTCGCGTGCTGCTCTACGCCGG
>NZ_KK082127.1:0-9659 GCF_000598065.1 Paenibacillus darwinianus | reverse complement strand
GGGAGCCGATCGCGGCCCGCGGGCCGTTCGTCATGAATACTGAGGAGCAGATCCGGCAGGCGTATCAGGATTACCGGGACGGCAAATTCGTATAAAAGCAAGCTATGGATGGCAGAGACCGGCCCTGGGCCGGTCTTTCTATTTATTTTACGGGCATCCGCATTTGCGTTAGTTCCCTTTAGTTTACTAACTGACTCTCGTTTCAGTTCTTATCTTTAGCTTTAATCTCCCTTATAATGGAGCGGAAAGATCAGTTCTAAATTAGTGGAGGGATATTGATGAATTATCGTACGCTTGGCAAGACCGGTCTCAAGGTGTCGGAGGTCGGTTACGGCGCTTGGGGAATCGGCAAAACCGCATGGATCGGAGCCTCCGATGAGGAGTCGCTGCGCGCGCTTAACCGCTCGATCGAGCTTGGCCTGAATTTCATCGACACCGCGATCGGTTACGGGGACGGCCATAGCGAGAAGCTCGTCGGACAAGTCGTCCGCGATCACGGCGGCAAGATCCATGTCGCAACCAAAATTCCGCCGAAAAACTATCAATGGCCCGCGCGCGCGGGTGTGCCGGCCGAGGAGACGTTCCCGGCTGAGCATGTGATCGCCAGTACGGAGCAAAGCCTGCGCAACCTGGGACTCGATACGATCGACGTGCAGCAATTTCATGTGTGGTCGGATGAATGGGTGGGCAAGGGCGATTGGCTGGAAGGCGTGCGCAAGCTGAAGGAGCAGGGCAAAATCCGTTATTTCGGCGTTTCCATCAATGATTATCAGCCGAACAACGCGATCGAGCTGATCAAAACGGGGCTCGTCGACACGGTGCAGGTCATCTACAATATGTTCGAGCAAAGCCCCGAAGACGAGCTGCTGCCGGCTTGTCTGAAGCATAATGTCGGCGTTATTGTGCGCGTAGCGCTGGACGAGGGCGGTTTGACCGGACGGATTACACCGGAAACGACGTTCGACGAGGGCGATTTCCGCAACAACTACTTCCGCGGCGACCGCAAGAAGGAAGTGTACGAGCGGGTGCAGAAGATCGCCTCGGATCTCGAGATCGGCATCGAGGATATGCCTGAAGCCGCATTGCGTTATGTGCTTAGCCATCCGGCGGTGTCCACGGTCATTCCGGGAATGCGTTCGGTGCGCAATGTGGAACGCAACATGCAGGTTGGCGACGGAAAAGGCTTACCAGCCGACAAGGCGGCGAAGGTAAAGCCACATCGCTGGCTACGCGATTTCTACCGCGATTGAAGGATTGCCGGCCTACCCTTTGCGGTAGGCCTTTGCATGGAACGCGTTAATGTGCCGGAACAGGCGTTCTTCATTGAGCGGCAGCGATTCGTCGCCGTCCCGGAAACGCAGCAGCATGGCGCTCCCGTCCGACGCCTTGTCCGCGCAGATCGCTGCGGACAGCGTAATCAGATTCATGACTCGGCCCCCTAAACGGTTAGTTGAATGATTGAGCTCTTAAGCCTATTCTATACTTATCATTAATCGGGAGGCGACTTTCGAATGGCTTTGCTGCAATGTCATTTTTACTCCGAAGTGCTGGGATTAAGCACAACCATGACGGTCATTTTGCCGCAGGCGACCCGTACGCAGATCGGTCTGGATAACCATGCGGGCGGCGGCAAGCATCCTACTCTCTACCTGCTGCACGGACTCAGCGACGACGATTCCATCTGGCTGCGCCGGACGTCAATTGAGCGTTATGCCGCGTCTTACGGGCTGGCGGTCGTCATGCCCCAGGTGCACCGCAGCTTTTATACCGATATGAAATACGGGGAGCGTTATTGGACGTTTCTGTCGGAAGAGCTCCCGGCGCTGGCCCGTTCGTTTTTTCCGTTATCGGATAGACGGGATGATAATTTCGTGGCGGGCTTGTCAATGGGCGGCTACGGCGCTTTCAAATGGGCGCTGCGCCGGCCGGAGCAATTCGCGGCGGCGGCAAGCCTGTCGGGTGCGCTCGATATGGCGAATCATATCCGCAGCCCGAAGATCGAAGGAGGGACCGATCTGTTCGGCTTCATTTACGGCAAGGAGGATATAGCCGGCACGGAGAACGATCTGATGTGGCTGCTCGAGCAGGGAGAAGCGTCGAATAAACCGAAGCCGAAGCTTTATCAGTGCTGTGGTACGGAAGATTTTCTGTATGAGGACAATTTGGCTTTCACGGAAGCCTGCCGCCGGACGAGCTACGATCTGACGGCCGTCTACGATAAAGGCGAGCATGAGTGGGGCTACTGGGACGACCATATCCGGCGGGTGCTCGAGTGGCTTCCGCTTCGCAGATAGAGGTCCCGCATATGGACAGAAACTTTTTCGCGCGCAATCCCGTGCGTGTCGCGGAGCAGTTGATCGGCTGCAAGCTTGTCCGGCGAACCGGTCAGGGTATAATCCGCGTGCGCATTACCGAGACGGAGGCTTATCGCGGAGCGGACGATCCCGCCAGCCATGCGCACCGTGGCCCCACGCCACGCAACACGCTGATGTTCGGAACGCCGGGGCACTTGTATGTTTATTTGATTTATGGCCTGCATCATTGTCTGAATATCGTCGCTCATCCACCGGGCGAACCGGGCGCGGTTCTGATCCGGGCTGCAGTGGCGGAGCGGGGGATGGAGGTTATTCGTTCGAATCGACCGGGCGTTGCAGACGGCCGATTGATGGACGGTCCAGGCAAGCTGGCCAAGGCGCTGGGCATCGATCTGTCCCATAACGGGTTCGATCTGTTCGCTCCAAGCAACGATGCCATCACCGTCGAGCCGTCGGAGAGCCGTTATGTCTGTGCGACGAGCGGCCGAATCGGCATAAAGGCAGGGCTCGACCTCCCGTGGCGTTTCACAGGAGCGAATAAGCAAATAAAAAACCTTGATTAGCCTCATGCTAACCAAGGTTTGTTTTGACTAAGCCGTATACTTCGGTATGCGGCGCGCCGCCATCTCGATTAATGAAATCATCTGTATAGAAGACAGGAGGCCTTGAAATGGACGCACGAACCGGTTTTGTTTACGCCCATCCCGACGACGAATCGTTTCTGAGCGCGGCGCTTATCCGCAGCTTGGCCGACAGGGGCAGGGAGCCTGTGCTGCTGCTGGCCACCCGGGGGGATGCCGGCCAGAATAACGGAGATTACCGTGCGCTGAACCGCCGCGAGCTGGGGGAACTGCGGGAGCGGGAAATGGCGGAAGCCGCCAAGATTCTCGGGCTCGCGGGGGTCGAATATCTCGGATATCCGGATGGTAAGCTGAAGGAGGCCGAGCGGGAAGCATTCGTAAGCGGTGTCGCCGCTTTCATCAACCGGCACTGGCTCGATACGGTATTTACGTTTCCGGAGGACGGCGGCAACTTCCACCCCGATCATAGGGCGATCTCCGATGCCGTGACGACGGCGGTAACCGGCGGGCGCTGTCCGTCCGTGGAGAAATTGTTTGTCGTCTTTTCCGATACGCTCGCGGCCGGCGGCGTCCGTACGGTTTTGAGCGTTGACGTCCTGCCGCTGTGGGAAGTTAAAAGAGCTGCGCTGCAGGCCCATAGTTCGCAAATCGAGGCGATTAAGCGATATTTCGGCGACCTGCATGAATGTCCCGACAACAGGAGGTACGAATCGTTTGCGCTGCGGTGGATGAACGGACAGGACTGGCCGGAAACGGGCGATACCGCGCTTTTCGGCATTTTCGCTTAAGTGTTAGAAACGAACCGCCATACAATTCAACTGAAGGAGGTCCGAAATGGCGGCAAAATATTGTATGGAATGCGGTCAGCCGATGGCACGCCGGTTGATTGACGATACGGAACGGTTGGCATGCACCGCGTGCGGCTTCGTACATTGGGGCAATTATAGCATCGGCGTCGGTGCGCTGGTAATCCGGGACGGCAAGGTGCTGCTTGTCAGAAGGGCGCAGGAGCCGGGTAAGGGCTTATGGACAAATCCCGGCGGTTATATCGAACAGCTGGAATCGATTCGCGAGACGATTCGCCGCGAGGTGCTGGAGGAGGCGGGGAAGGATTGTCTGTCGACGAGCAGCCGATCGTGCCGCTTAACGGATATGGCTTATTCCGGGTATAACGGCTGCATACAAAGCAGGAGAAGAGGTGGGCGTTAGTGGCGGGAATGATTCGCAACGAACGGATTAAAGCGTTGGAAGTCCGTCTTGCGGGGTTGAACGGCGAGGACCTGGGTGTCGTCCCTACCCGCGAGGCGTTGGAAATGGCAAGAAAACTTAAGGTGGATCTGGTCTGCACCTCGTTGATGAGCAGTCCACCGCCCTGCAGGCTGATCGGCGCCGCAGCCGCCGTGCAGGAAGCGCAGCAGGCGCGCAAAAAAGAGCAGCCGTCCAAGGTGAAGGAGCTTCGGCTTACGCCGCGCATTGAAGACCATGATTATGATACGAAGCGGCAGCAGGCGGAGCGGGTGTTGAGCAGCGGCGACGAGGTGCTGTTCGTCGTTCGAATCCAGGGCAAGGAAGGAGCCGCCGCACAAACGCTGCTGGAGTCGCTGATACGCGACCTGAAGCCGTTCGGGCGGGCCAAGACCGGCATTCAGCTGAGCGGCAAGCAGGCGGCTGTCCAGCTCGAACCGGTCGGATCTTGACCAATTTACAGCGCCGTCGATGCGCCGAATGCCGCCGGAGGCAACGGCGGCAAGCACATGGTCCAAATCATCCGGCAAGGACAGGGGGATGCCATGCCCTCTGGCAAAATCGTTGCCCGAGCCGGCGGGAATGAACGATAAACGCAGCGGTCGGGCAGGGTGGTACGCCTACCGCCATTGTTCGCTGCATGAATGATTCGTGCCGTTACATGGATTTTCCTGCCGAGCGGGCACTGTTCGTGAGCAGGCCAATTGCGCGGAATGAATCGGCAAAATCGCCTCTATGCAAAAGCGTTTGGAGAAGATTAGAATAGAGGGGCATGTCAGTGATAAGCGGATCAAAGGAGAATGAACATGTCGAAGATTAGAGTGGCCGTAATCGGCTGCGGATCGATTTCCAAACACCGGCACATTCCGGAATATGCCATGAATCCGAACGTCGAGCTCGTCGCGTTCTGCGACATCGTTCCCGAGCGGTCGCAACAGTATGCCGACCAATATCGCGCCAAAGCGTATACGGATTATAAGGAAATGCTGGAGAAAGAAAAGCCGGATGCAGTCAGCGTCTGCCTGCCGAATGTGCTCCATGCGCCTGCGACGATTGCGGCGGCCGAATCAGGCGCCCACGTTCTTGTCGAGAAGCCGATGGCATCCACCGAGGAAGAAGCACTGGCAATGATCGAATCGGCTAAGGCCAACGCCGTTTTTCTGATGGTCGGGCAAAACCAGCGTTTAATGCCGCCGCATGTAAAGGCAAAGGAACTGCTCCAATCCGGCGCGCTCGGCAAAGTGATTTCGTTCCGCACGTCGTTTGGCCATCCCGGACCGGAGGCTTGGAGCGTTGACGGCCGCAACAGCTGGTTTTTTAACAAGGAAGAAGCGATCATGGGTGCAATGGGCGACCTTGGCGTACATAAATCGGATTTGCTCCGTTACCTGCTCGACGACGAAGTGTCGGAAATCGCCGCTTTCATTGGAACGATCGACAAGCAGGGGACCGAGGTGGACGATAACGCGACATGCGTGCTCCGTATGAAAAGCGGCGCGATCGGCACGCTGGTCGCCAGCTGGACGTACTACAAAGGCGAGGACAACAGCACGGTGCTGTGGTGCGAGAACGGCGTCATGAAAATTGGCACGGACCCCGAGGACCAGGTGATCGTCGAGCTGCGCAACGGGAACGTGGAGAAGTATAAGGTTGGTGCGATCGCGACGAACGAGAGCCAGACGACCAGTGGCGTCATCGACGCATTCATCGACGCCATCGTTGCGGGTCAACCGCCGGTCATTTCCGGTGAAGAAGGGCTCAAATCGTTGAAGGTCATCCTGGCGGCGTTTGAATCGCAGGAGACGGGCAAAATCGTTCAAATCTAAGAAAACGGCAGTCGAATTGACTGCAAATCGACAAAAAGATGGAAGCCGGAAATCCTTTGTGTATAGGGGTTTCTGGCTTTTCGTCTTAGGTATGGACACATCAAATGACAGGTGGTCTGCCTAAAATTATTCAGTCTTTTCATGTTAACTTTGCCGAGGCTTCGGTTGGGGTGCCATAGTGCTTTGCTGCGGGAATTGCGGGTCGCGTCGCTTCGAACGAGCAGCTTTACATCCGGTAGCCTCTTTTGCTAGAATACGATTGCACAATTGTTAACTTATAGATTGGATATTGGTTAACTAAAAAACCGGGGAGGAATAAGAATGATGACTTTACCGACGTATGCAGATTGGCAGCTCATCGCCGAGCAATCGCTTTCCGGCATTGCGCCGACGATCGAACAGGGATTGACCGTGCTGGGCGCGCCTGACGATGAGCTGCTGCCGCTGATGCAGGCCGCTTTTAAAGTGCGCCGCCATTATTACGGCAGGAAAGTGAAGTTAAACATGATCATTAATGCCAAAAGCGGACTGTGTCCGGAGGATTGCGGTTATTGCTCGCAGTCGGTCGTATCGACGGCGCCCGTTCCGAAATACACGATGCTCGACAAGGAAACGCTTCTTGCCGGCGCCCGGGAAGCTTTGGCGCGCCGCGCAGGAACGTATTGCATCGTGGCGGCCGGCAAAGGGCCTACGGAGAAGGAGCTCGAACAGGTCGTCGAAGCCGTCAAGGAAATACGCGATACGATGCCGCTTAAAATTTGCGCATGTCTCGGCATTTTGAAGGACGGACAGGCGCAAAGGCTCGCGGAGGCCGGCGTCCACCGCTATAACCATAACCTGAACACGAGCCGGGCCAATTATCCTTCAATTACGACTACGCATACATACGATCAACGGATCGAAACGGTGGAAAAAGCGAAGCTGCACGGGATGTCTCCCTGCTCGGGCGTCATAATCGGGATGGGCGAAACCGATCGCGAAATCGTCGAAATGGCTTACGCGCTTCGTGAGCTGGATGCAGATTCGATACCCGTCAATTTTCTTAACGCCATTCCGGGCACGCCGCTTGAGGGGGCCGGACGAACGAAGGCCATTAAGGCACTCAAAGTGCTGGCCTTATTCCGGTTCATTTGCCCAACCAAGGAAATCCGCGCGGCGGGAGGTCGTGAAGTCAATCTGCGCACGCTTCAGCCGTTGGCTTTGTATGCGGTGAACTCCTTGTTCGTGGGCGATTATTTGACGACGGAAGGGCAGGAGGTATCCGCCGATCATCAGATGATCGAGGATCTCGGCTTCGAGGTCGAGGTATGTGCGCTTTAATGCGGGGGATCGCTCGTTTTTCACCGTTCTTCTTGATTGTCCCTGCGAATTTGCGGTATACTCTTCTCGCCAAATAACGATTATACGAGGAGAAATAGAATGGAAAAAGTATTGATTTTCGGTCATAAAAATCCCGACACGGATTCCATCTGCTCCGCCATCGCTTACGCCGAGCTTAAGAAAAGCCTTGGCTTGAATGCGGAAGCTGTCCGCCTCGGCGCTGTGGGTGAAGAAACCCAATTCGCGCTCAACACGTTCAAAACGGAAGCTCCCCGGCTTGTCGAGAACGTGGCAACGGAAGCGAAAAACGTCATTTTAGTCGATCATAACGAACGTCAGCAAAGCGCGAACGATATCGACCATGTAACGGTGAATGAGGTTATCGACCATCACCGGATCGCGAATTTCGAGACGAGCGGACCGCTCTACTACCGCGCCGAGCCTGTCGGCTGCACAGCCACGATCCTAAAGAAGCTTTACAAGGAGAACGGCGTCGAGATCCGTAAGGATGTTGCCGGTCTCATGTTATCCGCGATCATTTCCGATTCGCTGCTGTTTAAATCGCCGACCTGCACGGAAGAGGATGTGGCGGCTGCTCGCGAATTGGCCGAGATCGCCGGCGTCAATGCGGACACATACGGCCTCGATATGCTGAAAGCCGGCGCGGACCTGAGCACCAAATCGGTTGCCGATCTCATTTCGCTCGACTCAAAAGAGTTCTCGATGGGCAATGCCAAGGTTGAAATCGCCCAGGTGAACGCCGTTGACACGAACGACGTCCTGTCTCGCCAGGCCGAGCTCGAGGATGCGCTAACGAACATCATCAACCAGAAAAACCTCGATCTGTTCGTCTTCGTGGTCACCGATATTTTGAACAACGACTCCATCGCCGTCGCTCTCGGACGCGAAGCGGGCGCCGTGGAGCAAGCCTATTCCGTGACGCTGGCTGATAATAAAGCTTTACTCAAGGGCGTTGTGTCGCGCAAATCGCAGATCGTGCCCGTACTCACCGATATTTTCAACAAACGTTAATGATTCCTCGTCAATAATAAAAGACAGCCGACTTCACAGGGAGGCTGTCTTTTAAATTCTTTCGACATAACTTCTTATAAATAGAGGTCATCATCTGACAAACATCTCGGCTGCCTTCCTTTACAATAACCTTTGTAGCGTCAATCGCATATAAAGAAAAAGGAGCCGATCCAAAACATGACGGAGCACCAAGACCCCTATCTTTACGCCACCTTTACCGCGGCGGTTTCATATCTCGTAAGTGGCCGTTGTCGGAAAGAAGCCATCCAATTGGCGACGTTTCGTCTGAACGAGAGCACCATTCGTCTGAATCGGACCCAGTTGGTCAACGACAAGGGAGAGAAACTGACTTTTACCGTTGATAAGGTACTTTCTCTGGACTGGACGGATGCCGAGATTTTTTCGGAATTCAACGATCGGTATCGTGTAACTGGTCAGATACGCTTGATCTTTCGGATCGATACCCGGAACGCAAGCCAGGGCAAAGCCCTATTCGGATCCTACAAGCTCCGCAAGGCGCTTTTTGACGATCGTACGGCTTGGACTATTCCCACCAACCGCGAGCCGGCATTCGTCCTTGTGATGAGCCAATCGCTTGAGTGGAATAATATCCCGATCGTTTACAGCTATAGGCTGAAAGGCGTGGAGGCGAAGATTTCATAACCGCACATTTGAAATGCCGCCTTTAGGGCGGTTTTTTGCTGTGGCGGCGTGCCCAGAGGCACGCATCTTCTAGCCGGTGAAAGTCCGGTCACAGGAGGGGCCAAGCCCCTGTGTAGCTAGGATACCTGCGTATGGCGAAATCTGTGCGCAGAAGCGTATCGACAAAAGCACCTGTCAGAGACAGGGCGAGCAACATGTTAGGCCGTAACATAAAGTGAATCCTGCCGCGTCGTCAAAAAGGCCTCGCAAGAGGGAAGAGAGGAAGCCGAGTCTCGCGCACTTGGACGAAGGCCATGGAAGCTGTTCAGAACTTGGAACGACAGCGAAGAATCCTCCGGCGTAGAGGGATCGGCATGGCATGAAAGAGGATGCAGTGAACTGGGGAGACCCTCCCCTGCACGGAGTTTTTTTTCGAAACCGTAAAGAGACGCTCTATAAGCCCAGAAGGTGAAGTGATGAAGAAGTGGTTAGGTGCGGGAGTCATGGAAGAAGGAAACATCAGACGCTTAGATTTAGGAACGCCGCAAGGTGGGGTCATTTCACCGCTGCTGGCGAACATCTACCTGAATTACTTCGATCTCCTATGGGAACGGCATGGCGGTACAGTTGGGGAACTAACCCGTTACGCGGATGATCTAGTGGTCATCTGCAAAACAAAGAAGGATGCTGATCGGGCG
>NZ_KK082126.1 GCF_000598065.1 Paenibacillus darwinianus | reverse complement strand
CCCGTCCGCTTCTCGAGCCATTCAATACCCGGCGTGAGCAGCTTTGCGTCGCCTCTGAACTTGTTGATGATAAAGCCCGCAACCCGCTCCCGTTCATGCGGCTCCAGAATGTCCATCGTCCCGACGATCGAAGCGAAAACGCCTCCCCGGTCGATGTCGGCCACAAGCAGCACCGGCGCGCCGGCCCATCCGGCCATTCTCATATTGACGATATCCCGGTCCTTCAGGTTCACTTCCGCCGGGCTTCCCGCGCCTTCCAGCACGACCACATCGTAGCATTGGCGCAGCCGGGCAAGCGCCTCCTGCACGATCGGCTCCGCCTCGCTCAAATATTGCTCGCGATAGGAGCGCGCATCGTAATCGCGCAGCGGAACGCCGTGCACGACGACCTGCGAGGCCATATGCCCGGTCGGCTTCAACAGAATCGGATTCATGTCGGTAACGGCCGGGGTCCCGCAAGCATCGGCCTGCATGCCCTGGGCGACGCCGATTTCTTTGCCGTCCCACGTCACATAGGAATTGAGCGACATGTTCTGCGATTTGAACGGCGCGGTCCGCAGGCCGTCCTGTGCGAAAATCCGGCATAAAGCCGTGGTCAGGATGCTTTTGCCAACATCCGAGGCGGTGCCCTGGATCATAAGCGTGCGCGCCGGACGCGGAAGATCGAATGTATCAGGCGCATCTATGTATACCGGCTCCCCGGGCTGCGGCCCGCCGAGACAGGCCTCCAGCGTTTCCGCAAGCCGGTCGTTGTCCGCGCGCAGCTTGACCGCGACGCGGCAATAGCCCGCACTAAGACCGGCGAAGTGCGACGCATCGCGGATCAACACGCCGCGCCGCCCCATCGACCGCTGCAAATCCGCCGCCGTCATCCCCGTCTCCGCCGGCAGCTCGAATAAGATATAGTTGGCGGAGCCGGGGATGACACGGAGCCCGAGACGGCTCAAACGGCCTGCCAAATAAGGACGCTCGGCCTGCAGCCAGGCAGTCGTCCGCTCGACGAACGCCCTGTCGCCCAGGACGGCTTCCCCGATTGCCTGCGCAAGCGAATTGACGCTCCAGGGCACCTGAAGGTCCCGCATCGCGGCAATCATATCCGGATGGCCTGCCGCGTAGCCGAGCCTTATTCCGGGAACCGCGTACAGCTTCGTCATCGACCGGAGGACGATAAGGCGCGGCGTCTCGCACGCAAACCGGATTAGACTTAATCGATCCGCATCGGGGAGAAAATCAATGAAGGCCTCGTCCAATACCACCATATGGCCTTCTTCAACCAGACGCCGGACAAGCTGCGGATCACACAGCCGTCCGGTCGGAT
>NZ_KK082125.1 GCF_000598065.1 Paenibacillus darwinianus | reverse complement strand
CCAGAATGACTCTGCGGCCGCCGCCAATTCTTCTTTTTTGCCGAGCCCGATCCGCAGACCCATATAACCGAAAAATAACGTCAGCGCAGCCGGCACCATCACTCCCGCTCCGCTCAAACCGGCTACCGCCGGAGACAGCAGCGCCGATACCGCCAGCCCTGCCATCAGTCCGAAACTCCCCGCCGCCAAATCGCCGGTCGGGTGTGAAGCCGCCCATTCGGCTCCTTCGTGCATCCGCCGGATCGCCGCTCCCGCGAATATCGTCGCCACGGCCAAGCCGCACAACGCGCCCAAGCCGACATGCGTGTAATAAGCACCCGATTGGCGCATTGCGCCGAATGCCGCATCGGTCCAGACCGTGCCGGCATTGATCAAGCCATGCACGAAATCGCCGGCCATGCCGCCCGCGGCCATGCCGAACAATTGGATAAGTCGTTTGACCATTTTCGTTCACCTCCACTACCCATTATGCGCCGAATTCGGACGGGTTAACCGTGTGAGGAACATTTAACTATAGAGCGGGTAGTCGACGCTCATCCCTTGTCCTTTGTGATTCGGTTAGAAAATCTTTTTGTAAATCGTCGCCGGCATGTTCTATAATAATGGAGAAAGCAAATCACGAAATGAGGTGGAATGGATGAGCGCCTTAACGCTGGAGCAGTTTCAGCAGCAGGTATCGGAATTGCTGCTTCGCCATCGCAGTTTGCTGGACGTGATGACCAAATACGGGCAAGCGGGAGCTTCCGTCAACCGAGCGGTGTCCAAGGCCGTAACCGAATGCGGCTGCATAGAGGTAAACGCCCGCAAGCAGGATTATCCCGACGAACTGGATCTCGAACAAGTGAAGATCAAGCTGAATCACCACACGAGCGGCCGCTTATGCGAGAATTGCAAGGATGTGCTCCGGACAGAGCTCGGCAAAAGCCTGTTCTACATGTCCGCCCTCAGTAATTTGCTGGACATCAAGCTCGAGGATGTCATTGAGCAAGAGTCCAAGAAATGCTCGACGCTCGGCATTTTCAATCTGACCTGACCGACATCATGCGAATAGATCCCGTGAAAAAGAGGCTGCCCGCTGTCACTGGCCGTGACGAAGGGAAGCCTCTTTCGTATTCGAATCTATGCGCTATGCTCCGACTTGGCCTCTTCCGCCGCTTTCGCCTGACGGCGTTTGCGCGCTTTGGACAGCCGCCGATCAACGTTTTTTTTTAAACCGTACAGCGCGTATAGTACCAGCGGAACAAACAGGATTTTCGAAAGATGCTGAGGGAACAGGATGCCAAGCACGACGGCGATACCGACGACGATCGGAATCGCCCATACGGCGCCTTTCGGGATCCCCACCTTCTTGAAATTCGGATATTTAATGTTGCTCACCATCAGGAACGACAGCACGATCATGCTGCCAAGCAGCAGCGCAACCGGTATTTCCTTGTAAAAAAGCGCCAGCGTGCAGGCTACGCCGCCCGCAGCCGGAATCGGCAGGCCG
>NZ_KK082124.1 GCF_000598065.1 Paenibacillus darwinianus | reverse complement strand
CCCGCCTTCCTCGTTATGAGTGGGCGGGAATGCAGGTTCTGAGTCAGGGGGATAGGTGGCTAAAAGGTGTGCGAAAGCAGGTTCTGAGTCAGGGGGATAGTGGCTAAAAGGTGTGCGAAAGCAGGTTCTGAGCGAGAGGGATAGTGGCTAAAAGGAGCGCGAGAGCAGGCCTCGGATCGCTGAGGGAATTGGCTTTTGCTCGGTTATTTTTTGGCGAGGGACGAAACCGGTTTTGTTGTGGTATAATAATAGGACGGAATTTTTATTTAGGGGTGTTAGGTATGATGTTGGACCGGTTGCAAGCGCTGGCGGACCGATACGAGAAGCTGAGCGAGCTGCTCTGCGACCCGGACGTCGCCGCAGATCCGAAGAAGCTGCGCGACTACTCTAAGGAGCAATCCGATCTTCAGGACGCTTACGCGGCTTTCACGGAATATAAGAATACGATCGAGCAGCTGAACGACGCCAAGGCGATGCAGGGCGAGAAGCTGGATGACGAGATGCGCGAGATGGTCAAGCTGGAAATCGAGGAGTTGACCGCGCGTCAGACTGCGCTTGAAGAGCATATTCGCCTGCTCATGCTGCCGAAGGTCCATGTATTCTGCTTGCCCGTGATCGTTGAAGTGCGCGGTGCGGCGGGAGGCGACGAGGCGGCTCTGTTCGCATCCGACCTGTACCGGATGTACACCCGTTACGCGGACTCGCAGGGCTGGCGAGTAGAACTGCTCGATGTGAACGAGAACGATTTGGGCGGCTTCAAGGAGGTTATTTTTATGATCTCCGGCAAAGGCGCGTACAGCAAGCTGAAATACGAGAGCGGCGCGCACCGGGTACAGCGGATTCCGGTGACGGAGTCCGGCGGACGCATTCATACGTCGACCTCGACCGTCGCGGTGATGCCGGAGGTCGAGGATCTTGAAATCGAAATTCTCGACAAGGACATCCGTGTCGATACCTTCTGCTCCAGCGGCGCCGGCGGGCAGTCCGTCAACACTACCAAGTCGGCTGTACGGGTGACGCACGTCCCGACAGGCATCGTCGCTACCTGCCAGGACGGCAAATCGCAGAACGATAACAAGCAGAAGGCGCTGCAGGTGCTAAGGGCACGTATTTTCGATGTCAAGCGTCAGGAAGAGGAAGCGAAGCTTGCCGGCGAGCGCAAAAGCAAAGTCGGTACCGGCGACCGCAGCGAGCGGATCCGGACGTATAATTTTCCGCAAAGCCGCGTGACTGATCATCGGATCGGCCTGACGCTTCACAAACTGGACGCCGTTATGAACGGCGATATGCAGGAAATCGTCAATGCGCTCACGCTGGCGGAGCAAACGGAGCTGCTGGAGCGGGAAAACGCAACGGCAGGCGTTTAAGTCGTATAAGTTAAAAGTAAACGGTCGGTAAGGAAGCGCCTCGAAGAGCGCTGACTTGCCGGCCGTTTGTTGAGAGGAGCGTGTCCGTAATGGACGAAGCGGGAGTAATGCCGACGCGTTTTGAACCGGCCGGCGGGTCCACGGTCGGGGAAGCCTGCTTGCAGGCCGCAGCCTATTTGTCCGAGCACGGCATTGATGAGGGCAGAGCGAATGCGGAGCGGCTGCTGCTGCATCTGCTCGAATTGGAGCCTGCGGGTATGCTGCGCGACTGGCGGGATCCTTTTCCGGCGGGCCGGTTGGCGGAATGGGGGGAGCTGGTGACGCGCAAGGCG
>NZ_KK082123.1 GCF_000598065.1 Paenibacillus darwinianus | reverse complement strand
GGTTCGAGTCCTCTCTACCGCACCATACATAATCAGTAGAATCCCTTGCGAAAGCAAGGGATTTTTTGTTGTGTGGCGTGCCCAGAGGCACGCATCTTCTAGCCGGTGAAAGTCCGGTCACAGGAGGGGCCAAGCCCCTGTGTAGCTAGGATACCTGCGTATGGCGAAATCTGTGCGCAGAAGCGTATCGACAAAGCACCTGTCAGAGACAGGGCGAGCAACATGATAGGCCGTAAACATAAAGTGAATCCTGCCGCGTCGTCAAAAAGGACTCGCAAGAGGGAAGAGAGGAAGCCGAGTCTCGCGCACTTGGACGAAGGCCATGGAAGCTGTTCAGAACTTGGAACGACAGCGAAGAATCCTCCGGCGTAGAGGGATCGGCATGGCATGAAAGAGGATGCAGTGAACTGGGGAGACCCTCCCCTGCACGGAGTTTTTTTTTCGAAACCGTAAAGAGACGCTCTATAAGCCCAGAAGGTGAAGTGATGAAGAAGTGGTTAGGTGCGGGAGTCATGGAAGAAGGAAACATCAGACGCTTAGATTTAGGAACGCCGCAAGGTGGGGTCATTTCACCGCTGCTGGCGAACATCTACCTGAATTACTTCGATCTCCTATGGGAACGGCACCGAACGAAAGGGGATGCCCTTTTATCCGTTCGGTTCTTTTTCTGTGAACGATTCCTCCCTCAATCTCACTCCAAGTACATGCAGACTCTCATCGCCTCCTTTGCAAAAACCCCGCCAAACCGCCGTATTTACTGGCTTTCTGCAGGATTTTTCACTAAAGATCGTAACGTGCACACCCGATTTCAGAAAAAGCCGATCGGGACCTGAAAACAATATGTCAAGCGGATGATATGTCAACCGGTTGACATATGAAATCGAACGACATATAATGACAAATGTAAGCGAATGAGAAATCGCTTTCATATTAAAGTATCGGGGGACGATTCTGGTGAAAAAAGGTAAAGTCATTCAAACGCTCCTGCTTTCGCTCATCATCATGCTGATCGTGTCGGCTTGCGGCAATGCCGGCAAGAAGAAGATGGCAAAATTAGATTGGTACATCGTACAGAGGCTCGCGAAGTGGTACGCCAAAAAGCGTCAACGCGCTCGTTGGTTTAGTTCACTAAGCGATGTGAAATCATTATCCATGCAATATGGACTTAAAACGCTTCTGTAATCTGCATGCACATGAATGACGAACATCGGAAAGCCGTATGAGGGAAAACCTCACGTACGGTTTGATGAGGAGGGGCAGAAATTACCTGCCCTTTACTCTAGCGAAATGGGGGAGCGTTACCCACTTTAATGCTCGCGGACGCATAGGGGTTGTCGATGTCCTGGGGACCCTGTAACCGATGCGGGGCATTTAATTTCTTGGACGATCGGGAGGACGCCGGCCAAGAAAGACTGCTCGACGAGTCGTTGAACGACTCGTATGAGTCGATTGGCTTGGGAGGCGACTCGGCAGGGACGGCTGTCTTTCCGTGGCGAAGCCGAATGTGTTCGAAGTACAAAGAAGGCCGGATCGCCAACGCTAAACTGCAGGGATTGGCAGACAGAACGGTCAAGCATGAAAATGGAAATAATTGATGCTTGTCCCGCCAGTTGCAATATGTTATTATATGAATCCTGCCGCCGACGAGGTATCAGGAAAAACCACGGATGCTTATCAGCCGAATGGTAACCGCCTTTTCCTGGAAAACATTGGCGCTTGCCAGGTGATAGAGCGGCGTGGTATATTATCAGAGTTGCCCTTTGAAAACTGAACAACGAGCGAAACTGCCCCATTGTCCTGCGAGGGAGGATGGAAAAGCTATACAAGTAATGAGCGATATCGACTCACTTTAATGGAGAGTTTGATCCTGGCTCAGGACGAACGCTGGCGGCGTGCCTAATACATGCAAGTCGAGCGGATTTAGTCGGGAGCTTGCTCCTGACTGAGTTAGCGGCGGACGGGTGAGTAACACGTAGGTAACCTGCCCGTAAGACCGGGATAACATTCGGAAACGGATGCTAATAGCGGATACGCAAT
>NZ_KK082122.1 GCF_000598065.1 Paenibacillus darwinianus | reverse complement strand
CCGGTTGGCGGAATGGGGGGAGCTGGTGACGCGCAAGGCGGCCGGCGAGCCGGTCCAATATATTACCGGCGAGCAGTGGTTTTACGGCCTGCCTTTCAAGGTGACGCCGGCCGTGCTCATCCCCCGCCCCGAGACCGAACTGCTGGTCGAGGCGGTGCTGGCCGCAGCCGACAGGCTATGGCCGGGGGCTGCCGGACCCGAACCGGGGCCCGGATTGCCCGCGCCGACGGTGGTCGACATTGGCACAGGCAGCGGCGCCATTGCCGTGACGCTAGCCGCCCAGCGTCCGGGATGGCGTGTGTGCGCGTCCGACTTGTCGGAGGAAGCGCTGACGGTCGCCCGCCTGAACGCCGCCCGGCACGGGGTGTCGGCGCGCATGGCGTTCGCCCATGGCGATCTGCTTGAGCCGTACGCCGCGCCGCCGGCGGATGAGGACGGCGATCAGGCGGCGGACGGAGCCGCTTGGCAACAGAGTGAAGCGCCGGGGCTGCGCATCGATGTGCTCGTGTCCAATCCTCCGTATATTCCGGTTGCGGACATCGATGGGCTGCAGCTCGAGGTGCGTGACCACGAGCCCCGTCTCGCGCTGGACGGCGGCGAGGACGGGCTTGCCCCATACAGGCGTATGCTGGCGCAAGTTCCACGGCTTGCGGCTCCGCCGGCAATCGTTGCTTTCGAGCTGGGTCAAGGTCAAGCGCAAGCGGTGGCGCGGATGCTGCGCGAGGCCGGGCATTGGGATGAAATCCGGATCATCAAGGATTATGCGGGTATCGAGCGCCATGTGCTTGGTGCGCGAACTTAACGGCACAGGAAAGCGGAGGGGGCCTGCCGGGCCCTTTTTGCATTTACCGGCCAATGCCGCCGCGGGGTTTGCGGAAAGGGCAAGCTGCGTAAGCTGCTAGCGACGTTTTAGCAGTTTACGAGGTTTAAAGATTCGGATGCCGGACATACTGGAGCTATGAACCGTTCCGGAACGCAAGCTAAGCGCCGACGGGCGCCCGAAAGAGGGGCTTGTGTCATGGTCATCCGCAATCATATCTTTTATTCGATTCCTTTTCGCGCATCTTATGGTTATCTGTTTCTTGCCCTTATGCTGCTTGTCATGTCTTGGGAAGGCCTTCGGAATGATGCGGCTGTCGCCGCCAAGGTCATACCCGAGGAGTCGATCCGTCTCCGCATTCTCGCCAATTCGGATTCGCCGGCGGACCAGGCCGTTAAACTACATATTCGCGATGCCATTATCGCCGAATTGGAAAACGATGCAGGGGGGCGTCAGCTGACGATAGAGGCGGCCCGCCTGACGATCACCGGCCGGCTGCCCGATTTTGAGCGGCTTATCCGCCGCGAGTTGGCCGCAAGGGGCTTCGATTACGGCGTTAAAGCCGAGCTCGGTATCGTGCCGTTCCCGACCAAAATGTACGGAAACCGCGTCTATCCCGCCGGCGACTATGAAGCGCTGCGCATCACGCTGGGCGAGGGCAAGGGACAGAACTGGTGGTGCGTGCTTTTCCCGCCGCTCTGCTTCGTGGACTCGGTGAGCGGCGATGCGACCGGCGTGAAGACGGCCGCAGCAACCGCAGCAACCGCGGATACAGATGGAGAGACTGGTCCGAAGCGGGAGGCCCCGGAAATGAAGTTTTTCGTATGGGAGCTGCTGCAGTCGATGGCCGAATTTATCAAAAATCTGTTTCGCTGACCATCGACAGGATGAAGCCGAAGATAGCGTGCCGTGCGCCGAGCTTCGGCTTTTATGCTGGGCGCTTGCTTCTTGCCTGACGGGTTTGTGCTATAATGTAGCAAATAAAATCCGGAACGCTGCGAGGTTACGAATTTGAAACAAGAGACGAAGGTTTGGGTAATCGGGGACAGGGATGCGACGGACAAAGCGATAGCCGAGGCCGCGGGCCTGCTGCGAGAAGGCGGGGTGGTGGCGTTTCCTACGGAGACGGTGTACGGGCTCGGCGCGGATGCGTCGAATACGGCGGCGGTGGAGCGGATATTTGCGGCCAAGGGCCGTCCGTCCGACAATCCGCTGATCGTGCATATAGCGGAACGGTCGCAACTGGAGTGCATTGTCCTTCCCTATGGCGAGATTGCTGCAAAGCTGATGGAGCGGTTCTGGCCCGGCCCGCTCACGCTTGTGCTGCCCGTTCGGCCGGGCGCTGTTTCGCCGCGTGTGACCGCCGGGCTGGACACCGTCGCTGTGCGGATGCCGGCCCATCCGGTCGCACTGCAGCTGATCGTGGCGGCGGGTTGCCCGGTCGCTGCGCCGAGCGCGAACCGCTCGG
>NZ_KK082121.1 GCF_000598065.1 Paenibacillus darwinianus | reverse complement strand
AGCCGCTCCTTGCGGGGATTTACGCAGGAGAGCTCGACAAGCTGAGTCTGCAGGCGACGTTCCCGCAGTTCCGCGAGGCCGAGCGCAAACACGGCAGCCTTATCCGCGGGATGCGGCGCAGCCGGAAGGCGTCCTCCGCGCAAGCGGGAACGGGCGGCCGGTTCGGGAACGTCACGTTCCTGACGTTCAAGAACGGCCTGTCCTCGATGGTCGAGGCGCTTGACCGCGAGCTGGCTGCTGCCGATCGGCGGATGGGCGTGCGTGCCGCCTCGCTTCGCGTTATCGACCAGGCCGCCGATGCCGGAGAGGCGGAAGGCGCGCGCTACGCCGTCGGGCTCGACAGCGGCGAGACGGTGCAGGCGGACACCGTCATCGTCACGACGCCGGCGTTCGATGCCGCGCGCCTGCTCTCGGGGCATCTCGATGTGTCGATGCTGGAGAGCGTACGCTACGTATCTGTGGCGAACGTGGTGCTCGCGTTCGACAAGGAAGCCTTCGGCCTCGAATTCGAAGGCTCCGGTTTTCTTGTGCCGCGTACGGAAGGGCGGCACATTACGGCTTGCACCTGGACGTCGACGAAATGGCTGCATACGAGTCCGCCCGACAAGGTGCTGCTGCGCTGTTATGTCGGACGGGCCGGGCACGAAGACACGGTCGAACTGCCCGATGAGCAGTTGTCGGCGATCGTACTCCAAGACATCCGTGAAATTTTGGGGATCAGGGCCAAGCCGCTGTTCACGGAGGTAACCCGGCTGCGGCGTTCGATGCCGCAGTATCCCGTAGGGCATGTCGAGCGCAGCCGGGCGTTCAAGCTGCAATTGGCCGAGACGCTGCCCGGCGTTTGGGCGACAGGTGCCGCATTCGACGGCATCGGCCTGCCCGACTGCATCCGTCAAGGCAAGGAAACTGCGCTTTCGGCGGTTGCGGAGCTGCTGGACTAGCCGACGCCGGGCCGACATAGCTGGCCGTCCCTATTATACCTGTCATAACTCCGTGCCCTTAAACATAACTTTCCCATATACGCGGTCTTTGCGTCCGGAGAAAGTTTATGTGCATTCATTGGGCACGGAAAAAGCAGACTACCCGGACGAGCGCCAGAAAAATCTGGCGCGCCATTATATCGATGCCGGAGCGGATCAAACCGGGTCGAGAGCCTGTCATTCCACGCTGCGATCGACAATGAAGGTCGGATTACAGCCAAATGACGAAGCCGGACGGAGGTAAAGGATTGAAAAACAGATGCGTGGCGCACCGCGGAGCGTCCGGCCTGGCGCCGGAAAACACGATGGCCGCGATGAGGAAGGCAATGTCGTTCCCGTTCGTCGAATGGATTGAGCTGGACGTCCAGCTGTCGCGGGACGGGATACCCGTCGTCATTCATGACGAAACGCTGCAGCGCACGGCCAAACGAAAAGGAAAGGTGGCCGATTACGACGCCGCGCAGCTGACTGCGATGGATGTCGGTAAATGGTTCTCTTCCGAATTCGCCGGCGAGACGATCCCGTTGCTTGATAACGTCATACGGGCGACCAAAGGCCGGTGCCGCCTGAATATCGAATTGAAAACGTACGGAGGCCGTTATCCGCGATTGGAGAAAGCGGTCGTCGATCTTCTTCGCGGGCATGGAGTCGAAGGAGAAACGGTCATCACCTCGTTCGATCCTACGGCGCTCCAAAAGGTGCGGAAGCTGTCTGCCAAAGTGAAGACCGGTTTGATCATCGACGGGGCGCCGGCTTTTCTCGTGGAGGAGCTGAGAAGACTGGACGCGTCGTTTCTGTCGATCGGCTATACCTATCTGAACCGCCAGCGTATGGCCCTGTACAGGGAAGCCGGGCTGGAGGTTATGGCTTGGACGGTGAACGACCCGCAGCGTATGCGTCGTCTTGTGGCCATCAGCCCGGACATCATGATATGCACGAATTTCCCGGACCGTTATGGCGCCGCGTTCGGCGAACAGCCCCTCGCAGGGTGGTTCAAGCGGCTGTTCGGCAGAGGCGCGACATAAACGGGAGAGGAGAGCGATGGTTATAACGGATTGGGGCCTTGGGGAGGCCGCCTTGCGACTGGTGTTCGGCTTGACCGGCAGCGGCTTTGTCGGATGGATCGCCTACCGCAAATCCTCGTTGTCCGCGTCCGGCGCGTGGTCGGCGGTGCTGATGGGCACGGCTTTCATCGTGTTGGGCGGGCCGTTCTGGTTCGGTACGCTGCTGGCGTTTTTCATCTCATCGACGTTCTGGTCGAAATGGAAAAAACGGCATCGCGCCAAAGCCGAGGCGGAGGCGAACTATGCAAAAAGCGGCAGACGGGATGCGGGTCAGGTGTGGGCGAACGGTGGGCTCGGCCTTGCCCTGTGCGCCGCTTACGCGCTATGGCCGGAGCCGGCCCTGCAGTTCGCGTTCGTCGGCGTGATGGCT
>NZ_KK082120.1 GCF_000598065.1 Paenibacillus darwinianus | reverse complement strand
AAACGAGTGATGGCGATGGCTGCACCCACGGTGAAATGGTCCGCTGCCTCTTCCACACTCGTTGTCAGATCCGCTCCAAAACCCGCTCAGGGACTCAGACGATCTCTCTTGATATTGGCACAGAGGCAGTACGCTTTGCAAGACTTATTCAGTTATTTTGGCCTAATGAGATTCGAATGTTCTGGGGAGAATCTGCTTTTTCCCATGTTCTACCTGCAAGTGCATAACTCATGTTATTAAACATCGCAGGTAAGATAGACCGATTGGGCGCACCGTCACATTCAGAACATGACTACGGAATCTCGCTTTCAGAATGAAGGAGGTTAACGGCATGTATGAATCGCAGGACAGGAAATTGATCTTTGTGTTTACCGGTCCGGACGGATCGGGGCGCAAAACGGTGGCATACACAGCGGGGCAAACATTAGGCATCCCCAAGGTGATTTCTTATGCGACGCGCGAGCCGCGGCCGGGCGAGGTCAACGGGCAGGACTATCATTTTATATCGGACGCGCTCTACGATCAGTTGGAAGAGCAGGATGAATTTCTCGAAAGCGTTACGATCGGAACGCACCGTTATGGCATCCGAGAATACGATATTGAACAGAGCATTCAGGCGAATGGCCGCGTTTATGTGGTGCTTAACCGCGACGGTGCGGAAATTCTGAAGGGGATGTATGGAGACCGCGTTGTGCGGATTTGCATTTATGCGGACAGGGAAACCGTCACGGAGCGCCAGCGGGGAATCGGCTTGCCCGAGGATGTGATCGAAAGCCATCTTGCTCATTACGATTACGATATGGCCTATCAGGCAGCATGCGAGCTCGCTTATGAGAATTATGATCTGGCCTATACGGTGCATGATTTGACGAAGACGCTGGAGGGGTATCTTAACCGGAATCTGGTGGAGCGGGATTGAGGAATACCGCCTGCATACGTCAGATGATTACCGCAAAAAAGAGACCGCCCGGTTGCCGAATGAATGGCGCGCAGGGCGGTCTGTTTTTCGTGCACCGGTCCGGGGTTCAGTAGCCGCGCTGGCTCATGCTCCCGTAAATGCTGTTCTGACCGGATAACGCGGCATTGTTCGCGGACAGAACGGAGCTCTCCAGCCGATTGCAAATGTCGGAAATTTGCTGCAGTTGTTGAACGGCCGTGTCATGGCCTTGAATGGCGATTTGCAAATTTTGAACCGCCAGGCGCTCGCGTTGCGCAAGCTGCTCGAGCAGGGTCGCGTTCTGCTGCTCCTGCTGCAGCATTTGCTGATACATCTGCGTCGTTTGCCGTGTCTGCTGCACCAGCTGCTGAATGACCGCGTCGCATTGCTGAAATTGCTGGGAAACGTTCTGTGTATACATGTGTACCCTCCGGTTTGTGTGGATTAGTGGATATGGATATCCCCGGTATAGGATGGCTGAATTTTCCTGAATTATTCATCGGGAATCAGCTTAATGTAATAGCTGCGGGAGCGCGGACCGTCGAACTCGCAGAGCGAGTTGAGGTCAAACATGAGGTCAAACCAGGCTTGCATACCCTCAGGGGGTATGTTAGAGTAAAAGGAGATGGCGGCGGTGAACGGTTAACGTTGTACCCGCAGCTGCCGGTATTTCATCGTCGGAGGTGATCGCATTGGAGACGGAACACATTCCTGCCGCAGGTTTATCCGAAACGGATGAATGCTGCGCACCCGGTGAGGGAACGGATCGCAAGAGCCATCATTCGGATAAATTCAAGGCAGGGATCGGATCCCGTTTGAACCGGATCGAAGGGCAAATCCGCGGCATCCGCGGCATGATTGAGCGGGATACTTATTGCGACGATGTGTTGAATCAGATCGCGGCCGTGCAATCGGCTCTGAACGGGGTAGGCAAGCTGCTGCTCGAGGGCCATATGAAAAGCTGTGTGGTCGATCGCATCGAGGCAGGGGATCACGACGTTCTGGACGAATTGTTGACAACGATCAATAAGCTTGTGAAATAAAAAAACTGTTTGCCGGGTGTGGCAATCGGTTTATTTGGTATATTGCAGATAGCAGGTCCCGCCAAATGGTGTCAGGCGCATATTAATAATAGGAAAACATCCCGGGCCGCTTCCCTTTGAAGCGGTCCGGGATGTTTGTGTTACTTTCCTTTGTAAATCGGGGCTGGGCTGAGCGGGTTAAGCGAACACCTCGAGACCGAGCTCGTCACCGGGCTCCAGCTGATGAGCCAGATATTCCTCGGGAACCTTGCGCCCGTTCAGCAGAATAGCGGTCTGCACGCCGCGGCTAGGGTCAACCTCGATTCCGTCTACGTATTGGAACTGTCCGTCCAGACCGAAACGTACAGCTCCCGTTTCAAGCAACGCTTGAAATATCGTCAAGCCGTCCCGGTATGGCACGTTGTACGCCCAAGTCACCTCGGGGAATGAATCGCCGCCCTTCATCACCACAGGAATAAAGCGCCGGGGATAAACCGGGAACTGCCCGCCGGGCATCATGCCGCCGGGGAACTGCCCGCCGGGC
>NZ_KK082119.1 GCF_000598065.1 Paenibacillus darwinianus | reverse complement strand
TTCGGCCTCGGCGGCTGCGAGCGCCTCGCGCGCTTTGGCCGCGAGCGCCGCCGCTTCCAGCTGCGCGGAGGCTGCCGCTTCAAGGGATGCCTGCGAGGCGTCTCCCAGCCCTTGCTGCTCGGCAGCCGTTTCGGCCAGCGCTCCTTCGGACGCTTTAACGCGGTGGCTGAGGCGGGATGTCAGCCCGTCTCCAAACCGCTCCAGCGAGAACAGCCGCTGCAGCATTTGGCGCCGCTCCTTGCCGGTGAGCGACAGAAATTCCGCGAACTTGCCCTGCGGAAGTACGACCGCGCGCGTGAAATCCTGCATCGTCAGGCCGATCCGCTCCTCGACGCAGCGGTTCACATCGGCGAGCTTGTCGGCCAGCACTGCCTCGCCCTGCGGCGTCATCTCGATGAACCGGCATACGCCGCTCGACACGGAGACGTCGCCGCCGCGTTTGAATTGGCGCTCGACCCGGAACCGGTTCGCTTCGCCGGGACCTGACAGCTCGAACGTAAACGCGACGGACAGCATTTTCTCCGACTGATTCATAATGCCCTGAGTCCCGTTCGCCGCCCGTTCGACCTTGCCGTACAACGCCAGCGTAACGGCGTCGAGAATGCTCGACTTGCCGCTGCCCGTCGGACCGAAAATCCCGAACACGCCCGCTTCGCACAAGGCGTCGAAATCAACCGTTTGCAATTCCCTGTAGCTTTGCAGCCCGCTTAAGCTAAGCCGGATCGGCTTCATGCCGTCGCCTCCCCGTTATCGGCTTCCGCACCGTGTGAGCGGCTTTCGTTATCATCGTCCCGGACGGCGCCGGCAGACGGTTCCTCATGCTCCGCGATCAGTTCCATAAACAAAGCGACCGTTTCCGCATCCGGTTCCGCGCCGCCGGTCTGACGGGTGTAGAAGCGCCGGAAAAGCTCCTCTACCGGCAAACGCTCCCGCACAGACGCTTCGCTCTCCGCACACCCTTCCATATCGGGGTAGATCGGCCTGATATGGAGCAATCCGTCGTGGAGCTTGCGAAGCTGCTGGATTTGCTCAGTCGTAATCAGATCGGTCATGGCAATCTCCAGGTCAATCCATGCCCGGGCATCGCGTCCTTCGTCCAGCCAGCCGAATACTTCAGCCATGCCGTTCTTCGCTTTCCATCGGACGACAGGGCGGCCGCTTCTCAACAGTATCTCACGGGGCGATACCGCCATGCCGGGCTCCGCGTCAAAAACGACAACCGATTTGGCTTGTCCCGATTCCGAAAAGCTGTAGGCCAGCGGGGATCCGCTGTAACGCACCGTTTCGTCGCCGTGCACCCGCTGCGGACGGTGAAGATGGCCGAGCGCCGTATATTGCGCCCCGATCTGCAGGGCGGCCGGATTGATCGTATACGCGCCGCCGACCTGAATCGGCCGCTCCGAATCGGTTTCAACGCCGCCCAGCACATAAATATGGCTCATCGCCAGGTTCACCGTATCGTTGCGGAAATGCTCGGCCATGGCGCGCATAAGCCGGCCCACCCGTTCCGAATAAGCGCTGCGCAGCTTCGCTTCGTCAGCATCGTCGCTCAACAGCTCCCGCAGCCTCGATTCAGACGGGTACGGAAGCGCCGCGATCATGGCCTTCTCGCCGGTGCGCGCAATACCGATATCTAAAGGCGCGGCCATCGGAAGGCCTGCCAGCCGGATGCCGCTGCGCTCGGCGAGCGGCGATGCGGCCGCGATTCGCTCAGGCTGATCGTGATTGCCGGCGATCACGGCCACCGTCCGCCTGCCCCCGTCAGCCAGACGCGACAAAGCCTCATAGAACAGCTGTTCCGCAGAAGCGGGCGGATTAACGGAATCATAGACGTCGCCCGCCAAGAGCACCAGATCGATCGCTTCCCGTTCCACCACCTCCACCAACTCGTCCACGAACGCAGCCTGCTCTTCCAGCCTGCTGCGCCCCTCGAGCGTCCGGCCGAAGTGCCAGTCTGCCGTATGAAGAATACGCATGGGCGTCCTCCCTTGATCCTATATGTAATCGCCCGGCCGGCAAACCGGCCGAGCCCAATCCGTCATTGCAATCGCACCGATTGCCCGCCATCGAAGAAAAATACATGACATTCCGTCACGGGCTTCCCCAGTATGCGGCCGACCGCCTCGGCGTAAAGCTCCAGTTGGAACCGGTGGCGCTCCGCCGCCCGCTCCCAATCCTTCCCATCAATCCGATCCGTCTTGTAATCAAGCAGCACCAGCCCCCGTTCATCCTCGAACAGGCAATCGACGACGCCTTGGATCAGCACCGATTCCCCTGCCACGGACGGGTCTGCCGCCGCCGTCCGATGCACACGCCCGGCGGGCACGGTGCAGCTGAAGGGCAGCTCGCGCTTGACCCATTGCGCGGCAGCCAGCCGACTGCCGAGCTCTCCGGCAAAAAACGATGCGACCGAAGCGGCGTCAACCGCCTCGGACTGCGCCCGCGTCAGTAGCAGACGGCTGACCATCCCTTCCACGAAAACGCGAATCGACTCCTCGTCCTTCGGACCGTCCAGCGGAATCGACTGCATAACAAGATGGCTGACCGTGCCTTTCTCGGCTGCCGTCAGCGCCTTCTCTTCCATAAAACGCGGCCGGCGCAGCCTATAGGTGTAGGAGTCGCCCGCTGGTCCTGCCGGTCCGGTTGGCGCGGTTCGTCCGGCTGAGACAGGCGGGGAGCGGACCAAAGACGTCCATTCCGTCGCCGCCTCTTCATAGCGCTCCGCATCGGCTTCATGCTGCTCCTCCGCAATGAGCCGCTTCATCTCGGTCACCGACGTCTTCGCTGCGACGACGGTCGCCGCCTGCAGCGGATAACGCCAGGACAGCCGCTCCTCGATCGTTCCGGCTGCCGGCGTGCCGGGCAGCGGGGCCGCCGCCTCGATCGCCGCCAGCCGCTCGTGAAGCGCGGCTTCGGCCGCCTGGTCCGGCTGGGAAGCTGCCGCCGATTCGACGCCGAGCAACGCCGCCGGCGCCACGCCAAAGCGCCAGCCTCTTGATTCCGCCTGCTCACGCAAGCTCTCCGACGTCTCCTGCCCTTGGTCGATCGACGATTGCATCGGCTCGCCCTGTTTCACGACCAGCGGCATAATCCAATCGAGAAACCTGCGGGCGGATGCCGCCTGATGATCGGGCAGCCGTCCCGCCGCCGCGGCCGCTTCCGCAATGCCGCTCCAACGGTCTACGGCTTTGCCCGCGTCGGCAACAGTGCCAAGCAGGAACATTTTCTC
>NZ_KK082118.1 GCF_000598065.1 Paenibacillus darwinianus | reverse complement strand
CGTTTGCGCCGATCGGCTGGTTTGCGCTTTCTCAGCATCTTATGTCGGGGCTTACGTTCTGGATTGTCGGCAAATGGGTCAAGCGATACAACAAAATGAACAGCTTGCGGGCCGGTCTTATTTTATCCGGCATGTTTTATTTGGCTGTGCTGCTGCTCGGACCCGCCGCCAGCCGCCACGTCGTGCCGCTCGGCATCCTTAACGGCATGGCCATGGGCTTTTTCTGGATGGCTTATAATGTTGTATACTTTGAAATAACGGAGCCGGGCAACCGTGATCGGTTTAACGGCTGGGGCGGACTGCTCGGCTCGGGCGCCGGCATGATGGCTCCTTGGATTTCGGGCGTCGTGATCGGCGCTTTCGGGGCAGGTGGATACCGGATCGTTTTTACGGCGTCGCTGCTCTTATTTGCAACGGCGGCGGCGGTGAGCTTTTTCCTCGCCAAGCGCAAAACGTTGGGACAATATGATTGGCTTTACGGCATCCGGCAGGTTGGGTGCAAAGGTAGTCCATGGCGGCGTGTGATGCCATCGCTTGCGTTTCAGGGCATCCGCGAGGGAGTCTTCGGGTTTTTGCTCGGACTTCTCGTGTTTCTGTCGACATCAGAAGCAGCATCCCATATGATTGAATCAGGCAAAGGCGGCGTTGTTGCGCTTGTAAGCTTCTGGCTGGCGGGGCGATTACTCAAGCCGGGCATCAGAAGCAAGGCGATGCTGATCGGAGCGTTTGCCGTATCGATGTCTACGCTGCTGCTCTTCATCGGCGTCGTATACGGCACGATGCTGTGGCTCGGAATCGCAACCGCTTTTTTCATGCCCTTGTATGTCATACCGATGACGTCGGCGGTGTTCGATTTGATCGGCGCGTCCGAGGCCAGCGCGGGGCGGCGGGAAGAGCTCATTGTGCTCCGGGAGTCGGGCTTGATTGCCGGACGTGTCATCGGACTGGTCCTTTATTTGTCGGTGGTGGCGACGACCGAATCGGCGGGAGCGCTGGTCTGGCTGCTGCTGATCGTCGGCGCGGCTCCACTGCCCGGTTGGCTGCTGCTGCGCGGCAGGCTCACGGGCAGTGAAAAAGTTCAAACATGAATGGATTGGCGCATAAGGCGCTCATGGGAGGGGAAAAGATATGCCGAGAGTAGTGAATCAAATAACGGATTTGATCGGAGAAACACCCGCAGTCCGGCTGTCGATTACAGAGCCGGGATCGGCGGAAGTGCTTGTCAAGCTGGAGCGGTTCAACCCGAGCGGTAGCGTGAAAGACCGCGCGGCATTCGCGCTGATTGAAGCGGCCGAGCGTGAGGGCTTGCTTAAGCCCGGTGGTACGATTATCGAGCCGACGAGCGGCAATACCGGCATCGGACTGGCGATGAATGCGGCGGTTAAGGGTTACCGGCTTATACTTGTCATGCCCGACAATATGACGGTCGAGCGCATCAAGCTGGTGCGCGCTTATGGCGCGGAAGTCGTGCTGACGCCGGCTGCCGAGCGGATGCCCGGGTCCATCCGCAAAGCGCAGGAGTTGCAGGCGCAAATACCGGGCAGCATGATCCCGAATCAATTTGAGAACGCGGCGAATCCGGACATCCACCGCATAACGACAGCGGATGAGATCATGCGTCAGACGGGCGGTCGGCTGGATGCATTCGTTGCTACCTCAGGTACGGGAGGGACGATTACCGGTACGGGTGAAACGTTGAAATCGATGCTGCCGAGACTGCATGTCGCCGTTGTCGAGCCCGCAGGCTCACCGGTGCTTTCCGGCGGAGTGCCGGGACCGCATAAGCTTGTCGGAACCAGCCCCGGTTTCGTGCCTGCGATTTTGAACACCAGCGTATATGACGAAATCATACAAGTATCCGATGACGATGCGTTATCCGTCACGCGGCGGCTGGCGCGGGAGCAAGGGCTGCTGGTCGGACCTTCGTCGGGCGCATCCGTTTGGGCCGCCATGCAGGTGGCCGCGCGGCTCGGCGAAGGACGTCGCGTCCTGTGCATCGCTCCCGACACCGGCGAGCGATACTTGAGCATGGATATTTATTAAGATTGACTTTGCTTGGTTACAGCGAGCCGGCGCGCCGGCTCGGGTAGCTCTAGCGGCTGCATTGGCGTATTAAGATTGCAGTCCCCTCGTCTTTTCCCGTCCCCGCAGACCGGCTTCCGGACTCAACTGCTAACGATCGCGTACATCCGCCGGATGCAAAACGACCGTTCAGCTGCATAGCATAACAGCCTTCATTTCCACTTGCGAAGTTCAGCCAGGACGATGCTTCTTCGTTCCCTAATATAGCTGCGGATGAATCCGGGCTCCGACTGGAACACGCTGTATGGATGCTTGCGGGTGGTGTCGGCGCGGATGTCGTCGGCGATCCGGCCATGCATGCGGTTGACGACCGGCATGAGCGCCGATTCGCGGAAAATGGTTCTCAGCAATTTCTTAAGCAGCTGTTTGTAGGCATTCCGGTAAACGGGAAAGCTTAGCAGTTTTTCAGTCAGTATATTATAGCCTTGAATGTTGACAAGATCGCTTTTGCACGGATTTCCGTAGCAGTTTCTCCCCCACGTACCCTCGTAATCCCAGGGAATGATCCGGTATTTGCCGGTATTGGCATGCTCGTAAAGGGCGTAGTTTTGCTCGAAGCCATCATAATTTCCGGTCAAAACCGCTCCGGCAAGCCAGCGCAAATAGACGGCCGTATCAAGCTTGGCGGCAATTCTGCGCCGCAGCGCAGCGCCCTTCAGCCGGTTGATGTCGTGAATGAAACGGACCAATCGAACGGACGCCGCGTTGTCGCCGGCAACCTTCTCGTAGCCGGAGAACAGGCTGCTTTTCGCATCCCCGCTATCCGAGTCCATCAGGCCGAAATGGGCGTGATCGTTGACGGCGTACACAATCGACCGCTGCCCGATCCGGCGCGCGCGGAAAAATATCGGTTTTACGGCTTCGATTTCCAAATAAACGCCGAGCGACGAGCCGTTAACCGACAAACGGCAGTGCGAGGTGCGGGGAGCGGGCAGACCGATCCGGTTAAAAAAATAAAATGACAGGGCGTTTCGAATGAGCGACGGGTCATCGTATTCGGTGTTCCAATGAAAGGTGAGGCCGCCTTCCACGCTGATTTCGTAAGACTTCTTTGGGTAGCTGCGCGTATGTCCGCCGCGGATTCGGATCCGGGCGTCGAGGGTGCGGTTTTTAAGCGCGATTTGTACGGGGATGGAGCTTCGGTTCCAAGGATCTTGATGCAGCCGGCTCCACAAGTAAGGCTCGACGATAATACGGCGAACGGGCAAGTCGGCGGCGGGCATTCGTTCACTCCTCGGGGGAAAAAGATAAAGCCTATCGTCTATGCTGACGATAGGCTTTCGTTACTTATAACGTATTCGTTTACCTCCGTTTCGGTTACACGTTCTCGACATACCACTGTGAGGGCCAATAGCTGCGCTGGAACGGCCATTCGGCGTTCTGGATCACACTGCGGCGGGAGCCGCCCGTGCGGTCGCCGCGAGTGCCGTGCGTCC
>NZ_KK082117.1 GCF_000598065.1 Paenibacillus darwinianus | reverse complement strand
ACATGAAGCTTGCGGCGAACGGGTTCGAGACGGCGCGCGTTTTTGCCGGAACGGCGATCGTGGTGCTGTTCAGTCTGCTGCTGTTCGTTATCGTCGTGCTGGCGGAGCGTCCTTTCGTACGCTGGCAGCCTAAGCGGGAAGGGGGCAAGGCCGAATGAAGCCTGCGCTGGAAGTGAATGCGGTATCGAAGCGGTTCGACGGCGTTCCGGTGCTGGACGGAGTCTCGCTTACGGTCGGCGACGGCGAATTCGTGTCGCTCGTCGGGCCGTCCGGCAGCGGCAAAAGCACGCTGTTCCAGATTATCGGCGGTCTTGAGCGCCCCGAGGCGGGCAAGATTCGAATCGAAGGCCTGGACGTGACGGGCCGGAGAGGGCTGATCGCCTACATGCCGCAGCAAGCGTCGCTGTTGCCATGGCGAACCGTGGCCGGCAACGTCGGACTGGCGCTTGAAATTGCCGGCGTGAGCGTCGGCGACACCCGCCGCTTGACGCATGAATGGTTGGCGCGGGTCGGACTGGCGGACTACGCCGACGCTTATCCGCATGTGCTGTCGGGCGGTATGCAGCAGCGGGTATCGTTCGTGCGGGCGCTGTTGAGTCCGCGCCGTCTCATGTGCCTCGACGAGCCGTTCGGCGCGCTCGATGCGCTGACGCGGATGCATATGCAGCAGTGGCTGCTGTCGCTCTGGGAGGCGAACCGGCGGTCGGTGCTGCTCGTGACCCACAGCATCGAGGAGGCGCTGCTGCTGTCGGACCGGATTATCGTGTTGTCCGACAAGCCGGCTTCGGTGCTGAAGGAGATCGCGGTGCCTTTTCCGCGCCCGCGGGATGAGCGGTTATGGAGTTCTCCGGCTTTCAACGCGCTGAAGGAGGACATTTACGGGCTGCTTAAGCCGGCGGCGCACAGCGGTTTCTAGATCCGGCGAATGACCGTAAACCAATGGTTTCGAAGTGAATGGAGAGCATGGCAAATTGGATCAGGGGGCGTTGCGGGTGACGGAGGCGAAGTCGGAGCACTACGGGTACAAATGGGTCGACAGCCATATTCATCTGGATCTGTACGAAGAGCAGGAGGCGAAGGCGCTGCTGCGGGAAGCTTTTGCGGCAGGGATGGAAGCGGTTGTCTCCGTATCGATGAACCTGGCGTCCAGCCAGGCGAACCGGGAGCTCCGGCTGGCATATCCGGAGCAGATCATGCCGGCCTACGGCTTTCACCCCGAGCGGCCGCTGCCTTCGGCGGAAGAAGAGGAAGAACTGTTCGCGTGGATTCGCGAGCGGCATAGAGAGGGCGAGCCGTTCGCGATCGGCGAGGTCGGCCTGCCGTATTACACGCGGACGGAGGCCGAGGCCGCTGGGGAAGCATTCGATGAAGCGCCGTATCTTCGACTGCTGGAGCGGTTCGCGGCGCTGGCCGCCGAGCTGGAGCGGCCGATCGTGCTGCACGCCGTTTATGAGGATGCGGCCAAGGCGTGCGCGCTGCTGGAGAAATACGGCGTGCGGAGGGCTCATTTCCATTGGTTCAAAGGCCCGGAGGAGACGATCAGCCGAATGGCGTCGAACGGCTATTTCGTGTCGGTCACGCCGGACGTCGCCTACGAGGAGGAAATGACGGCTTTGGTCCGGCGCTACCCTGCGGACCGGCTCATGACCGAGACGGACGGTCCTTGGCCCTTTGAGGGACCGTACGAGGGAAGGCTTACGAGCCCGGTCATGGCGGCCGACGTCGTCCTGCGGATTGCGGAGCTTCGCGGAACGCTGCCAGCCGAGGAAGCGGCCAGGCTGCTCGCCAATGCCAAGGCTTTTTACGGAATTGGAGCCGGGCGCGCTACTTCATAAACAAACGTATCAGATACCAAATGAGCGATAGGGCGACACTGACGACGATGCTGGTCGCGATCGGGAAATAGAAGCGGACGTTTTCTTTTTCGACCGCGATATCGCCCGGCAGTCTGCCGAGAGGAATAGATTTGCCGACCATCATCCAGACGAGCCCGACGATGAAAAGAACGGCGCCGGCGGCCATCAGCAGCCTTGGAATCGAATTCATGCGATCACCTTTCCATGCTATTGCTTTTTCTCATATATTAACCCGGCGCGAGGAAGTAACGAAAGTGTAATCTAAAATTAATAATCGCCCTCATCAATCGACAGTTTCCGTACATACGCAAGCATATACTGGACTTGCACCTATACGTGTGAAAAACGATGGAGGGATTCGCAATGGGAGAGCAAGAACAGGTATTGAGCGGTCTGGAATTGTCCGAGGCGGCGGAGGAAACGGCAGCGGGCGGCGCGGAGCTGTACGAAACCGTCGAAGGGACGGGAGATGAGCGGGAAGCCGCTGATGAACCGGAGCAAGCGGTATCCGGCGAAGCCGCGGAAGACGCGGCGGCTGAGGAAAGCATCGCGGATGCGGACGCCGAAGAGGCCGAAGCGGAAGACGAAGACGAAGACGCGTAAAATCCCTCCCCCAAATCCAGTCATCCAGCCCTGTCGGTTGCCGGCAGGGCTTTTGCCGCCGCATAATTAAGGATGCAAAAAAACGTTCGGCGACAAAAAACCCTTCGTTAACAGTGCCGTGAGTCCATACAATGATGAACGCTTCTTTGCACTGTTACCATAGGGGGGGTTGCCGGCAGAGGCGACTGTTTTTAATAAATTGGACTAAGGTGTTTCTACCGCTTCTTCTTGTACGGTTTTGATCTGGATCATAACGGCTTGCGGGTCGGATAACACCATGACTCCATCCCGGAAAATAAGATCGGATACAAGAAGCTGATCGCCGATTGCAAGGCCGCTTATATCGACTTCCATGGTACTCGGCAATTTGTCCGGCATACAGCGAACCTCAACCTCGTACATTTCGACCTGCAGGACCCCTCCGGATTTTACGCCAACGGCCTCTCCGGCAAAGTGAATCGTCACCTTGCTGTTCATGCTTTCATTCATGTTCACATGGTGGAAGTCGATATGTATCAGCTTCCCCGTCAACGTATCCCGTTGAATGCTCTGGATAAGGACCGGCACGACACCCGCCTCGAACGAAGCTTGCAAGATTGCTCGCGGATTCTTCCTGAGCACATCAAGCACTTTTTTTTCATTCACTTCTACTGCTACCGTATCTTTGCCTCTCCCATATAATACAGCGGGAATGAGTCCCTGCTTTCTGCTTTGCTTCATTTGGGACTTGAATACACTCGCACGTTCATTTAACTGAATGGAGTTGCTCATATTGTTGCGCCTGCTCTCTTTTGACAATAAATTCTTGTCAAATACAGCGTATCATGACCGGACAATCTTGTCAAACGTTTGCCTTTTCTTATTTCTTATTCATATTCAATAAAAGGATCTGGAATTTCAATGCGATAGGCTTCCGCATCGCTGACGCCGACGGAAAGTATCGCCCGGCCATTGCCTAATCGTATGAGCCCGCCGCTGAATATAACATCCTCAAGATCCGGACGCTTCCCGGGTCCCCTCGGGAAATCGTTTCTGACCGCTATAATCTTCATTGGCGTTTTTTCGCAGGTTTCGGGGTTTATTGAAAAAACCATGGCATAGTAATGCTTATTTCGCTCACTATCGAAACAAGCGATATGACCCAGAACGCCAACATGGCCATTCTTTAGCAAATGCGCCTCGTTCGCGCCTCTATAATGGACTAAGAAAATCGGACAGCAAAAAAGGAGTTTCTTAGTT
>NZ_KK082116.1:48617-57764 GCF_000598065.1 Paenibacillus darwinianus | reverse complement strand
AATCGGTGGAGCCCGTATATTTGCCTGTGTTTACGTCGATAACCGTCAGCGCTTCCGTCTGGTCCCAGACCAGATCAGCCCCGCTGGCAAGCCGAATTCTGCGGGCGAATGCTTTTTCCAGCTGCGGGTAGACGGCGTGCGACTCAAATAGCGCAGCCCGGCCGGCGGGGGAATACAGCCTGAGCATCGACTCCATGGCGGGCGCCTTCTCCTTGATCATGGCGCGAGCCTCGGCCAATGCCCGCTCGTCGTCGATCCAGATCCGATCCGTTTCGACATCCAGCATATCCCGAACGATCCGCTGCATTAAACCGACTTCCCGGTGAAGCTCGTTCGGTGCCGGCGCATGCTCAGCCCGTCTCGTCACGCTTTGCCAGAGCCGGCGCAAATGCGCGGCGTCCTTGCCGAGCGACTCCCGGCTTTCGCCTTCCGCCGCCGTCCGCAGAATGATGCCTTCGCCCGCCTCGCGGATTTCCTCTCCCGCTTGCCGGAGACGCGACCGTTCCGCTTCCGACCCGATTTTTTTGGAGACGCCGACATAATCGGCATGCGGCATGTAGACGAGAAAACGGCCGGGGAGCGAATAGTGCGTCGTTACGCGCGCTCCCTTGCCGCCCTGCGGCTCCTTGACGATCTGGACCGGCAGTTCCTGTCCAACGCGCAATAGCGCAGTTATGGACGGCTTGTCCTGCGGCTGCCGCTCCAGATTCGGATGAAGCAAATCATCGATGTACAGGAACGCGTTCTTGCCCTGCCCGATATCGACGAACGCCGCCTGCATGCCCGGAAGCACATTGACCACTTTGCCTTTATAGATGTTTCCTGCCGTTTGGCCCCCCGAAGAGGCCTCCCGGTGGTACTCCAAAAGCCGGCCGTCCTCCAGGACCGCCGTTTCGATCGTTTGCTCCTCGACATGCACCAACCTCAGCTTCATCGTTTGACCGTCCCTGCCGGATGCCGTTTTCTATCATTTTACATGATTACCCGCCTACAGGAAAGCCTGCATGAACAGGCGCCTACGGGAACAGCTCCGACAGCGCCGCGCCCTGCCTGCCAATCTCCAGATAACGCTCGATGATCCGCTCCTCCGGCAGCACGCCGAGCAGCCTCCCCCCTTCGCCCGTCACATAGATCAAGTGGTAATGCCCGCGCCGCAGCATCCGCAGAATGCCCCCGATCGTCTGACGACCGGTGACGACGATCGGCTCGGCCGGCGTCCCTCTCTCCCGGCTGGCCTCGGAAACGGCGTTCCGGCTCATCAAGAACCGGAGAAATACATAAGGGAGATTGCGGCGGTATGTCCAGTTGGAGACGAACAGAAAAAGGCCGATGGTAAACAAATTCAGCTGAATCCCGCCCTCGTGCAGGGGCAGCCATGCATAAACAATCATCCCGGCGCTGAAGACAAGGCTGAGAGCCGCTCCCCACTGGAGTGTCCGATAATACGAAAAGCCGCCGCCGATCGCTGCTTGCAGCAGCTTTCCGCCGTCCAGCGGAAGCACGGGCAGCAAATTGAAAAGACCGATCATGATGTTTGCGCGCACAATGTAGGCCGCCCAATCCTCATCCCAGCCCGCCCATCGTCCCAGCGCCCACGCCGCTGCGGCCATCCATGCGTTCTGCAGCGGTCCGGCCGCCGCTACCCAGGCTTCCTCCGCTGCCGATACAGTGCCGGCTTCCTCCGTCTCCGCCACGCCCCCGAACGGCAGCAGCTTGATCTCACGCACCCGCCAGCCCAACGCTTTGGCCGCCGCAACGTGCCCGAACTCGTGAACGAGGACGATGGCAAAAAGCACGATAAGCTCAGCCAAATAACCGGTCACTACCGAGCCGAGCATGACCAGCACGAACAGCGGATGGACGTTCCAACGAATGCCGAGCCAATTAATCAATCGGAACCACATCCGTCGGATCGACATACCTTCCATCGATCTGCACGGCGAAGAACAGCAAGCCGAACTCGCTGTTCTTTTCCTGGGCCAGCGTGCCGATCCGGTCTCCCGCCTCGACCCAGTCCCCCTCCTGAACGGCGGCTTCGGCCAGCTTGCCGTACACGGACTCCACCTTGTCCGCATGCCGGATGACGACGCGGACGGCGCCGGGCCCCTCAATGAATACGCCGCTGACCCTTCCGGTTTCCATCGCCGCTACCGCCGTGCCCGCAGCGCCGTAGATCTCAACGCCATTCAACGTTTCCGCGAAACTGCGCACAATCGATCCGCCCTGCACCGGCGCCACGATCGGAATCCGAACCGTTCCGTCCGCGCGCCGACTCTCCGTCCCTTCCGTTCCGAAGCTAGGAATAAAGGAGGGCGCTCCCGCAAAAGCATCCCGATACCAGGTCGCCACGGCGGCGGTATCCATCTCTTCGGTCAAAGCGGCGACCACAAACGCCCGCGCCGGCCCTGCCCCAGGCATGTCCAGCCGGAACAAGACCCAGACCGCGCCGAACACAAGGGCAGACAGCGCGAAGCGGCGGAGCAGCCCTGTAAGCATACGGCTGCCTGACGGCATACGGTCCAAGGGAGATCTGTCGTGACTTGTTTGACTTGTTCCCAGAGAGTCGGCGCCGTTGATCTCCCGCAGCCATTCCTTCGATTTTCTTTTCCATTCGATTTCGGGATCGGGCTCGGCGGCGTATTTATGCGGCTCCGCGGATCCGATCCCGCGAGGCTCCGCCGGCGGCCCCGAGGGCGCGCGCCCGAACGTCTGACGCGACCGGTCCAGCAGCATGCGTATGCGTTCCTCTCTCCTGCGCTTGTTCTCATTGCCCGACCCCATATGCGTTCCCTCCCTATCGCAGCCGCGGCACCGGATCGTCCGAGGGCGGCGCGAGCCGCTTTTTCCGCTGAGCGCTTCGACTGTCCCGGTAACCCTTTGTCCTATGCCTATGACGGCTGACAAGCAATTATGACGCCTTACTATACCTGAGCGAACTACCTAACGTTCATTTCAGTACTTATATCGCGGCCGCCGAAACCTTATAATTAATTGGTATGGAATACAACGATCCGTTAACGGGAGGGAACAACCGAATGTCTACAACAATTCCTCTGCACCGCAGAGGTATACAGGCAAGCCGCCTCATCCTCGGCTGCATGCCGCTGGGCGGCAACTGGGACAGCGAGCCGATTACGTCCGCACATGTGGAGCAGGCCCGGGAGGCGGTCGAAGCCGCGATGGAGTCCGGCATTACGATGTACGACCATGCGGATATTTATACGATGGGGAAAGCGGAGCAAACCTTCGGGCTCGTTTTGAAGGAGAAGCCGGGCCTGCGGGACAAGCTCATCCTTCAGTCCAAATGCGGCATCCGCTTCGATCGGGGACCGGGCAAGCCCCATCAGTTTGATTTCTCGAAATCGCACATTCTCGCGAGTGTCGACGGGATATTGGAGCGTTTGGGGGTCGACTATATCGACATCCTGCTGCTGCACCGTCCCGACGCGCTCGTGGAGCCGGAAGAGGTGGCGGAAGCGTTCGAGCGCCTGACGGAGTCCGGCAAGGTGCGCCATTTCGGAGTTTCCAACATGGGGGCAGGCCAGATCAAGCTGCTTCAGGCTTACTGTAAAGCGCCGCTCGTGGCGAATCAGCTGGAAATGAATTTGCTTTACACGGATTTCATCGACCAAGGGATTCACATCAACCAAACCGCCGGCAAGGACGGCATTTTCCCGGAAGGCACGCTTGAATTTTGCCGACTGGAGAACATGCAGCTTCAGGCCTGGAGCCCGCTTGCGAAGGGGCTGCTGAGCGGCGCCTCCCTTGAGGGCCAGCCGTCCAGCGTCAAGGAGACCGCAGCACTGGTAGCCGCGATGGCGGAGCGAAAAAATACGACGCGCGAGGCGATCGTCCTCGCATGGCTGATGCGTCACCCGGCCGGCATTCAGCCGGTTATCGGTACCTCCGACCCGCAGCGTATCCGCAACTGCGCGGCTGCCGGGCAGATCGAGCTCAGCCGCGACGAATGGTATGAGCTGTATACCGCATCACGCGGCACGAAGCTGCCTTAAGGCAAACAAGCATGTGGCTGTTATACGCTTCGTTGTCGGCCGTCGCTTTCGGCACGCGGGGCGTCCTCTACCACTGGACCTCGCAAAAGCCGATTAACCGCAACCTGCTGCTTGGCGGCGTTTTTTTCACCGGCTGCCTGAGCAGTCTGCTGGTCGGTCTGACAGCCGGAGAGCGCTGGACGGCATCGGCGATGGTCGGGATCCTGATGGGACTATGGTCTTTTCTGGCGAACGCCTCCATGTTTCGGGGGTTTGCGTCGGGGAAAGCGTCGATTGTGGCGATTCTCACCGCACTACCTGCGGTCGTTGTCGTTACGCTTGCGTTCCTCCTTTGGGGCGAGAGGCTGTCCGTCTGGCAATTGGCGGTCTTCCTCGTCATCGTATCCGGCATCTTGCTCGTCCGATTCACGGGCACGGCATCGCTCGGCCGTCTGGAGGGCGCGAAGTGGGGCTTGCTCGCTATGATTTTTTTCGGCTTGAACGACGTGTCCGGCAAATGGTCGACGCTGCTCGGCGCCGATACGTTTCCGACGCTCTTCTTCATGTTTGCCACCGGCACACTGCTGTTCATGGCCTCCTGGCTGCGGGAGCAAGGCGTGCAGGCCGAACCGCGTGAGCGGCGTGGACAGCTTGAACGATCCGAACGCTTTGAAGGCTGGCCGCTCGGCAAAACGTTCGGCGTCGGCATGCTGATCGGCTTCACGAACGTCGTCGGCATGGTGCTGATCATGTACGCGTTCGAGCTGGGCGTAACCGGCCTCGTGTCCGCGGTCGTCGCCTTGAACGTGCTCGTCATCCTGCTTTACACGCGCATGGTCGTCAAGGAATCTTTCTCAAGGCCGGAGCTGGTCGGCATGATTCTCGCGTTCGGCGGAGTCGTTCTGCTGCGGTTTCTCGGTTAGCGCATGCAGGACGGCTCATCCAATCGGCAACGCTGCGGCACGGTACGCACGTTCATGGCAGTTGAACATCACACATCGTGCGACGCAAAGCGAGCGCCGTTACCCGGTTCGGGTAACGGCGCTCGCTTTGCGTCGGTTAATCCAACTCATATTTCTCCTGATGCGCCTTGATGCTGAACACAAGGCCGATACTCAGCATATTGAGCAGCAGCGACGTTCCGCCGTAGCTGATGAACGGCAGCGTAATGCCGGTGATCGGCATGATGCCGATCATCATTCCGATATTCTCGAATATCTGGAACACGAACATCGAGACGATGCCGATTATAATAAACGAGCCCTTCAGATCGTAGCATTGGAAGGCGATCAGGATCATCCGGTAAATAAGCAGGAAGTACAGCAGCAGCAGTACCGCCGAGCCCTGAAAACCGAACTCTTCGCCGATCACGACGAAGATCGAGTCCGAATACGGGTACGGAATGAACCGCCTGTTTTTCGAATCCCCCTCCATGTAACCGTCGCCGGTCAAGCCGCCCGATCCGATCGCAATGAGCGATTTCTCCGATTGGTACTTATCCTTGGCCGAGGCCGTCTCCGGATTGATATACGTATTGATTCTCGCGTACCAGTGCTCCTTGTTTTGTTGCGTCAAATAGTCCTTGATCTCGGTGTTGAACAGGTTGAACAGGTTGACAAACAGGATCAGCGTACCGACCACGACGGTCAGCCCGATAAGCACGTGAGTATATTTGACATTCCCGATCCACAGCATGCCAAGCACGATGACGACATAAATGATCGCGTTGCCGAGATCGGGCTGGATCATTACGATCACGAACGGCAGCATGGAAAAAGCGGCTATCGGCAGCAAATCGCTTGTTAAGGAAAGACGGTCGCCCTGTCTTCTGCCGATTAGCACTGCCACCGTGATGATCAGGATAATTTTCATGAACTCGGCCGGCTGGAACGACAGCAGCCCGCCGGGCAGCGTAAACCAGCTTCGGGCCCCGTTGATTTCGTCCCCCACGAAATAGACGAGCACCAACAGCGCTATGCCTATGCCGTACAGCACAAACCAGCCTTTCAGGAAAAGCCGGTAATCGAACAGCGTAGAGCCAATCGCTACAACAAAGCCAACCGCATAAAAAATGAGCTGCTTCAAATCATAGTTGAGGTAGTCCGGGTTCCCATAGGTGGCGCTGCGTACGAGCAGGGTACTCATCACCATAAACAAAGCAAGGATCAGGAGAATGCCCCAATCCAGTTTTTTGAATTTATTCAACACAATTCGATCATCCTATTCCCAGGAACTTGCGGAAACGCTGCAACATGCCCGCTTTATCGTCCAGCTGCATGAGCGGCACCTTGTCGCCCAGAATGCGCCTCGCAATATTGCGGTAAGCAATCGCCGCGCGGGAGGAAGGGTCCATGACCGTCGGCTCGCCGCTGTTAGCCGCCTTGATTACCTTCTCGTCGTCGGGCACAATGCCGAGCAGATCGATCGCGAGCACTTGACAAATCTCGTCGATGTCGAGCATTTCTCCGCTCTTCACCATGCTCTGGCGAATCCGGTTAATAACAAGAAGCGCCGGTATGTGCGACTGCTCCAACAAGCCGATTATGCGGTCGGCGTCGCGCACCGCCGCATTCTCCGGCGTTGTCACCACAATCGCCCGATCCGCCCCGGCGACCGCATTGCGGAAGCCCTGCTCGATGCCCGCCGGGCAATCGATAATAACGAAATCGTAGTCCTTCTTGAGCTCGAGCACCATGTCTCTGACCTGCTCCGGCGATACGTCGTGCTTATCCTTCGTCTGGGCGGCGGGGAGCATATACAGCTCGTCGAACCGCTTGTCTTTGACGAGCGCCTGGTTCAGGCGACAGCGGCCCTCGGCTACGTCGATCAGATCGTAGATAATCCGGTTTTCCAAGCCCATCACGACATCCAAATTGCGCAGGCCGATATCCGTATCGACCATACAGACCTTCTTTCCGTGCAAAGCGAGGGCGGTTCCCAAATTTGCCGAAGTCGTTGTTTTGCCGACTCCGCCTTTACCAGATGTTACGACAATCGCTTCTCCCATGTCTTACACTCCTTTGAACACAATCGGATCCCTGCGTATACGGAACAGGCCGGAAAGCTTGTCGATTTTCATTTGTCCGTCCTGTAAAAAAGCAAACTCCATCAAGGTGTCACCGGTGATCCATTCATCCGGGGGACGGCTGATGACGTCGGCAATGCGAAGCTGCGTCGGCTTGAGCTGTGAAGCGGCAATAATGACATCCGTACGCCCGCCGATTCCGGCATGAGCCATGCCGCGCAGCGAGCCGAGCACGTAAATGTCACCCGTACACAGCAGCGTGCCGCCCGGGTTCAAATCGCCCATTAACAGCAGATGGCCCGTATGCTCGATGGTCTGGCCGGATCGGATGATACCGGTCAGCATCTTGAGCTCGTCCTTCGCCGCCGCTTCCCCGACGGCCGGTTCAGCTTCCACGGATTGAACGAGCAGGTTTCCCCGCTTGCGGATCGTGTTCACGATCTGCTCCTTTTGCTCTTCGCTTGCCTGACGCTGGCCCAATTTGACGTGCACATGCACGAGCGGCCCGGTCAAAAGCTGCTGATGCGAGGTATCCAACTTGTAATGGAGCTCGTCCAGCAGCTGTGAAAACTCGCATTTGTCGTCGAGCAGGAACACGAGACCTTCTTTTACGCCTTTGATCGTTATGTGCTGTTTCTCGGTCACGTCTTCCCCTCCTCCACCCTATACCATTCGGTTCGGACACCGCCGATTCCTGCCGGCAGCCCGTTATTCCTCCTGTCCCGCACTCGGCTTTCCCGAGCCCTCGAACAAACGCCTTGCCGGTATATATACAGCAAGGGCAAAGCCGAGCTGCAGGAACAGGCTTGGCATAATGGAATCGATGAGGAAGTATGCATATGGCTCCTGCGCTATCCGGAATACTTTATAAATCAGGTAGACCAAGGAATCGTAGAGCAGGGAGGCAAAACCGATAATGGACAGGGCCATCAGCAGAGGGCTCCGCTTGCGCTCAAGGAGCAAACCCGTCAGATAACCGCCAAGTCCCATTGAGAATGCGTGTACGCCAAGCATATTTCCGTAAAAAACGATATCCTGCAGCAGACCGAAGAAAAGTCCGAGCATGAGTGCCGTATGGCGGCCGGTGTATAAAGCGGAATAAAGAACGAAAACGAATACGAAATGCGGAACAAGCCTGCCGTATAGGGCATCCGGTATTAGCCAGGGAACAATGGTGCTTTCGACGATAAACAGCAAAAACATGAATAAAACAGCCCATCTCAGATTCATGGCGCGGCACCGGACGTCCCGGTCTCGGAAGGAATGACGACAAACACCTCGGTCAACCGGTCCAGCTTAGCGGATGGCTTGATCGCAGCGGTGTACGTCAACCCGTAATCGCCGACCTGACGGGATTCCACCGTGCCGATCTCCAGTCCGCGCGGGAATACGTTTCCCAACCCCGAGGTAATGACCACGTCGCCTTCGGCGAGCGGATCGTTCTCGGCGATCCGGTTCATAAGCAGCATGCCGGTCCGCTTGTCGTAGTCTTCGACGATGCCAAACGACTTCCCTTCCTTGTCCATGACGGTAGCCGAAATCGCCCTTGGATTCGGAGAATCCGGATTCAGCTCCGTAATCGGCGTGACCGTCGAATAGAGCGGGAACACCCGGCTCACGAGTCCGACCAGGCCATCCGTCGACACAACCGCCATGTCCGGTTTAATGCCGTCGGTTGAACCCAGATTAATCTTGAAAGCCGAGTTGTTCGGATCGAGGTTGGCAGCGACCACTTGGGCGATGACATACCGATATTGATACATCTTTTTCTGACGTTCCGTAAAATCAAGCTCTTCCTTCAACCGTTCGTTCTCCTGCTGCAAAAAGTTATACGTGATGCGGTCCCTCGCATACCGGGATGCCAGTATACGCAGCTGTTCGTTCTCCTGATAAATATCGCGCATCATGCGTATATCCTCAAACAAGCCCGCTATGTATCCTGCGGGCTTGTAAAACCATTGCTGTACGAACGTAACGGAATCGCCGATGAAATTTTCCGGCCACGACAACTTGTCGCGCTTGCCGAGCGAAAATCCCATAACGGCAATGAAGACGATTAAGCCGATCATCAGAACGAACAGTCTTTTGTTTCGGAATAAATTAAACAGTTCGCATCACCCGCCAGATCGA
>NZ_KK082116.1:37482-48517 GCF_000598065.1 Paenibacillus darwinianus | reverse complement strand
CCGGCGGGTACATTAACGCTTGCGCGGTCCTCCGCCGCCCTTCGTTTTGAACAAATGAATGTTCTCAAGCGCCCGGCCCGTACCGATCGCCACGCAATCGAGCGGATTCTCGGCTACGATAACCGGCATACCCGTTTCTCGCGCCAGCAGCTTGTCCAGGTTGCGAAGCAGCCCGCCGCCGCCGGTCAACACGATGCCGCGGTCCATAATGTCCGCCGACAGCTCCGGCGGGCATTTCTCGAGGGTCACCTTAACCGCGTCAACGATCGCATTCACCGTATCGGTGAGCGCATCGGTAATTTCGTCGGATGTAATCGGGATCGTCTTGGGCAGTCCCGTAACGAGGTCGCGTCCCCGGATTTCAATCGTCTCGGTTTTGTCCAACGGCAGCGCCGAGCCGATCTCCATCTTCAGTTGCTCGCTCGTCCGCTCGCCTATCATAAGATTATACATCCGTTTGATATATTGAATGACCGCTTCGTCCATCTCGTCGCCGGCAATCCGGATCGAACGGCTGGTTACGATGCCGCCAAGCGAAATGACGGCCACCTCGGTCGTGCCGCCTCCGATATCGACGACCATATATTCGATGAACTCCCATACCGGAAGATCCGCTCCGATCGCGGCCGCGAACGGCTCCTCAATCGTATACGCCTCCCGTGCGCCCGCCTGCTTTGTCGCATCCTCGACGGCGCGCTTCTCGACGGCGGTAATGCCCGACGGCACGCAAACCATCACATTCGGATGGCGCGGAAAAAACGCGCGCTGCTTCTGCGCCTGCCGGATAAAATATTTAATCATCGTCGCCGTCGTATCGAAGTCAGCGATGACGCCATCCTTCATCGGGCGAATCGCGCGGATATTGCCCGGCGTGCGGCCAATCATTTTTTTCGCCTGCTCGCCTACCGCTTCAATCGTTTTCGTATCGGTACGCAAGGCCACCACTGACGGCTCCCTGACGACAATGCCTTTACCCCTGACGTAAACAAGGGTATTCGCCGTTCCCAGGTCGATCCCCAAATCTTTTGTGAAGCCTCCAAACATTAGTTAAACTCCCTTCTATCGATCAGACAATCCCTTATATTATATTACATCAGACCTTGTTCCTTCAAACTAACAAACCTGCCGTCGCCGATGACAATATGATCCAGCACGTCTATACCAATCAAATCGCCCGCCTCGCGCAGACGCTTCGTGAGAGAAACGTCCTCCGGACTGGGCGCAGGATCGCCGCTCGGATGGTTATGCAGGCAAACGATCGAGGCGCTGCTGCATTTGATCGCGGCACGGAATACCTCACGCGGATGCACCAGCGACGAGTTAAGCGTTCCGACTGACAGCGTTTCGCGCCCGATCACATGATTTTTCGTGTTTAGAAAAAGACAGACGAAATGCTCCTTCTTTAAATAACGCATCGTTTCCATCATGTAGTCGGCAGCATCCTTCGGCCGCCGGATCGTATAGCGTTCCTCGGAACGGCTCTGCGCAATGCGGCGGCCGAGCTCCAGACCGGCCCGGAGCTGAATGGCTTTGGCCGGTCCGATGCCGCGAATTTCCGTCAACTCGTCAATGCTCATATCGATCAAACCGCGCAGGCCTCCGCACGCATTCAAGATGCGGGAAGCCAAATGTAAGGCCGATTCGCTTTTGGTTCCGGTTCTTACCAGAATCGCCAAAAGCTCGGCGTGGCTAAGTGCGTCTGCCCCATAGGCCATCATGCGCTCTCTCGGTCGGTCTTCTTGGGGGATATCGCGCAAAATCAGCGTTTGCGTATCCATATCCGGTCCTGCCTTTCGATTGGTGCTTCGTCAAATCACGTCAATGCCGAACTCGCCGAGCAGCTCGGACAATAGAGACAGGGGCAGGCCGACCACATTGAAATAATCGCCTTCGATCCGGTCGATCAGGGTAGCGCCCAATCCTTGGATGGCATAGGAGCCGGCTTTGTCCGATGGCTCCCCCGAGGCGACGTATCGTTCAATCAAACGGAGATCAAGCGGCTTCATATGTACTTGCGTCATGCGGTGCGCGATCGCCTCGCGGCCATCCATGGTCGAGACAAGCGCCACGCCGGTATACACCTCGTGCGTTCGCCCTTGCAGCCGGCGCAGCATGCCCGCAGCCTCGCGAACGTCAAGGGGCTTACCCATCATCTCGCCGTCCAGCACGACGATCGTGTCCGCTCCTACCACGACCGCCGGTGCTTGATGGTTCCTCTCGACATCCGCCAGCATTGCTTTTACCGCACGCGCCTTGCGCAGCGCAAGCGCTTCGACGATCTGCTGCGGCGTCCAATCCGCCGGCGTGCTTTCGTCCGCATCGGATGCCATGATCGTGACAGGTATGCGCAATCCAAGCGACTGTATGAGCTCACGCCTTCTCGGCGAAGAGGAAGCCATAATAAGCCGCTGCGGCGTTCGCCCATGAAGATCCGTCAAATTGTTCAACCGAATCCGCTCCTGTCCATTATACATGCTGGTGCTTCGTGACGGCCTTTACTGCCGCGGATCCCTACATTTTGCGATACAGCCAGATGGCAATGATCGCGCCGGCGATGCTGAGCAGGCTGATATCGATACGCAGCGAGAAATCAAAGCTGAAAACGAGCAGATCGGCAGCAGGCGACCAGGAAATCCGGGCCGTATCCGTTAAAAACGATATGCCCGGCACCTGCTTCAGCCATCTGGCCGCAAGCGCGCCGGCTATGAGTCCGATCAGGATAAAAAGCATGAGAAACCACGCATTTTTCTTCATCTTCCAACTTCCCTCGCCTTTTTTTGACACCCTGCCCTTTATTATACGTTGGAAGCATTCCGTTTACAATGCGTCAAAAGCGCCCCATCCATTCCTTTTGTACGAACACCGCTTCCATCAGAGCCGTCTGCGCATTCCGCAAGCGTTCTGCCGAAACGTTCTTTTCGTATTCCTCCATCGCTTCCGAAGCCGTTCTTATGGACTGGTCCAAACGATCTATATAAGGCTGGTAGTCAGCGGCCGCCCCTTTCCTGAATACAGCCGCAGACTGCGACCACTGCCGCATCGCTTCCTTCCAGGCTTCCGCTTCATCGGCCGCCAAAGAAACAGGCTGCCCGCCGGCGAGCAAGCCCGCCGTCAATCCGCCTAACGTGCGAATGAGCGCATCGGCAGCTTCAAAAAATCGGACCGCGTCCCCGCTCTTTCCGTTAAAGGGAAACCCGGAAACGGCTTTGACCGCGATTTCCTTCCGGTACACCTCGACGCCATCCAACGCTTTCCCCAGATCAGCCGCTTGCACCCGATCGGCAGCCAGGCCCGCGTATACGCGGTAGCCATCGGTGGTGTCCGCGGCAGCCGCCAAGCCTTTCGCGCGCAGCTGCTTCAGCGCGGCACTCATCCCCTCTTCATTGCTGAACACGCCAAATTGAAGCATCGTATAGGTACGTTCAGGGAAGTCCGCCGATACGGAGGACTTCCCTGCCTTAGCGCCGGAGGACGGGACGGACGGAACAGCCGGTGCAGCGGCCGAACCATCGCGGGCTTCCGGCGATGGCGATAAAGATGGAGACGAAGAAGGGGCAACCTTAGCGGCCGCTTTCCCTTCCGCCGAAGGCAGCGGCGATTTTCCCGCAAACAAGGAGAGCACAAGATAACCGAACAATGCCCCTGTCAGCACGGCACCGGCCACCGAAGCGAACACCTTCAGCCACGACGGCCCTCCGTCGCGCCGACGCTCTACGACAAATCCCGTATAGTCGCTATCCCGTTCCGTTCCCGAAGAAGGGGGAGCAGTGGTCTCCGATAGCCGTCCATCATAACCCGTGAAGGCATCTATGTACCGGCGGTCGTCCGAAGGGACCCGGTGTTGTGACCGCTCATCCATCGCCGCTTTGTCCCTGATCTCTCCGAGCTGAATATCGGCGGCCGCCTGAAGCGGCGGAGCGTCCGTTTCCCGGATCATCCGTTCCACCCTGTCCGTCGGTCGCTCAGCATGTGGAGTATCATCTATCGGCAAGGAGACTTCCACCGGCCGCAGCCGGCGGCCGCCGGCCGCATTGTCCGTATCCGTTTCCCGAATAAGCCGTTCAAGCGCAAAGGCGTCGTCCTGAAACGGGCTGTTCCACGGAGCGACATCGGCCGTGAAATACAGCTCTTCGCGGAAGATCGGCACAACCTTGCTGTCGGACGCCGGGCCGCGTTCCGGCTTATCGGACGGCTGACGCCGCGCCCGGCCGCTTTCTTTCTCGAATCGATAGGTGATGCGCGCTTTCGGGTTCATCGTATCTCTCTCCTTCTCCGGTTTTATACTTCTACTCTATGAAGAGAATGAGAGATTTATGTTGGGCCCCGAGACAAAAAAGACCACCGGTACCGCCATCCGAACGGACGATGAACCGGAGATCCTTTGTATTGCCGCTGCAGCGAGCGCTCTATGCCTATTCCGGATACCGCTCCCGCAGCTTGCCCGCGAGCGCATCCGCCACCTTCCATATGTCGCCGGCGCCCATCGTGATCACGAGGTCGCCGGGGGCGACGCGCTCGGACAGATAGCCAAACACGTCATCCTTGGTCGGCTGATAGACCGTATTCGCATTGCTGTTGGCAACGATCATCTCAACCAACTTGCCTGCATTGATGCCTTCGATCTGCTTTTCGCCCGCCGGCGAATAGATGTCGGTGATGACGACCTCATCCGCTTCGGAGAAGGCCCGGCTGAATTGCTCCAGCAGAAAAAACGTACGCGTGTACCGCTGCGGCTGAAACACCGCGATAATTCGTTTTCCGGTAGCCTTCGCAGCCAGAATCGTCGCCTGGATCTCGGTCGGATGATGCGCGTAATCGTCGATCACGAGCATATCGTTTACTTCGCCGAGCACCTGGAAGCGCCGCTTCGCGCCGCGGAAGGAGCGGATCGCTTCCGCGATCGAAGCGAACGGGACACCCGCCTCCAGACAAGTGATGACCGTGGCCAACGCGTTGCTGACATTATGCTTGCCGGGCACGGACAGCTTGATGCGGCCAAGCTCGGCTCCGCGCTTATTGATCCTGAACGACACCTTGCGGTCGCCGAGCTGAATATCCGTCGCTTGATAATCGGCATCCGCGTCGATCGCGTAAGTAACGATTTCTCCGCCACCCGATACCTGGGGCAGCAGCTCGCGGACATTCTCATCATCCGCGCACACGATCGCTTTGCCGTCCGGCTTCACCTGCTCCAGAAACCGCACGTACGCCGCCTTCAGCTTATCGAAATCGCCGTCGTAATTTTCCAGATGATCGGCCTCAATGTTGGTGACGATCGCAACGGCCGGATGATACTGCAGAAAGGAGCCGTCGCTCTCGTCTGCCTCGGCCACGACGTATTCGCCTTTGCCGGCCTTGGCGTTCGTTCCGACGTTCACGATCTCGCCGCCGATAATATAAGTTGGGTCAAGCCCGCAAGCCTCCATCACAAGTGCAATCATCGACGACGTCGTCGTTTTGCCGTGCGCGCCCGCGACCGCGATGCCTTTGCCGGCGTTCATAAGCCGGGCCAGCATCTGAGCGCGGTGTATGACCGGTATATTCAACGCTTCGGCCGCCCGCCGTTCTACGTTATCTCTGGACAGCGCGGTCGAATAAACGACCAGGTTCGCCCCGTCCACATGCTTTGCTTCATGACCGATATAAATCATGGCCCCTTTGGCCGAAAGCTTCTCCGTCAGCTCCTGCCTTGCGACGTCGGAGCCGGACACCTTGTAGCCCATCTCCAGCATAACCCTGGCGATAGCGCTCATCCCGTAGCCGCCGATACCGATGAAATGAACGTGTTCTGCCGTGTTCAACTCGCGATTCACCAACCTTTTTCAGAATCCGTATTGTAGAGCAAACGGGAACGAACGTCCGCGATCAAGTACAGCGTGCCGGTTACGACCGCCAGATCGCCCGGTTCCGTCCGGCGCTGCAGCAGCTCAAGCGCTTTACGCCAATCGGATTCGACCGTTATGTCAGCCGGACCGTTCTCCGCTTCGGCCGCCATGGCGCGCAGCTCGTCGGCAGCCAGCTTTTTGCGAAAATCGGGCTCGGTTATGATCAGGGTATCCACTAGGGGTAGTATATGCCGCAAAGTATCACGATGATTCTTATTCGCCAGCATGCCGATCATGACATGCAGCTTCCCGAAAGAATACGTATCGCGCAGCGCAATCGCCAGCGTCTCCATGCCTTCCGGATTATGCGCGCCATCCAGCACGATGCGCGGCTCCCTGCTCACTGTCTCCAGACGGCCGGGCCACCGAGCTTCGCGCAGGCCCGCCTGCAAATCCGCGTCTTCCACGATGAGCGCATAATACTGCCGCAGCACTTCGAGCGTCATAACCGCCACCGCCGCGTTGGTCCGCTGATGGGCGCCGTTCAACGTCACGGTCAAAGGTTCGATCGTGCGGAATATCCCTTCGAACCGGAAACTTTGTTCATCTTCCCTAACCATTAGCGGGGATTCATGAAACTGCTCGCCCAACAGATAAAGGGTAGAACGGCAGGAGGCCGCAGCCTCCCGTATGACCGCAACCGCTTCCGGGTCGGCAGCCGCGCTGACAACTGGCACCCCTGGCTTAATGATCCCCGCTTTCTCACGGGCTACCTGCTCGAGCGTATCCCCCAATATGTCCATATGATCATGGCCCACGTTCGTTATGATCGAAACGACCGGCGTGACGACGTTCGTGACGTCGAGTCGCCCCCCCAGTCCCGTTTCCCAGACGACATAATCGGGAAAAACCGTTTGGCCGAAATAGAGAATGGCCAGCAGGGTCGATACCTCGAACATCGTCGGCGAGCCGAGCTCGGTTGCTTCCATCGCCTCGACTTGCGGCTTTATCTCGTTGGCGAGCTCCAGCACCGTCTGCTCCGGAATATCCTCGCCGTTATACTGAAACCGGTCCGTAAACTTGGTAATATAGGGTGACGTGAACGTGCCGACGTCATACCCGCACTTGATCAGCACCGATGTCAAATAAGCGCATACCGAGCCCTTACCATTCGTGCCCGCGACATGGATGAACTTGAGGCGCCGTTCGGGATGTCCGAACGTATCCAGCAGCGCCTTCATCCGCTCAAGTCCGGGACGGATGCCGAACGGCACCAGCCCTTCAATCCATGCCCGCGCTTCCTCGTACGATTGCAGCGAAGCGGCGCCGGCTGCGCGTTGTTCCATGTTCATAGAAGCCCTTCTTTCCGTACGATGCTTGTTCTACTCATCCGAGCTTAACCGCGCAGCTCGGCAATGCGGGCCAGCACCTTGTCGCGCTTGTCCGCGTAGTCCTTCATTTTTGCCTTTTCCTCGTCGATAACCTTGGTTGGCGCCTTCGCGACAAACCCTTCGTTGGCCAACTTTTTATCAATCCGCTCCACTTCGCCGTTCAAGGTTTGAAGTTCCTTTTCCAGACGAGCGATTTCCTGCGAGATATCGATCAGGCCGGCGAGCGGAAGGTACAGCTCGGCGCCCGTCACGACCGCCGTCATCGCTTTGTCCGGAGCCGACAATCCGAGTCCGATCTCGAGGTTCGAAGTGCCGCAGAAACGCCGCACGAACTCTTCGTTGCGGTTCAATATGGCCAGCTCCGCTTCCCCTGAAACATTCACAAGCAGATCGATTTTTTTGCTCATCGGCACATTGACTTCGGCGCGGATGTTGCGCACCGCACGAATCATCTCCATCAGGAGCCCCATCTCGCGCACCGCGTCGGCCGACTCGAGCGCAGAATCGTAGACAGGCCACGGCGCAAGCGTAATCGTCTCGCCTTCGTGCGGCAAATGCTGCCAAATTTCCTCGCTGATGAACGGCATGAACGGGTGAATCAGACGCTGCGTCCGGTCGAGGACGTAAGCCAGCACCGATTGCGTGGCGCGCTTCGCAGCCTCGTCCTCTCCGTATAGATTAAGCTTGGCGAACTCGATGTACCAATCGCACAGATCATCCCAGATAAAATTATAGAGCAGACGGCCGGTTTCGCCGAACTCATAGCCGTCGATCAAACGCGTAACATCACGCACGGTTTCGTTCAGCCGGTGCAATATCCATTTATCGGCCGTACCGAGCGGCATGCGGATGTCGATGTCTGCCGGTGTCACGCCTTCGAGATTCATCAGCGCGAAACGGGATGCGTTCCAGATCTTGTTCGCAAAGTTGCGCGATTGCTCAACCTTCTCCCAGCGGAAGCGCAGGTCCTGTCCCGGCGTGCTGCTCGTGGAGATCATGAAACGCATCGCATCCGCGCCGTATTGCTCGATCACGTCCAGCGGGTCGACGCCGTTGCCGAGCGATTTGGACATTTTGCGTCCCTCCGCGTCGCGGACGAGGCCGTGTATCAGCACGTCCTTGAACGGAATGCGCTCCGTAAACTCCAATGCGGTGAATATCATCCGGGCCACCCAGAAATAAATGATATCGTAGCCGGTCACGAGCACATCGGTCGGATAAAAACGCTTCATGTCCTCGCTGTCCTCGGGCCAGCCTAGCGTCGAGAACGGCCAGAGCGCCGAACTGAACCAGGTGTCCAGCACATCCTCATCCTGGCGGAGCTCGCCGCCGCAGGAAGGACAAGCCGCAGCATCCTCGCGAGAGACATGCATGCTTCCGCAAGCGTCGCAGTACCAGGCGGGGATCCGATGACCCCACCAGAGCTGGCGCGAAATGCACCAATCGCGGACGTTCTCGATCCAGTGCAGATAGATTTTCTCAAAACGGTCCGGCACGAACGTGACGCCGCGACCGGCCTTCTGCGCTTCAATCGCCTTCTCGGCCAGCGGCTTCATCGAGACGAACCATTGAGTCGACAGATACGGCTCCACGACCGCGCCCGAACGCTCGCTGTGGCCGACCTGATGAACATGCTCCTCGATGCGAACGCATACGCCTTGATCCTGCATATCCTTAACGATCCGCTTGCGGCACTCGGCACGATCCAGTCCTTGATAAGGACCGGCCTGCTCATTCATCGTGCCGGTTTCATCCATAACCACGATCTGCGGCAGCCCGTGTCGCAGGCCGACCTCGAAGTCATTCGGATCGTGCGCCGGAGTAATTTTTACCGCGCCGCTGCCGAACTCCTTCTCGACGTACTCGTCGGCAATAATTGGAATTTCGCGGCCCAGCACCGGCAGTACGAGCGATTGGCCGATCAGGTGCTTGTAGCGCTCATCCTCCGGATGCACCGCCACCGCCGTATCACCCAGCATCGTCTCCGGCCGTGTCGTGGCGACCGTGATGTAGCCGCCGCCTTCCTTCAGCGGATACTGCAGATGGTATAGCGCGCCCTGCATTTCCTTGTATTCGACTTCGATGTCCGACAGCGCCGTGCGGGCCAACGGATCCCAGTTGATGATTTTTTTGCCGCGGTAGATCAGTCCCTTGTCGTACAGCCGGACGAATACCTCGCGAACGGAGCGGGAGAGGCCTTCGTCCAGCGTGAACCGCTCGCGCGAGTAGTCCAGGGAGAAGCCCATTTTGGCCCACTGCTCATGAATCGAGCCCGCGTAATGCTCCTTCCATTCCCACACCTTCTCCAAAAACTTTTCCCGTCCGAGATCGTACCGGGATAAGCCTTCTTCGCGCAGCTTCTGCTCCACCTTGGTTTGCGTCGCAATGCCGGCATGGTCGGAGCCCGGCAGCCACAGCGCGTCATAGCCCTGCATTCTTTTCGTTCGCACCATGATGTCCTGCAGCGTAAAATCGAGCGCGTGCCCGATATGCAGCATCCCGGTTACGTTTGGCGGCGGAATGACGATCGTGTAGGTTTCGGCGTCCGGCCGATTGCCCGCTTTAAAAAAGTTGCCCTGCATCCAAAAATCATACCATTTGCGCTCCGCCGCCTTCGGCTCGTAAGTCGTCGGCATTTCGGTCGTGCGGTTCATTTCCGTCATTGTTCCTGTTTACCTCCAATTATAACAATGGGCGGGTTGCCCATCGGATTCATAACGGTAAAATAGAAAAAACCTTCCGTCCCCAAAGGACGAAAGGTTGAGCTTCCGTGGTACCACCTTTTTTTCGCAGGCGCTTGAGCCATGCGACACTCGGGCTGATAACGGCTGCAAGCCGGCCCACTCTGCGGACAAACCGCTCAAGGAGGCAACTCCGGGGCGACCTGTAGCAGCGGCTGATCCTGCAGGACCTTTCAGCGTAACGGTCCCGCTCTCTGAAGGCGCGGCTGCGTACTCTTCCCTTTCAACGTCTTTCATAGTTTTCATTATTACCTATCATACCGATCTTATCCCCCGCCGTCAATATAAGACAAGACCCGACGCGCATGCGATTGCTATGCCAACAGGAACGCGGGAGTCAGCGCATCCCGGTCGGGAAATTGCAGCCCGGCACGGCAAATACCCGAACTTCATCGCGCCGCACGCTGCAAGCGGCACGGGAAGTTCGGGCTGGCCGCATGATTTCGTTTGCCCGGCAAGCTACGGAATCATGAGCACTTGACCCTCCGAAACATTGTTCGCGGAAAGCCGGTTGAACAAAATAATTTCACGGGGATTGAGCTGATAACGTCCGGCGATCGTCTCCAGCGTGTCCTCCCGCTGAACGATGCACATGCGCAGCCTGCGGAATTCTTGCTCATCCTGCTGCTTGCCGAGAAATAGGTTCTGCCATACGATGTCGTCGCCGGGCGGCGGCTGAATCTCCCGTTCCGCCTGCTGCTTCGCCTGGTCTTGCTCCGCCGCCCGCCTTAACTCCTGCTCCCGGCGGCCGGCATGCAAAAGCGAGATCAAGCCGACCGAATCATCGGCAGCAGGCTCGCGCACCCCGCGTGCCGCTCCGAAAGCAATTCGCATTTCGGCTTTGGCGGGATCGGGTTGAGCGGACTGCGGCAGTTCGGACTCGTCCGTCGCAGGAGCGAACGCTTCATCGCGTGCGGAGAACGGCGGCGTGTCGGGTTCTTCAAATTCCGGCCGATCTTCTTGCCTGCTGCGGTTGGTCGGAAACGGAACGGTCGATTCCGCGTCCGCGATGGCATGCCAGCCGCCAGCCACAGCCGGAGGCTCGGCTTCCCGGTTATCCGGCTGTGCGGCATGGCTC
>NZ_KK082116.1:34467-37382 GCF_000598065.1 Paenibacillus darwinianus | reverse complement strand
CCAGCCGCCAGCCACAGCCGGAGGCTCGGCTTCCCGGTTATCCGGCTGTGCGGCATGGCTCGATTCGGCAGAAACGTCCGCAACGCCCGTCCCTCCCGGCACGAACGGCGGCGCGGCGGCGGCTGTCCGGGCCTTGAGTTGATCCTCAACGAATGCATTCATCGCATTCACGGCGGCATCCCGGTCTTGCGACGCATAGTCAGCCGTTCGTTCCGCTTCCGCAACTTCCAGGCTTTCCGGGCTTTCCGGGCCTTCCGGGCTTGCCGAATCTGCGAACCTTTCCGAGCTTATGCTGCTCTGCGGGTCCACCGGATTTCCAGGAATTTCCCGGTCTTCGGAGCTTTCGAAGCGTTGCGAGCCTTCGGACGCCGGATCCCGCCGGTGCACAACGGTAAACGGCTCGTCACCCCATGCGTAGGCCGCTGAAGGCTCGTTATCCCTTGCCTCGATGCCCTTCAGCGACAGCACGCCCGTAATGTTAAGCGTGCGCGCGGATAACAGGTCCACGTCGAAATTTTCGATGTCTACCGTAATGTCCTCGGGCCGGTTCACCCGATTGACCGGAAGCGTAATCTCGACGGGAATCCAGTGCTCGAGCGTGCGCGCCTCGACCGCGTCCCCTTGGGAACTGTAAACTCCGCTTAGCAGCAGATGCCCCTTTAACAGCACTTGCTCGTCTTGCCGAACGACCTGAATATACGGCGTCAGCTCGATTTCCTCCAGCTCGTGGATATCCGCGACGTCCTGCGGCAAATGCACGCGTTCATATACGTCAAAACGCAATCCGTCCGATGGTTGAAACACCGTTCATCCTCCCTTCCGATACTCGTATGCCGATACGTTTGGTATCGTTCAATACCTATTTATATGGGAAGCGAGGGGATGGCATGACTATCATTTTGTCACGATCCCGTGCCGTTGCGACAAACCGGCGAACCAGCCGGGAAGCGGGCATCCAACCACCGTATCCTTACCGGTCCAGGGATGCGGGAAAATAAGACGTTCGCCGTGCAGCGCCTGATGGCGCAGCGAAGACTCAGCGGGGGCGCCGTATAAGGTGTCTCCAAGCAGCGGATGGCCAATATGGCTGAAATGGACGCGAATCTGGTGGGTGCGTCCTGTATCCAGCGTCACGCGAACAAGCGCAGCGTCATCTCCCGCCACCCGCGTCTCGTAATGCGTGATGGCGGTCTCCCCGGACAGCGACACCCGGCGGCGCGAGCCGTGGTGCCGGTCGCGGCCGATCGGCGCATCGATCGTTCCCCCAGGCCTCTGCGGCACGCCGTTCACCAGCGCCAGATATTGCCGATTGATCGCTTTTTCGCGCATCGCCCCATCGAGCCGCCACTGGGCTAAATCGTTTTTGGCGTACAGTACAGGCCCCGACGTGTCGTCGTCCAAGCGGTGGATATGCCGGACGGGAGCATCCTGACCGGTCGCCAGACAATGCCGAACGGCTGCTTCGTCCAGTGTGCCGCGCTGCCCGGGACGGGAAGGATGAACCGCCATGCCCGCCGGCTTGTTCATCACAAGGCACCAGTCGTCTTCGAACAGCACGTCCGCCGTAACACCGCCGCTTTCCGCATCACCAGCGGCCCACTCGTGCCGCGCCAACCCTGCCTTGGGAAAAGCCTCCAGCCATAACCGGCCTCCGTCCAGTTTCAGCCCGCCGACCGAGAACAGCCGGTTCACCCATTTGTCCGGAAAAACGGCAAGGGCCAGCAGCCATTGCCGCACGTGGTGCGGATGGCTGCCGGCCGCAAGGCTTTCCGGTACGGAATCGGACAAAGGCACAATGAGCCATTCGCCCGCGCGCTCCGCACGGGCAAGCTCAAGCTCAGGCATGGCGTCCAGCGCCCCTTCGCCGCTTCTCACAGCCGTCCCAACGCTTCATCATGCGCGGCGATCGTCCGATCGATATCAGCTTCGGTATGAACGGCCGACACGAACATGCCTTCGAATTGGGAAGGCGCAATACTGATTCCAAGATCCAGCATGCTTGCGAAATAGAGCCTGAAACGGGTCAGATCCGCCTGCTTCGCCGTCTCGTAGTTGATGACCGTCACATCCGTGAAAAACGGGCATACCATCGAACCGACCCGATTGATTGTCGACGGAATGCCGCGCCTCTCCGCATTGTCCTCTAAGCCCGCTTGCAGCCGAACGGAAAGCCGCTCCAGCAGCTCGTACGTTTCCGGCTTCAAAAGCTTAAGCGTCGTATAGCCGGCCGCCATCGCGAGCGGATTGCCCGACAGCGTCCCCGCCTGATAGATCGGTCCGCTCGGCGCCATCATCTCCATAATGTCCCGGCGGCCGCCGTAAGCGCCGACCGGCAGACCGCCGCCGATCACCTTGCCGCAAGGCTTTCCGGTACGGAATCGGACAAAGGCACAATGAGCCATTCGCCCGCGCGCTCCGCACGGGCAAGCTCAAGCTCAGGCATGGCGTCCAGCGCCCCTTCGCCGCTTCTCACAGCCGTCCCAACGCTTCATCATGCGCGGCGATCGTCCGATCGATATCAGCTTCGGTATGAACGGCCGACACGAACATGCCTTCGAATTGGGAAGGCGCAATACTGATTCCAAGATCCAGCATGCTTGCGAAATAGAGCCTGAAACGGGTCAGATCCGCCTGCTTCGCCGTCTCGTAGTTGATGACCGTCACATCCGTGAAAAACGGGCATACCATCGAACCGACCCGATTGATTGTCGACGGAATGCCGCGCCTCTCCGCATTGTCCTCTAAGCCCGCTTGCAGCCGAACGGAAAGCCGCTCCAGCAGCTCGTACGTTTCCGGCTTCAAAAGCTTAAGCGTCGTATAGCCGGCCGCCATCGCGAGCGGATTGCCCGACAGCGTCCCCGCCTGATAGATCGGTCCGCTCGGCGCCATCATCTCCATAATGTCCCGGCGGCCGC
>NZ_KK082116.1:22719-34367 GCF_000598065.1 Paenibacillus darwinianus | reverse complement strand
CCGATCACCTTGCCGAGGCAGGTGAGGTCCGGCGTCACGCCGTAAAGGCCTTGAGCGCAATGATAATGGACGCGGAAGCCGGTCATGACCTCATCGAAAATCAGCAGGCTGCCGTACAGTGCCGTTACGTCCCTCAGGCCCTGCAGAAAGCCCGGAAGCGGCGGCACAACGCCCATATTCCCCGCGACCGGCTCCACGATCACGCAGGCGATCTCCTCGCCGAACCGCTCGAACGCCAGCTTGACCGACTCCAGGTCATTGTAAGGTACGGTAATCGTCTGGGAGGCGATGCTTTCCGGCACGCCCGGGCTGTCCGGGAGTCCAAGCGTAGCGACGCCGGAACCGGCCTTAATGAGCAGACTGTCGGCGTGGCCGTGATAAGAGCCCTCGAATTTGAGAATCTTGTTGCGTTTCGTAAAGCCCCTCGCAAGGCGCAGCGCGCTCATCGTCGCCTCCGTGCCTGAATTGACCATACGCACCACCTCGACGGAGGGCACGCGATCTGCGACCAGTTCGGCCATCAGCGTCTCCATTTCGGTCGGAGCGCCGAAGCTCGTGCCTTTCTCCGCCGTCATTTTCAGCGCCTCTACGACCTCCGGATGGGCATGGCCCATAATCAGCGGACCCCAAGAGCCGACATAATCGACATAGGAATTGCCGTCGATGTCATAAATCCGCGCCCCTTCGCCCCGTTCGACGTAAACCGGCGTCAGGCCGACCGATTTGAATGCCCTTACGGGACTGTTCACGCCCCCGGGGATGACCCGCTTCGCCCTTTCGAACGATTCCTTGGAACGCGTATCCGACCGATTCCTATTGTTTTCGACCATACTTGTCACTCCTATCTTTTTCCTGTCCATGCGCGGTGAGACAACGCAACCACTCAACTGACGCCCCCGAATGCCCTCCCCTCCAAGCGGCCGCTTCGACCTTAGCGATCGGAAGCGGATTACGCCCCGTAGCCCATATTCGACTTCACTTTAAAGGAAATTCACTTGCCCGCCAGCCAATTGGCGGCGTCGACTGCATGATACGTGATGATCAGATCCGCGCCCGCGCGCTTCATGCCGGTAAGCAGTTCCAACACGATACCTTGCTCGTCAATCCACCCGTTGGCGGCGGCGGCCTTCACCATCGAATATTCCGCGCTGACGTTGTAGACGGCCACCGGAAGATCGAAGTTCTCCTTCAGGGCGCGCAGCACATCAAGGTAAGCCAAGCCCGGCTTTACCATCAGCATGTCGGCGCCCTCGGCAACGTCCGATTCCGCTTCGCGCATCGCTTCCCGGATGTTCGCCGGATCCATCTGGTACGTCTTGCGGTCGCCGAACTGCGGAGCGGAATGCGCCGCTTCCCGGAACGGCCCATAGAACGCCGACGAATATTTGACCGAGTACGACAGAATCGGGATATGCTCGAAGCCCGCCTCATCAAGACCGGCCCGAATGGCGTATACGAAACCGTCCATCATGTTGGAAGGCGCGATAACGTCGGCGCCGGCTTCAGCCTGCGATACGGCGGTTTTCACGAGCAGCTCCAGCGAAGCATCGTTGTCGACGCTGGCCGCGCCGGATTCGTGAACGCGCACGACGCCGCAGTGGCCGTGATCGGTGAATTGGCAAAGGCAGGTATCGGCTATGACGAGAAGCTCGGGCGCCCAGTTTTTGACCGCCCTGGTCGCTTCCTGCACGATTCCGTTTGGATCGTACGCCGAAGTCCCTTCTGCGTCTTTATGCTCCGGCACGCCGAACAGCAGCACCGCCTTCACCCCGGAAGCGGTCACGCGGCGAATCTCCTCCTCCAGCCGGTCCATCGAAAAATGATACACGCCCGGCATGGACGATATTTCCTCTTTCACATTCATTCCGTAGGTGACGAAAATCGGATAAATAAAATCGTCTGCCGTCAGTACCGTTTCGCGTACGAGGCTGCGCAGCGCGGCGGTATGCCGCAGCCGCCGATTCCGGACTATCGGAAAGCTCATGATGTCTCTCTCCCATCTATGGTAATAATTCAAAAGCGAAATAACGGGAGAACCTCTGATAAATCAGCATTGTCAGTTGCTTCCCATCGAACAAACGGAAACTCTCCCGTTATTCACCGCATATTTCCCATTTGCCGAGACCAATACCGAATTTAGCCGGAGGTTTTCCCGTAAGCTTCCTCAATTATGATTCCCAGGCGTTATGAACCGGATAAATTCCCGGCTAACTAAAAGCGAGCCGTCCGTATACCGCCCCAAACGTCTATATGACTCAACCTCAACGTCTTGGATAAGGTCCCGCGGCTGATGGCCACAATCTCAACCTGAGCAAGGCCCGCTTCACATTCGGTCCTTGGCTTTTCCCGCCGCTATGGCCGCAATAAGCGCATCAATCGTCGCTTCCTCCGGCATAATCGTCACATCCAGACCCGCCCCGCGCGCCGTGCGGGCCGTTTCCGGACCGATGCACGCGATTTCGACGCCCTTCAGCAGCGACACCGGTTCCTCTGCGCCAAGCCTGCGCAGCCGCTCGATCAGGTTCACGACAGTCGATGAGCTCGTAAACGTCGCGACGTCCACCGACCCGCTTTGGAGCAGCTCCAGCACGTCCGAATCATCCGTATCGGCCATGACCGTCTCGTACACGTCGATCTCCACGGGCTCCACACCGAGCCGTCTCAGTTCCGTGGGCAGCGTCGTCCGCGCGAGATTACCGCGCGGCAGCAACGCCCTTGCGCCCGGACGAACCGCAGCCTTGACGGCGTCCAGCATTCCCTCCGCCTGATAGGCGGGGGGCAGCACGTCAACCACCAGTCCGCGCGCGGCGAGCGCCTCCGCCGTGGCCGGTCCGACCGCGCAGATCCGCGCCTTGTGAAAACGGCGGATATCGACGGACAGCCTGGCCAGCCAACGGAAAAAATAATCGACGCCGTTGACGCTGGTGAACATCAGCCATTCGTAGCCCTCGGCCGACTCCAACGCTTGTCCGATGCGCCGCTCCGCTTGCCCTCCTGCCGGCTCGCGCGTTTCGATAACCGGGAATTCAACCGGCTCGCCGCCCAAATCCTCGATCCGGTCGGCAAGCTCGCTGGCTTGCGCCCGCGCTCGGGTAACCAGCACCCGTGTGCCGAACAGCGGCTTCTTCTCGTACCACATCAGCTTCTCCCGTTGGCGGACGACATCTCCGACAACGATAACGGCCGGAGGCTGGAATTCGGCATCCATGACCTTCCGCTCAATATCGGCGAGCGTGCCGGTCAGCGTCCGCTGCTCGACGCGGGTACCCCAGCGCACAAGCGCTACGGGTGTTTCCGGCGGTTTGCCGTGCTTGATCAGCTGCTGGCTGATGTATCCGATCTTGGCAACGCCCATCAGAAAAATCAGCGTGCCGGTCGCATTCGTCACCTTGTCCCAATGAATGGAACGGTCCAGCTTCTCGGGACTTTCATGTCCCGTGATGATCGACAAAGACGAAGCCAAATCCCGATGCGTCACCGGAATGCCCGCGTAGGCCGGCACGGCGATCGCCGATGTGATGCCCGGCACGATCTCGAATTCGACGCCGTTCTCCTGCAGCAGCTCGGCTTCCTCTCCCACGCGGCCGAAAATCGTCGGATCGCCGCCCTTCAGGCGGGTCACCGTTTTACCCTGCAGAGCCAGATCGACGAGCAGTTGGTTGATCTCTTCCTGCTTCATCGTATGTCGGTCGGGCAGCTTGCCTACATATATCCGTTCCGCTCCGGTTTTTGCATGCCTCAACAGGCGCGGACTGGCCAGCCTGTCATAGACGATCACGTCGCTGCGGCCGAGGCATTCCAGCCCGCGGACCGTAATCAGCTTCGGATCGCCCGGACCGGCGCCAACCAAATAAACTTTCCCCTTGTCCATTGCCCTATCCCCTTGCCTCTGCCAAAATACGGTCCGCTCCGCGGGCGCTTAATGCCTTGGCCAGCCGCCGCCCAAGCGCCGCGGCGTCCATGCCGGCCATTGTCTCCTTCAGAAGCGTCTCCCCATCGGGCGAGCCGACCATCCCGGTCAACGTCACCTCGCTCCCCCGGACCGTCGCGTAAGCGCCGATCGGCACCTGGCAGCCGCCGTTCAACGCGCCGAGAAAGCTTCTCTCCGCTTCCACAGCAAGCGCGGTTTCTCCGTCATTATAAAGGGCGAGCAAGTCGCGAACCGCCTCGTCGGATTCCCGGCATTCGATGCCAAGCGCGCCTTGTCCAACCGCAGGCACGCAGTCATCGGCCGGTATCGGCGCAGACGCGCGATCCTCCCAGCCCATGCGCGTCAAACCGGCCATCGCCAGAATGATCGCATCGAAACCCTCCGTCTCCAGCTTGCGGATGCGCGAATCGATGTTGCCGCGGATCGATTCCAGACGCAAATCGGGCCGGATCCGCTTCAGCTGGCAAGCCCTCCGCAAGCTGCTCGTTCCCACCTTGGCTCCCTGCGGCAGCTCCGCAATCGACTTGGCGTCCGCTGCGATCAAGGCATCTCGCGGATCGACCCTTTTCGGCACCGCGCCAATCGCAAGCCCTTCCTGCAGCGCGTGCGGAACATCCTTCATACTATGCACCGCCAAATCGATGTCGCCGTCGATCAATGCCTGCTCGATTTCTTTCACAAACAGTCCTTTTCCGCCTACTTTGGACAGCGTCACATCGAGAATGCGATCGCCCTTGGTCACGATTCTGCGAATCTCGAACCGGTACGGCAAGCCTTGCTTCACCGCGATACGTTCCAGCGCTTCGATCACCTGTCCCGTTTGCGTCAGCGCCAAGGCGCTCTGCCGGGTGCCAACGACGATCGTTCGTTCCGGCCTTATGTCGTTCATACTCGGTATCCTCCATCCAGCTTTCGCAGCAGGTTATCGACGCGGGCCGCAAGCCGCTCGGCGTCCGTATCGTTCCTCCATTCATTCTCCGGCACCTCAAGCGCCGCTCGCAGCAGCCGGCGGCGCACGGCGGCATCCGTCACCGCAGCCTTCACCAGCTCCCGCAGCCCCCCCAGCCATTCCGTGTAGGCCGTATACGTATCATCATACCGCTCCGCGAGCTCCGCCGCCACCTGCGCCGCAAGCGCGGGGCTCGAACCGGACGCGGACACCGCCAGAACAAGGCCGCCGCGGCGCACGACCGATGGCGCCACGAACGACCCTCCGGCCGCATCATCGGCCGCATTGACCGGAATACCGAGCCTGCGGGCATCGTTCAGTACCCGCTCATTCACCTGCCTGTCCGAAGTTGCGGCGAACGCGAGCACCGCCCTCTCCAGGTCTTCTTCCCGGTATTCCCGCTCCTCGGTACGGGTAAACCCTTGCTCCGCCAGCTCCCTCAGACCATCCGTCAACGCGGGAGCGATGATCAGCACGTCCGCGCCAGCCTCCAGCAAGCCACGGACTTTCCGCTCCGCAACCGGGCCGCCTCCCACGACTGTGCATCGCATGCCCTCAATGTCCAGCATGACCGGATACAACCGCTTCATCGCGCACCCCCCGCCAAACCCACATTTACGTCCAATAATGAAACCGCGAAACCGAATTCAAAAATAGATTCAGAATGAGTACGGCATACGCCAAAACATTCCACCTTGCCGTCCGCCAGCCCGGCTGGGCTAACAAAGTGCGTTTGATCACATAGCTGATATAGAACACGACGGCCACGAGCGAGGAAAACACTTTCCAATCAAGCAACAGTCCCGTCTTTCCTTCGACAAGCAACGACGTGACCGCGACAGCCAGGGAAAGTATTAGCAGCGGCGTTCCGATCAGAGCCGTGCGGAATGTGTACCTGTCGATGCTCTCGAGACTCGGCAATCGGCGCATCGTCCGGGACCAATGCTTGTCCTTCAACTGCCTGTGAAGAAATAAATACATGCCGCCGAAAATGGCGCTGAACGTAAAAGCCGCATAAGCGCCCATGATGAGACTGATATGTACGATCAGCAATTCCTTGACAAGCTCCCACGGCTCCAGTGGAATATTCTCATTCGTGCTCCCGAAAAGGTTAAGCGTCAGGACGGCAAAGCCGACCACATTGACGAAAAACACGAGCAGCTCAATGCGGAAAAACCGGCTCGCCGCAAGCGAAATCGTAACAAGCAGCCACGAAAAGAAAAATAAATATTCAAACCTTGAAATCAGCGACCAATCGCTTTGGTTCAGCACACGGACGACGAGGTAAGCAGTTTGCAAACCCCATACGAAAACAAGGAGCCCTGTACCCACCCGTTTTGCTCTCCGGCTTGCGTCTACGAAGTCGGAGAAGTAAAACAGAAGGCTCAGGGCGTAAATGGAAATCATCGTATCGAATAAAATATTTTGGGTTAACATAGCGCCTCCCGTGGACCGGCTTAAGGCTTCACGACGGCGATTCCTCCGCCTGCCCTGCCCGAGATGGCAAGCGGCGGCTCGATCGCCGGTCCGGCTTTAACGATCGTCTGTGCGGCTTCCGCGGCACGCTGCTCGGTCCGCTTCAACTGCGCAAGCGGTTCTTCCAGCGCGAACAGCTTCACGAACATGTCCATCGCCTCGTCAGCCCTTTTTTCGCCGGCCATCTCCTTGATGCGCAGGATTGGATCGTGCATCATCTGATTGACGATGCTTTTGGTCAGCTTGCGGATCACCTTCATCTCGTGTTCGTCGAGGTTCGGGAGCTTCTTCATCAAGCTGTCCATCGTTTCCTCATGGATCGCCTCCGCTTTGGTCTGAAGCGACCGGATGAGCGGAACGACGCCCAGCGTTCGGTACCAGCGGCGGAATTGCTCGATTTCGTCCGCGATCATCGCTTCAATCTTCACCGCTTCCTTCCGCCGCTGCTCCAGATTGCTCTCGACGATGCCTTCCAGGTCATCGATGTCGTATAAAAACACATTTGGCACCGAGGCGATCGTCGGATCCAAATCCCGCGGCACCGCGATGTCGATCATAAACAATGGACGGGATTTGCGCCGTTCCATCTCCCGTTCCACCATCTCTTTGTTCAGAACGAACTCCTGAGAGCCCGTCGAGCTGATCACCACGTCGGCCTCATGCAGCCGATGCCGCGCTTCTTCCAATGTCATGGCCACGCCGTTAAACTTGTCCGCCAGCTCGACTGCACGGTCGTATGTACGATTGACGACGAGCACGCGCTCCGCCCCATTCGCATACAAATGCTTGGCCGTCAGCTCGCTCATTTTGCCTGCGCCGACGATCATGACCGTTTTGCCGTTGAACCGGCCGAAAATCCGTTTGCCGAGTTCGACAGCCGCATAGCTGACCGATACGGCAGCTTCGCCGATTGACGTTTCCGCATGCGCCCGCTTGGCGGTGGTGACCGATTGCTTGAACAGCATGTTGAAAAGCGTGCCTGTCGCTTTCTGCTCCTGCGCGAGGAGGAACGCATCCCGCACCTGACCCAATATTTGCGTCTCGCCGATCACCATGGAGTCAAGGCCGCTCGTCACCCGGAAAAGATGCTCGATCGCTTTGTCATCCTCGTACATATAGAGGTGATCGGTGAACGAATCACGGGGAAGCCCAAACCATTGCTCCATGAAGCTTCTGATATAATGCCCGCACAAATGATGCCGATCCGTTACCGCGTACAGCTCCGTCCGGTTACAGGTGGCGACGATGACGCCTTCTAGAATGCTCTTGGTTTGTTTGAGCTGTCTGATGGCCTCCGGCAACTCCTGCTCCGAGAACGTAAACCGTTCGCGCACTTCGACAGGAGCTGTCCGATAGTTAAGTCCGACCGCTATTATATGCACATGCGTCACCGCCTTTCCGCTGCAGATTATAATAATTATAAAAGATTATACCATAGATCGAAGGTGTGTTTGGACACATTTTTGAAAATTATATGAAAACCGATTTCCTTTTTATTCTGAACGCGAACGCTGCCGAATATACCACAAGCGCTATAAATCCCATAAGCCGAATAGGCGAAAAAAAGTAACCATGGCAGTCCGCCATGGTTACGGGTTATGCCGGCAGCATTACACCAGCTGTGCGTGTTTCAATTCAGGTTCGACCACTTGCAATTCACCCATACCGCGTACAAGCTTCTTCGCATGCGTCGTCTTCGGCTTCAATACGGAAAGCATATGCTCGATGGCGACTTGCGGATCTACTGTCTCGCCGCAAGTGTAGCAATCCAGTGCGGCAAAACCTTTCTCAGGATACGTATGAATGGAGAGATGACTTTCTGACAGCAATACGAGAACCGTTGCCCCTTGAGGCTCAAACTGCTTGGATTGCACCGAGAGAACTGTGGCGCCGCACGCTTCTGCAGCTTCCACCATCTGAGCCTGCAAAAACTCAGCGTTGTTCAGCAAATCAAAATCCACACCCCAAGTGTCAACAGCTACATGTCTTCCGAAAGTTGAGTATTCCATCTTTCGGTTCCCCCTTCCTAGGAATAAAATGTTTAAAAATTTCATCCGCTAGGACCTACGTCATTCACTACCCGAGGGAATAATCTCTCGCAACATTACATGTCCTGAGTGAATCCTGGTTCCTATATTGTTTTCAACGAGAATAAAAATAACATCTATCGACGAGAAATGCAATACTTTTTTTCGTATTCGTGCAGACATTGGAGAATCCTCATTTTATGAACTTCGGCTTGGCTGATGTTCCGGACGCGCGTCCTTTTCCTGCGCACAAAAATCCGCCGGGGAATTCCCGGCGGATGCTATGTGGCTAATCGTCAGTGCGCCTCGAAAACAAATAATTGCCGGGTGCACTGCTTCAGCCTCTCATCGATGTTCCGGATTTCCGCCGCATGCTTCGACTGGTTCCGGAGGTCGAGCAGTTCATTGACCGCACATTGAATCCGTTCGATCTCGAATTCAACCTGCCGGTTGTTGAACGTCCTCTCGAGCATCCCGAGCGTGTCCTTCAGCTCGAATACCGTTCGCGATTCGCCGCCGGAAAGCTCGACGATTCGGTGGACTGCACCCTTCTTATAATGATAGACCATCGTGTAGTTCGGGTAAATGCGGTTGACGACCGCGTCGCCGCGGAATTGGGATACCGCCTTGCGCATCGCGTTCGTGAGTTTGGGATGTACCAGGCGGCAGGAAAGTACACATACGAACAAATCGTCATGCCGTTCAAAGATCAGGCGGATTTCTTCCTTACCTGTCTCGTCGACGAGAGCCAACTCATGATTGCCGTTCTCGAGCACCCGCACTTGCATGCGGACGTTCTGGTCTCCCATAAAACGGACAAACTTTGCCATCTCTTGAGCCGTTAACTGCAGACAAGCTTTTACATACTCTGTGGCTAACCGTTGAGCCATAGAAATCCCTCAATTCTTATATCTTACACCTTGATGACTTTCTGCCTGATACCATTATACGCGATTTGCACGACAACTTCCTGCCCGCCAGTCGTTATATTCCCGCATATTTCAGAGAAATTGCGGGGATATCAAGGAGGAACGCATGCTTTTTCCATAAATCCTCCGTTTTGGAGCGCAAGTTAAGCGAGTTTCTGCCTTATTTGGCCGATACCCGCCGGATGACGTCCCACAAATCCTCTCTCCCGTTACCCGTTTCCGAAGAAAACAAAACAACCGGATCGGTAGATTCGGCCTGCAGCGTTTCCTTCACCATTTTCACGTGCTTGTCCCACTTGCCCCGCGGGATTTTGTCCGACTTCGTGGCGACGATGCACACTGGTATTCCGTGGTGCTTAAGCCACTCGTACATCAGGCAGTCGTCCTTCGTGGGCGGATGCCTGATATCGATGATCAGCAGCAGCAGCTTCAGCTGTTTCCTGTCGCGGATATAGGCTTCGATGATTTGTCCCCACTTCTCGCGCTGCACCTTGGACACTTTGGCATAACCGTACCCTGGAAAATCGACGAAATATAATTGCTCGTTAATTCGGTAGTAATTCAATTGCTGCGTCTTGCCCGGCTGCGAGCTCGTTCTTGCCAGCGCTTTGCGTTGGATCATCTTGTTGATGAGCGATGACTTTCCCACATTGGAACGCCCTGCCAGAGCAATTTCCGGCAAGGCGTCCTCGGGCAGCTGTTCCGGCCGCACGGCGCTGATCACGAATTCGGCGGCGGTTATTTTGTAACCCTGCTCATCGTTTGTTTGACTATGATTCATGTTTCACGTCCCGCTTTCTGAGCTAATGGAAATCGGCATGCAAATCGTCCTGTACCTGCACGGCCGCCTGATCGCCGGCTGCAAGCGCATATTTGAGCACTTCATCCATATGGGAAACGGGAATGAAGTCGAGATCGTTCCGGACGCTTTCCGGGATATCGCGCAAATCGCGTTCGTTGTCCTTCGGCAGCAGCACCCTCTTGATCCCCGCGCGGTGTGCGGCAAGCGACTTTTCCTTAAGGCCGCCGATCGGCAGCACCCGGCCGCGCAGCGTGATTTCCCCGGTCATCGCCACTTCCTTGGAAACGAGACGGCCGGTCAGCGCGGAGATCAGCGCCGTCGCCATCGTAATACCGGCGGAAGGGCCATCCTTCGGAATCGCGCCTTCAGGGATGTGGATATGGATGTCATTCTTCTCGTGAAAATCGAGCGCGATGCCGAGCTCCCGCGCTTTGGCCCGCGTGTAGCTGAATGCTGCCTGGGCGGATTCCTTCATGACATCCCCGAGTTTGCCTGTCAGCGTCAGCTTGCCGCTGCCCGGCATAACCGTGACCTCGATGACGAGCGTATCGCCCCCAACCTCGGTCCATGCCAGGCCGGTGACGGCCCCGATCTGATCCTCCTGCTCGGCCAGCCCGTAACGGAATTTGCCCGGCCCGAGCCACTCCTTCACTCTGTCGGAATCGATCGTGATTGCCGACCGTTCCGGATCGCCGACGATCTCCTTGGCGGCCTTGCGGCATAACGCCGCCATCTGCTGCTCGAGATTGCGGACGCCCGATTCCCGCGTATACTCGCGAATCACCTGAAGGACGGCGGCCTGCTCCACAATCAGCTGGTCTTCCTCAAGGCCGTGGTCGCGCTTCTGCTTCGGCAGCAAATAGGTTTGGGCGATCTGCAGCTTCTCCAGCTCGGTATAACCCGGAATATAGATCACTTCCATGCGGTCCAGCAGCGGTCGCGGAATGTTATGGATGGCGTTGGCGGTCGTAATGAACATCACGTTCGACAGATCGAAAGGCACTTCGATGAAGTGGTCGCTGAATGTATTGTTTTGCTCCGGATCGAGCACCTCCAGCAGCGCCGAAGCCGGATCTCCGCGAAAATCCATTGCCATCTTGTCGATTTCATCGAGCAGGAACACCGGATTGGCGGTTCCCGCGGTCTTCATTCCCTGAATAATTCTTCCCGGCATAGCGCCGACATAAGTCCTTCTGTGGCCGCGAATCTCGGCTTCATCCCGCACGCCGCCGAGCGAGATCCTTACGAATTCACGCCCCACCGATTTGGAGATCGACCTCGCCAACGAGGTTTTACCGACCCCTGGAGGTCCGACAAGGCACAGAATCGGTCCCTTCAGCTTTTTCACCAGCTGCTGTACGGCCAGATATTCCAGCACGCGTTCCTTCGGCTTCTCGAGCCCGTAATGGTCCTCATCCAGAATCGCCTCGGCGTTGGCGATATCCAGCATATCCTCGGTATGCTTGTTCCACGGAAGGGCAAGCAGCCAGTCGATGTAGTTCCGGATCACGCCGGCTTCCGCCGAAGAGGCGGC
>NZ_KK082116.1:12138-22619 GCF_000598065.1 Paenibacillus darwinianus | reverse complement strand
GAGCCGGTCGATTTCCTTGTCGATCTTCTCCTTGACGTTATCCGGCACGCCGGCTTCGGCTAGCCGATTCCGCAGCTCCTCGACCTCGCCGGCACGGCCTTCCTTGTCGCCAAGCTCCTTCTGGATCGCCTTCATCTGCTCGCGCAAATAATATTCCTTCTGCGTCTTCTCCATCTGCTTCTTGACACGCTGGCTGATCTTGCGCTCAAGCTCGAGCACTTCACGCTCGTTATTCAGAATGTCCAGCAGCTTCTCAAGCCGCTGACGGACGTCCACCGTCTCCAGAATCTCCTGCTTGTCTTTGATTTTAAGCGACAGGTGGCTCGTAATGACGTCGGCCAGCCGGCCGGGTTCATCGATGTCGGATACTGCGGCCAGCGTTTCGGGTGTCACTTTTTTCGACAAATTGATATAATGCTCGAACTGACTGAGAACGGTCCGCATAAGCGCGTCAAGCTCCGGATCGGTCGTCTCCTGCTCCGGCAGCTCCCTGGCGGCCACTTCGTAAAAATCGTCATTCGGTATATAATCCGTAATTTCGGCACGAACGACACCTTCGACAAGAACGCGAATCGTGCCGTTGGGAAGCTTCAGCATCTGTCTGACGCGCGCAATCGTGCCAACCCTGTAAATATCCTCTTCCGTCGGCTCTTCGATGTTGACTTCCGACTGCGAACACAGCAAGATCATATGATCGTCGATCATTGACCGCTCCAACGCCCGGACCGATTTCTCCCTGCCGACGTCCAGATGGAGCACCATGCTGGGATACACGAGAAGGCCCCTCAGCGGCAACAGCGGCAACCGACGTCCTTTCCATTTGCCTGGTCCCATGCAAGCACCTCCGTAATGTGTATTACTCCCTATTTTATCATTCTGCGGAATCCGCCTGCAAATACGACACGCTCGGCGTTGCGAAGAGCTCCGCCGGAGCCGCGGAATCTTGCTCGGTGAAACGCAGCTCATGCGTGGGAAACACGGTCCGGAACACGTCATCGATCCGGTCGGCCGGAATCACCTTCAACCCCTCTAGCCCGCCGAATATATCCTGCCAGTTGTCCTTCGGCACAATGACCGTTTCCGCCCCGCCCTGGAAGGCGGCCTCCACCTTGGCCAGCACGCCGCCGACCGGCTTGACGTTGCCGTGGATGCCCACCTCCCCGGTCATCGCCAGCTTGTGGTCGACAGGCTCCCCGAGAATCGCCGAAGCGATCGCGATCAGCATTGCGATGCCGGCGGACGGACCGTCGACGGGCGTCCCGCCGGGGAAATTAATATGCAAATCGTAGTTCTGCGGATGCAGCCCATAGCGTCTCAGCACGGTGAACACGTTCTCCACAGAGCCTTTGGCCATGCTTTTACGGCGCAGCGTACGCGTGCCGCCGCCAAGCTCCTCTTCATCCACGACCCCTGTAATCGTGAAGATTCCTTTGCCTCCGCGCGCCGGAATGGCGCTGACTTCAATCTCAAGCAGCGTGCCCATATTCGGACCATAAACAGCAAGTCCGTTCACGAAACCGACCTGCGGCGCTCCGGGCACCTTACGGTCCGGCCGCGGCGGAATTTGGCTGCTGTTGACGACCCATTCGATATCGGAGGCGTTGATTTGCTCCCGCTTATCGGACATCGCCAATCCGGCGGCAAGCTGCACGATATTGACGGCCTCGCGGCCGTTCGTGGCATACTTCATTATGACATTAACCGCTTCTTGACTGACCGGAAACCCGATCTTGACCATTGCGTTCGAAGCGATCGTGCCGATTTCTTCGGGAAGCAGCGGCCTGAAATAGATCTCCATGCACCGCGAACGCAGTGCCGGCGGCAGATCCTGAGGAGACCGCGTGGTCGCGCCGACGAGCCGGAAATCAGCCGGCAGCCCGTTCTGAAAAATATCATGGATATACATAGGTATGTTATTGTCTTCGCTGCTGTAATAGGCGCTCTCCAAAAACACCTTCCGGTCTTCGAGTACCTTTAACAGCTTGTTCATTTGAATCGGATGCAATTCGCCGATTTCATCGATGAACAGCACGCCTCCATGCGCCTTCGTCACCGCACCCGGCTTCGGCTGAGGAATGCCGGCTACACCCATGGCGCCGGCCCCTTGATAAATCGGATCGTGCACCGAGCCGATCAACGGGTCGGCGATACCGCGCTCGTCGAACCGGGCGGTTGTCGCGTCGATTTCCGTAAATTTCGCCTCAGGCAGGAACGGCGACGCCGGGTTTTTCTTCGCTTCCTCGAGCACGACGCGCGCCGCCGCCGTTTTGCCGACGCCGGGCGGCCCGTAAATGATGACGTGCTGCGGGTTAGCGCTGCAGAGCGAGGCCTTGAGCGCGCGAAGGCCGTCGTGCTGACCGATGATATCCTGCATCGTTTGCGGCCTGGTTTTCTCGGAAAGCGGTTTGGTGAGCGACACCGAACGCAGCTTGCGCAGCTTATCCATTTCCTTGCGCGACTCCTTGTCGACCGCCGAACGGTTCGTCTTCTGGCTGCGCAGTAAATTCCAGAAGTACAGCCCAATCACCACCGCGAAAAACACCTGAATCAACATTAAAACGATACTCAGATTCATCAGATTCCCCTCCAATACAAAAGTCCGGCCAATAAGGCTAATACTTGGTAGTATTGCCTGATTGCCGGACCTCATACAACTCGGGGGTATATTTAAGTCAAGACCGGCCTCTCACGCGTGCTGGTGCTTGCGGCCCGGAATTTCGCCGGTTGCTTCGTAGACGCGGACGATTTCGTCGATTTCCTTCTTCAGCTCATTAAGAAGCTCGGCTTCGGGTACCTTGCGGATCATTTCGCCGTAGCGGAACAGCATGCCCTCGCCGCGCGCGCCGGCAATGCCGATATCGGCTTCGCGCGCTTCTCCCGGTCCATTGACCGCACAACCGAGCACCGAGACCTTGATCGGCACCTTGATCTTCGAGATGTAATCCTCCACCTCGTTGGCGATCGAGAACAGGTCGATGTCAAGACGCCCGCAGGTCGGGCAGGAAATGAGCGTAGCGGCGTTCGTAATAAGGCCGAACGTCTTCAGCAACTCACGCGCCACCTTGACTTCCTCGACCGGATCGGCGCTCAGGCTGATCCGCACCGTGTTGCCGATGCCCATGGCAAGCAGCGCGCCGATGCCGGCCGAGCTTTTGATCGTTCCGGTAACCAAAGTACCGGCTTCCGTTATTCCCAAGTGCAGCGGGTAGCGGATCTTTTCAGCGGCCATCGCGTAGGCGGCAATCGCCATCGGCACATCGGAAGCCTTCAAGGACACGATGATATCGTGAAAGTCGAGCTCTTCAAGAATGCCGATGTGGAACAGCGCGCTTTCCACCATCGCTTCCGGCGTAGGATACCCGTATTTTTCCAGTAGGTGGTTCTCAAGCGAACCGGCGTTCACACCGATGCGAATCGGAATGCCACGGGCCTTGCATGCCTGGACGACCGCTTCCACCTTCTCTCGGCGGCCGATGTTGCCGGGATTGATCCGGACCTTGTCGACTCCGTTCTCAATAGCCGCGAGCGCAAGCCTGTAATCGAAATGAATGTCCGCGACCAGCGGGATATGAATCCGTTTCTTGATTTCCTTGATAGCATCGGCCGCTTCCATATTGTTGACCGTTACCCGTACGATTTGGCAGCCCGCTTCCTCCAGTCGTAGAATCTCGCTTACGGTCGCTTCCACGTCCGCCGTCTTGGTCGTACACATGCTTTGAATAATGACTTCGTCGCTTCCGCCGATGGTCAGGTCCCCAACTTTGACCGGTACCGTATCCTTCCGATGAAACATTCTATCCCTCTCTCCTATTAACGTCAAAACCCACCCCGCCGGGAAGCCGGTCGGCTTCTCCGGGCAAAGGTGGAGTAACGGTAATCGAATATAAAATTAGGCGCTTTCCTCTTTTTTCTTTCCTTTCTTTGAAGAAAGCTCCGGCATGATTTTGTCCTGGACCACTTTCTCGGTGATCATGCAGTTGTTGACGTCGTCGCGGGAAGGCACCTCGTACATCACCTCGAGCATGATGCCCTCGATGATGGCGCGCAGGCCGCGAGCGCCGGTGTTGCGCTTGATCGCTTCCTTCGCGATCGCATCCAGCGCCGCCGGCTCGAAGTCAAGCTTGACGTTGTCCATTTCAAGCAGTTTCTGGTACTGCTTGACCAGCGCGTTTTTCGGTTCGGACAAAATCCGGACCAGCGCCTCCTCGTCAAGCGGCTCCAGCGCCGAAATGACCGGCAAACGACCGACGAACTCCGGAATAAGACCGAACTTCAGGAGGTCCTCCGGAAGCACGAGCGACAAATATTCACCCGGCTTCAATTCCTTCTGGCTTTCGCCGTTCGCGTTGAAGCCGATCACCTTTTTGCCGATCCGGCGCTTGATGATTTGCTCCAAGCCGTCAAACGCGCCGCCGCAAATGAACAGAATGTTCGTCGTGTCGATCTGGATAAACTCCTGATGCGGGTGCTTGCGTCCGCCCTGCGGCGGAACGGAAGCGACCGTGCCTTCGAGAATTTTGAGGAGCGCCTGCTGCACGCCCTCGCCCGAAACATCGCGCGTAATCGACGGATTCTCGGATTTGCGGGCTACTTTATCGATCTCGTCGATATAAATAATGCCCCGCTCGGCCTTCTCCACATCGTAATCCGCCGCTTGAATCAGCTTCAGCAGAATGTTCTCCACATCTTCACCGACATAACCGGCTTCCGTGAGCGACGTCGCGTCCGCGATCGCGAACGGAACGTTGAGGATTTTCGCCATCGTCTGCGCGAGCAGCGTTTTGCCCGAGCCGGTCGGACCGACGAGCAGAATATTGCTTTTCTGCAGCTCGACATCCTCCAGCTTGCTCTGCGAATTGATCCGCTTGTAGTGGTTGTATACCGCAACGGCAAGCGATTTCTTCGCCTGGTCTTGGCCGATGACATATTGATCCAGAACGACCCGGATGTCCTTCGGCTTCGGAACGTCCTTCAGATCGAGCTCTTCATCGGTACCCAGTTCTTCTTCCACAATTTCAGTGCAAAGCTCAATGCATTCGTCGCATATATAGACGCCCGGACCGGCGACCAACTTTCGGACCTGGTCCTGCGATTTGCCGCAGAAGGAACACTTCAGCTGCCCTTTTTCGTCATTGAATTTAAACATCGGATCACCCCTTCATTCAAAATAAACTATACCACGGACGCAGGTGTGGTGACCACCTTGTCGATCAGACCGTACGCGAGCGCTTCTTCCGCGCTCATGAAAAAGTCGCGGTCGGTATCGCGATCAATTTTCTCGTAGGGCTGTCCCGTCCTCTCCACGTAAATCTGGTTCAGCTTTTGCTTCGTCTTCAAAATCCAATCCGCGTGGATCTTGATATCCGTCGCTTGTCCCCGAACGCCGCCGAGCGGCTGGTGAATCATCACTTCGCTGTTGGGCAGCGCGAACCTTTTGCCTTTCGCACCGGCCGTCAGCAGCAGAGAGCCCATGCTCGCGGCCATGCCGACGCAAATCGTCGACACATCCGGCTTAATGTACTGCATTGTATCAAATATACCCATTCCCGCAGTAACCGAACCGCCGGGCGAGTTGATATAAAGGTGAATGTCTTTCTCAGGGTCGTCGGCCGCCAGGAAAAGCAGCTGAGCGATAATGAGATTGGCTACGTCGTCGTCGATAGCGCTCCCCAGAAATATGATCCGGTCTCTTAGGAGCCGGGAGTAAATATCATAGGAACGTTCTCCCCGATTGCTTTGTTCAACTACGATAGGTACCAGATTCATGCGACCAACCTCTTTTCTTTTTTGGCTTGGGTTACCTTTATATTTTAGCATGTTCAAAGAGCGATGTCATTTCTACCGGTTCTGTACAGTATACGGAAGGGAACTCGCAATATGTATGGGGGGATGCCCCCCTTTTGATACGGACGAAAAACTATGTAAGGGCGAAATGAGGCACGTGCCTTAAGGAACGTGCCTCATTTCGTATGTTGGCTTTCGCCGTTGTCGGCTGTAGTTTAAGCGACTGGGGAAACGGCTTTGCTGTTGTCGACGAGAAATTTGATCGTCTTGCGAAGCGTTAATTCTTCCTTCAGGTTGTCCAGGTTGCCGTTGCGGGTGAAAATGTCGCGCAGCTCCTCGGCCGGGCGGTTGTACATTTTCGCCAGCTTCTCCAGCTCCTCGGACAGCTCGTCCTCGGAAACGACGATCCCTTCCTGCTTGGCTACCGCTTCAAGCACAAGGTTGTTGAGCACCCGCTTCTCCGCATCGGATTTCATCTGCTCGCGCAGAGCGGATTCGTCCTGTCCGGAGAACTGATAGTACAGCTCCAGGTTCATTCCTTGCTGCTTGAGGCGGTTCTCGAAATCGCGGATCATATAATCCGTTTCCGTCTCGATCATGACCGCCGGGATGTCTACTTCCGCTCCGGCAGCAGCTTTCTCGATTACAGCCGTTTCGCGAGCTTGCTCCGCGTCCTTCTCCTTGCGCGCCTTCAGGCTGGCGGCCAGGTCCTGCTTGTACTCCTCGAGCGTATCAAACTCGCTGACGTCCTTCGCGAACTCGTCGTCGAGCGCCGGCAGGTTTTTGCGCTTGATTTCGTGCAGCTTGACCTTGAACACGGCGGCTTTGCCCTTAAGGTCCTCAGCGTGGTAATTTTCCGGGAAGGTCACTTCCACGTCCTTGAAGTCGCCGATTCGCATGCCGACGAGCTGGTCCTCAAAGCCCGGAATGAACGAGCCGGAGCCGATTTCGAGCGAGTAGCGCTCGCTGGAGCCGCCTTCGAACGGCTCTCCGTCGACGGAACCCTCAAAATCGATAATTGTGATATCGCCCTTCTCCACCGCGCCTTCATCGATCACGACGAGCTCGGCGTGACGCTGCTGGAGACGCTCGAGCTCCGCATTCAACTCTTCGTCGGTCACTTCGGCTTCGGCGACCGGCACTTCAAGACCCTTGTATTCGCCCAGCTTCACTTCAGGCTTTACAAGCACTTTCGCCTTGAATACGAACGTTTGTCCTTTGCCGAATTGCTCGACATCGATTTCCGGGCGGTCGACCGGCTCGATGCCGGTTTCCTTGATGGCGTCCGCATAGGCATCCGGCAGCAAAATGTCGATCGCATCCTGGTAAAGGCTCTCGACGCCGAAACGCGCCTCGAAAATCCCCCGTGGCACTTTGCCTTTGCGGAAGCCCGGAACGTTCACTTTCTGCGATACTTTCTTAAACGCCTTGTCCAGCGCTTCCGTTACTTGATCGGCATTAACCTCAACGTTCAGCACACCTTGATTCTTTTCTATTATTTCCCAACTTGCTTTCATATTATGCCTTCCCCTCCAAAATGACACGTCCGTCACCTAGTCACAATTTTTAACCATTCTATTATAAACAACATCCCAACAAAATTCAAGGTTGGAAGGGCGGCTCCGAATTGGCAACGCCGATTCGCCTGATCGCCTTGCTTGCCTGCTCGTAGCGGAATCTCAGCGATTCCGGAATACCGTATGTATCGCGAATCTGTTCATCGTCGGTCGTTCCGTATGCAGCGAGCAGCAGATTCACATGAAGCGCGGCGGCCCAACAGTCCACCGTGTCCTCGCCGCCCTCGATAATTCGGTTATAATCTGCGGTTGCATAAAGAAATTGCAGACATTCCTTCCAGAGCTCCCGGGCAAAATGAGGCAGCGTGGAGTCGGTCACTTCCGTTACGCTCTCTACGCGCTCCAATATAGCGGCGACCGGCCCCGGAAACTCGTCCATCGCCAGCGGTGTGCTCTCCACGTCCAGCTCTACCGTCTCGCCCAAGCGCTCGAAGGAAATTTTACCCGTCACGCCGCGGCGGCGCAGCGCTTGCAGCGCCCGGAATTGAACGGCCGGATGCAGCTCCGCGGATACGAGCCAGTCCAGAATGGTCCGGTCGACCTCCGCACCTTCCAGGTATACGGCGCGCTCAAGCGCCAACAACTGCTGTTCGATCAACGGGTGGTGGCGCATCACATGAAGCACCTGCTTCACGTACGCTTCATCGGAATTTTCGGCGCCATGGGCGCCGAGCACCTTGTCCCGCAACTCCCGCTCGTCCGGCCCGTCACCGTCCGTTCGATCCGGCGCTTCGATGCCCTCCGGGAAAGCCATCTCGATCCATCCGAGCAAATTCCGCCATTCCTCATAATGCCGCTCGTCCTCTCCCTTGCACTGCAGAAGAAAACGCAGCAGCTTCTTGGCTTCGCCGAACTGCTCCGCCTCAAGCAGGCGCGTCAGTTGAATTTGATAGTGGTCGAGCATACTGGGAAACAGGTATACGTTCTCCTTGTTCTCATCCTCATTGGGAGATTTGGGAGTGGTAATAGCTAACACCGCCTTATTTGTCGCGAACCGTTCGCTTTCTCATGACAGCCAACTAAGTATAGCACGCCGGTACGTTAAAATAAAAAGGCGCAGCCGGCCTTTATTGCTTTTTACCCGGCTGTGTGCTATCATAACCTTTGCTCAGAACGCGGGTGTAGTTCAATGGCAGAACGCCAGCTTCCCAAGCTTGAGGCGAGGGTTCGATTCCCTTCACCCGCTCCACCCAATCATTGTCGCTTGTCCCAGTAGCTCAGTCGGATAGAGCACTCGCCTTCTAAGCGAGTTGTCGGGGGTTCGAATCCCTCCTGGGACGCCACTTAAACCCGGGATGCGACACTTGGTTCCGGTGATGGTTCCTATGAATTTCCGTTGGCGAAATATAACCCGCGAAGGCTTCGCGGGTTTTTTTGACATTTTCAGCAGCTTAAGCTTGGCTTGGTGTGCGGTCAGCCGGTCGACGGCCGGTTCGGCTCATGCCGCTCCGCGTGGTAGGTTGGCTCCGTGTTCGCCATACTTTCCTGCGCTTGAATCGACTCCGCCCGCATGGCTTGCATTCGCTGATGATTCGTCTGCCCTTTCCGTCTCGACACGCTGCATCCCTCCCAGGTTGTTGTGGCTCTGCCTTGTTAGGATGCCCGTTTGCACAACGCTTCAAGCCAGCCAGCATTTGCCGTCGCCTTGCTTTGTATGGCCGCAAGCGATTACCCGATGGACGTCATGGGTAATAACATGTGACCAAAAACGGACAAAGGAGGAAGCCGGCAATGACCCGCAAAGAAAAAGCGGTGCGGTTTTATTTCGACAGGGCTGGCATTCAGAAAAAAACGGCGAAACGGTATGCCTTCCATTTCCCATTTCCCATGGCCAAAAAAGGCAGCGGCCGGGGCTTCTGTGTTCAATCGAGAAGCTCCCGCGCCAGATCCTCCCGCACGCTGCCGAAGGCGAGCACCTGCTCCTTGAACGACTCCCGCTCTCCCCAGTCCGTCTTCATCTCATCCGTCTCGAACCATTCGCTGCGGCTGGCGAAAGCCTGATGCATATTGTTGTCGTACCAATCGATCTCCGTATCCGCGTCATTGGCCAGTATATCGACCATATCGTAATCATTGTCCTGGGAAGCCGTGAAATATGCTAGCACGACCGGCGTCCTCGCATCGTTCGTCGTCACTTCCACCTCGCCGCAGAACCGGCCGTTGCGATTGGCCGTCCTCCGAAAGGAGGCATGCCGAACCTCGATCATCTGCCATTCCCCTTTCCTGTCAAATGCATGTCCCCTTCAATAAACGTTCGGGTCCGCTCCGTTCCGAGCTCATGCAGCAGCTTGTAAATGCGGGTGACAAGCCCGCCGCTGCTCTCGGTAAGCCGGTCGGTCATGTCTGAGCCCTCCAGCGGATGGCCCACATAATGCCATACCTCCGCCTCATCCATGCTGGCAAGCTCCTCGAACAGCGTCTGCAGCCGGTTCACCTCTTCGCCGCTCGCGTTGATTTCAAGCTCGTAAGCGGATGCCGTCGGGTCCGACAATATTTGACCCGCTCCGACGGAGACAAAATACGGCCGCCGTTCTGCTTTTTCGTCCGCACTCGTCATAAGGCCGACGCTCCTTTTTACCCATATAGTTACCCGTCTTAGGTTGCCGTCGGGACAGACATTTTATGACCTCCGGACGCATATACCTCTATACCGCGCCATACGGATAAACCACGGGAGAGGAATGATCGACATGTGCGGAATCACCGGATGGATCGACTGGACGCAAGATTTGACGCAACAAAGCGCCGTCTTGGAGAAAATGACCGAAACGCTCGCACCGCGCGGACCCGACGCATCCGGCACCTGGATTACGGCGCATTGCGCGCTCGGCCACCGCAGGCTCAGCGTCATCGACCCGGAGAACGGCGCCCAGCCGATGATCAGAAGCGAAGGAGACAACCGCTACGTTGTGGTGTACAACGGGGAGCTTTATAATGCGCTTGAGCTGAAAAGGGAGCTCGCCGGCCGCGGGCATCGCTTCACCACGACTTGCGACACCGAGGTGCTGCTTGTCGCCTATATCGAATGGGGTCCCGCTTCTTTGGAACATTTCAATGGTATTTTTGCGTTTGCGGTATGGGATTCGCTGGAGCAGCGGCTGTTCGCGGCCCGGGATCGGC
>NZ_KK082116.1:0-12038 GCF_000598065.1 Paenibacillus darwinianus | reverse complement strand
GCCGTTTTTTTTCACCCAAGCGGACGGGATGTTCCTGTTCGGTTCCGAGCCCAAGGCGATTCTCGCCCATCCGGCCTTCAAGCCGGAGGTCGGCCCCGAAGGGCTGGCCGAGATTTTCATCATCGGTCCTGCCAGGACTCCGGGCCAAGGCGTGTATCGCGGACTGACCGAGCTGCGCCCGGGGCAATGCATGACCGTCGACCGTTCGGGCGTGCACGTACGGACCTATTGGAAGCTGGAAAGCCGCACGCACGCGGAATCGCTGGAGCAAACCGCCTCCACAGTGAAAGAGCTGCTGCAGGATACAGTCGAGCGCCAGCTTGTCTCCGATGTGCCGGTCTGCACACTGCTGTCCGGGGGCCTGGACTCGAGCGCGCTCACTTCGCTAGCGGTCGAATACTACGACCGGAATGGGCAAGGACGAATCGATACGTATTCCGTCGATTACGTCGACAACGACAGGCATTTTCAGGCGCATGCCTTTCAGCCCAACGCGGACGCGCCTTGGATCAAGCGGATGAGCTCCCACCTCGGCACGCACCATCACAACATCGAATTCGACACGCCCGAGCTGATGGCCGCGCTTGACGAGGCGGTGCTGGCACGCGACCTTCCCGGCATGGCCGATGTCGACGCTTCGCTCTATTTGTTCTGCCGGGAAATCAAGAAGGGGGCGACCGTCGCCATTTCCGGCGAGGCAGCCGACGAAATATTCGGCGGCTATCCGTGGTTCCACCGCGAGGAATCGCTGCAAGCGAATACGTTCCCATGGGCTTTGGCGTCCGGCATGCGCGCGGACCTGATCTCGGCGGATATCGCCGCTTGGATCAAGCCGCTTGATTATATAGAGGCGCGTTATGCGGAGGCGATCGCCGAGGTGCCTTATCTGCCCGGCGAGAATGAAGGACAGCGGCGTATGCGCGAAATGTCCTATCTGAACATCACCCGCTTCATGCCGACGCTGCTCGACCGCAAAGACCGGATGAGCATGGCCGTCGGGCTCGAGGTGCGGGTGCCGTTCTGCGACCACAGGCTGGTCGATTATGTGTTCAATATTCCGTGGGAGATCAAAACGACGGGCGACCGCGAAAAGGGGATTTTGCGCCGCGCCCTGCAGGGCGTGCTGCCCGGCGACGTGCTGACGCGCAAAAAAAGCCCTTATCCGAAAACCCATAACCCCAACTATCTCGAGTCGGTCCGCCGGCGATTGCTCGACGTGTTGAACGATTCGTCCTCCCCGCTCCTCCCGCTGATCAACACAAAAAAAGTACGGGAGATTGCGGAATCGGAATCGGCCCAATCGAATATACCCTGGTTCGGCCAGCTCATGTCGGGCCCCCAGTTGTTCGCCTACTTGACGCAGGTCGATACCTGGCTGCGGCATTACAACGTTTCGATCCGATGACATACCAACCAAAAACCGCTGGCGTCGATGCTCCAGCGGTTTCTTATGCAGCGTTTATGGATGTTCGTTATTTCCGGGCGTTCAATCCCGTCTGAGAAAGTTCGGCCAGCAGCCGCTCCAGCGCCCGGCCCCGATGGCTGATGGACTGCTTCTCGTCGGTCGACAGCTGTCCCATCGTCAGCCCGTAAGCCGGCACCCAAAACAGCGGATCGTAGCCAAAGCCGCCTTGGCCCAGCGGACGGTCCAGCACCCAACCGTCGGCATAGCCTACCGTCTCCCGGAACGAGCGGTCCGCGGGATCGTACAGCGCGAGCGCGCACACGAATCTGGCGCGGCTTAATGCACGCACGCCGTCAGGCAGCCCATCCGGGCCGTCCGCTTCGGGCAGCGGTCCCAGACGACCCAGCTCGGCCAGCAGCTTGGCGTTATTGCGCCCATCGTCGGCGCCTTCCCCCGCATAACGGGCGGAATATACGCCCGGGGCGCCGCCGAGCGCCTCAACCTCAAGGCCGGAATCGTCGGCCAGCGCGGGCAGGCCGAGCGCTTCGGCCACTTCGAGCGCTTTGATGCGCGCGTTATCCGCGAAGGTCAGGCCATCCTCTACAATGTCAGGCATGCCGTCATAATCGAACATGCTGCGCACCTGCCATCCCATTCGCGCAAAGGCATGGGCGAATTCCTTCACCTTGCCCGCGTTTTTGGTCGCGACGACGACGGTGTCCGCACCCTTGATCATACGAGCGTCGCGCCGATTCGCGCTCCGACCGGCCCGAGCGCTTCCTTCTGCTTCTCGATCAGCGTGCGGATGCCTTCCTCGGACAGGGAGAGAAGCTTCTGAAGCTCATCCCGCGAGAAAGGCGCATCCTCGCCGGTGCCCTGGATTTCGACGAATTTTCCTGTTCCGGTCATGACGACGTTCATGTCCACCTTCGCTTTCGAATCCTCTTCATAGTTCAAGTCGAGCATCGCCTGCTCCTGAATGACGCCGACGCTGACCGACGCAAGATAATCGGTAATCGGATACCGATTGAAGTTATGCTGCAGGGACAGATTGTGCACGGCCAGAGCCAGCGCCACGAAAGCGCCGGTGATCGAGGTGGTGCGCGTTCCGCCGTCTGCCTGGATAACATCGCAGTCCAGCGTTATCGTGCGCTCGCCAAGCGCTTGCAAATCGATGACCGAACGGAGCGCCCGCCCGATCAGCCGTTGAATTTCCATCGTGCGGCCTGTCAGCTTGCCTTTGGCCGACTCCCGCTGGTTGCGGGTTTGGGTCGCGCGGGGCAGCATCGAGTATTCGGCGGTGATCCAGCCTTTGCCTTGCCCCTTCATGAAAGGGGGCACCTTCTCGTCTACCGTCGCGGTACACAGCACCTTCGTATCGCCCATTTCGATCCAGACGGACCCTTCCGCGTATTTGTTTGGATGCGGCTTCAGCGTCAACCGCCGAAGCTCGTTCAACGAGCGTTTATCGGTTCTCAATGGATTAGCCTCCTGCAAAAAATGGTTCTGGTTCCGTTAATCGTTACCATTTTAACAGAGTCCAACCGGAAAAGCATCCTGGCGGCGGACGCCTCTACGCCTTCAATGCATTTACGTGATCGGGGCGCGTGACCGGCTCCGCATAGGAGCGATTGTCGGTTCCGGTTACCTTAGAGGAGCCATTGATGCGGATTCGCACCTTGGAAGCGCCGGTATTTTCCGTTACGGACAACACGACCGCTTGCAGCATTTCCGCCGGAGCGGCCTGATTTTCTTCAAAATCAGCCAGCTTCATCTCGACCGTTGCGACGTCGCCCTCCACCTTGAGCGCGGACACCTCCGCATCAGACGTCATCACGCCGTTGAGCTCCTTCTCCCCCGGTCCGGCGGCCAGCTGACGCAGCGCCGCAAGTCCGGGGTCCGCATCTCGTTTGATGAGCCGGGTGATGGGCACGTAATATTGCTCGTCTTCGTCCGAGAGCGCGGAGAAATAGACGGTCACAGGCATGGAATCCGCATAATTGGCGCCCGGCGCAAGCTCCAGATTCACGCCAATCGCCCGCGTCAACGGTTCGTCGAGCGGATAGCCGTCCACCGGCATTTCATCCAGCTTCTCGCCCTCGTACCAGATCTGTACCCTTTCAATGCCGGGGAAGCCGGTTAACGTCCACGTCACGGCCTCCAGCATCCTCCGTTCATCCTGAGCGTTGTAATCGGCAAAAGGCCCGGAGAAATCGACGATCGCCAGCTTCTGGTCATTCACGATGTCCAGTTGGGTCACTTGCGTGCCTTTGGGCAACAGGGCCATGAAGCCAGACGGCAGCTCTCGGGCATATTGGCCGCCATCAACGAGCATCTCAAGCGCTTTCTGTCCTGCTTTCTCCTGATCCGTCAGTGAAGTCGTTACCGACACCGGCGCGACGAAGCCCGACCGGTCCTTCAAGTAAAGCGTCATCTGGGTCTTGGCGCCACTCTCAGCCGCTTGTGCTTGCTCCGATGCCTGCCCCTCATCGTAAAGCACCTGAGGCGGATCGATTTGCTTGGCCGACTGCCCCGGCAGCAAGCCACAGCCCGAAGCGAACAGCGGCAGCGCCAACACTCCCGCGACGGCTGCCCGTTTCATTGGACGGATTCGACTCATATTAACCGTGCCTCCCTATCGATCATTCCGGATAAATTTGGTACAACCCCGGATTTGTAGTACTATGTATACGGGCTATTCACCGTTTTAGACCTGTTATGTCCACATCACGCACAAGGGGGGCTCTACATGTCAGATCCGAGCAAATACGCTCTGAACAGCAAGGAGGTCGCGAATGCGACGGAGGAATGGCTGCTTAAACGCGGCGTGCAGAAAAGACAGATTGCCGAGCTCGTCATGTTGCTGCAGCAGCAGTATTTTCCGAGCCTGACGATTGAGGAGTGCGAGCAGAACGTTGACGCAGTGCTCTCCAAGCGCGAGGTGCAGAACGCCGTATTGACAGGCATTCAGCTGGACCTGCTGGCCGCCGAGGGCAAGCTTTTGCCGCCGCTGCAAGCGATGATCGAGCATGATGAAGGGCTTTACGGGTGCGATGAAGTGCTGGCGCTTTCGATCGTAAATGTATACGGGAGCATCGGGTTTACGAATTTCGGTTATATCGACAAGCTCAAGCCCGGCATTCTGCAGAAGCTCAACGATAAAAAAGACGGAGAAATCCATACATTCCTCGACGATATCGTCGGCGCCATCGCGGCATCGGCCAGCAGCCGAATCGCGCACCGCAAGCAGGCGGAGCGGGAGCAGAACACCGATTTGCCGCTTGACTGAACGGCCGGGCCAGGCGTGTGCGGCCCGACAATGGACCCGTTCTCATCTGAAATACGAAAGGACTGTCCCCGGCTTCGCATGCAAGCGAAGCGGAGGGCAGTCCTTTGTATGTCATGCGAAATCTGACTCATTTGCGTTGGTACATGAATCCTTCCCCTCGACGGACACGTTCGGCGCGTCCTTCGTCAACCAGGTGATCGAGGTGCGCCAGCGTCTCGGACAGGGCAAAACGGAGGTTGTGAATATTGCCGCCGATCCGCTCGCCGAACATGCGCACGCATATGTCATAAGCGGCAACCGGCTCGTCCAGCCACCCGGCCAGCATATCCAGCCTGCGGGCATGATGCTCCTTCAGCTCGCGAATGCGGCCGGCAAAATCCGTGAACGGATCCCGGTGGCCCGGAAAAGCAGCCGCCACGTCATACGATTCGAGCCGCTCCAGGCTGGCGAGAAACCGGCGCAGCTCGCCGCCCTTGCCGCCTGGCACAACGCTCACGTTCGGCGTAATGTCCGGCAGCACCTGATCGCCGCACACCATGAGCCGGGTATCCGGTCTGTAAAAGCAAAGATGGCCCTCGCCATGTCCCTCCGTCGCGATGGCCGTCCATTCCCCGCCTCCGAACGTCAGCCGATCGCCTTCGGCGATATAGGTTATTTCCGCCTGCGGCGAGACGAGCGCGACGAAGCTTTCCAGATGCGGCGCGATCTGCGCAAGCAGTTCGAGCGGCATGCCGTGTTGATCGTACAAAGCCGTCAACTCGGCGTCAAACGCGCGGTCCTGCCCCCAGAGCCTCCTCGCATAAGCGTGTGAAGCGCGGGACATCAGGACCGGCGCGCCTGATTTGAGCTGGAACCAGCCCGCCATGCCGTAATGATCCGGGTGCATATGGGTCAAAATAATTTGCCGGACGCTGTCGTAGGTGATGCCAAGCCGGTCAATGGTGCGCTCCCACGCTTCTTCAGCCGCCGTCGTGTGAAGTCCCGGATCGATGAGCGTATAACCGCCGGTCGGATCCGGAATGAGATATGCGTTGACGAAGCGGAGCGAAAAAGGCAACGGCACCTTCAGCCGCATCCATCCGCCCTCCAGCATCGTGAGTTCGTCTTGCATAGCCCCGGGCTTCATGCAGGGCTCACCCCCGTCATAATCAGCCGTTGGGATTCGCTCTCCGCGAATGCCGAGCCGCTGTAATCTCCATACAGCCGTTCCAATGTCAGCCCGGTCTCCGGAAGACGCGCCTCGAACCAGTCCGGTCCGTACAATCGGACGCGCTCCCGGTAGGTGCGCTCATCGCCTTCCTGCGTCCGGATTCGGATGTCCTTTACGACCGCCCCATTCTCGATGCGCCGGCTTTCGGTAATGATCCAGCCCGTCTCGTCGTCCGTTCTTTCAGAGAAAGGAACCAGCGTTCCGCGAACATAGGAAGGATTCAGAAAATCAATCAGAAACCGCCCCCCGGGCTTCAGTACCCTGCGCAGCTCGCGCAGCACCGAAACGTTCTCCTCCTCGGATTCGAAATAGCCGAATGAAGTGAAAAAATTAACCGTCGCGTCAAAGCTCCCATCCGCAAAAGGCAGCCGCCGCATGTCGCCCCGCAACCACTCCACCCGGCGCTCCGGGTCCCTTATGGCCGCTTCCCGCAGCAACTCCTCGGACAGATCGACGCCGCTTACACGAAAGCCCATGCCGCTCAACGCCAGCGCGTGGCGGCCCATGCCGCAGCCGACATCCAGCACCGCAGCTCCTTGCGGCATATCCAGAAATCCGACCATGTTTCGGACTTCCCGATAGGCGTTCTCCCAATTCCGATGCTTGTAAACGATCATGTAATCCGAGCCGAAGCTGCGCTCAAACCATTCCCCCACGAAACCGAACCTCCCCAATAATGTCGCTGCGCCGCAATCGGCCGCCGCTCGAAACGATATGCTCTCTATTGTACAGTATGGGGGAGGGCGGCGGCAAAACTCAAAGCTCGACCAGCCGATCCGTCGCCCTGAGCGCTTCAACCGTGCCGGCGCCAATGCCGAACATCGCAGCCTTCAGTTCAAATTCAATCTGCTCGCATTGCCGCAGCAGCGACTCGAAGCGCTGGACCGCCGAACCGGCGGCAGCGCCCGGTAGCAACGACCTGCCGAAGCCGGCCAGATTCGCCCCCAGCGCAATCGATTTGGCCGCGTCTAGTCCCGTCCGCAGCCCGCCGCTGGCGATGATCGTCGCCTGCGGTAGCCGGGCCCGCACATCTCGAATGCATTGGGCGGTAGGCGTCCCCCACGCCGCTAGCGTGCCGGCAGCGCCCCGCCTGACGGGATCCGTGCTGCGGTGCTTCTCCACCTGGCTCCAGGACGTGCCGCCCGCACCGGCCACATCGATGAACGCGACGCCCGCGTCGTACAGCCTGGCCGCCGTATCGCCGTCGATGCCCCACCCGACCTCCTTCACGCCGACCGGTACGCCGATGGAACGGCATACCGATTCAATCCGACGTAGCAGACCGCTGAAATCGGTGTCGCCCTCCGGCTGGAACAATTCCTGCAGCCCGTTTAGATGCAGCACCAGACCGTGGGCTTCAGCCATGTCGACCGCGCGCCGGCACTGCTCCGCGCCATAGCCGTAGTTAAGCTGAACCGCTCCTATGTTCGCGAGAATCGGGATCGTCGGTGCGACTTGCCGGACATGAAACGTAGCGGCCAGCGAGCCGTCTTCAACCGCCGCCCGCATCGACCCCAGCCCTATTGCCCAGCCGCGTGCTTCCGCCGCCTCGGCCAGCAGCCTGTTGATCTCCCCGGATTCATCCGTGCCGCCTGTCATCGAACTGATCAAGAACGGCGTCCGAAGCACCCTGCCAAGGAACGCGCCGCCGATCGACAAAGTCCGGAAATCAAGCTCCGGCAGAGCGTTATGGCGGAAACGGAACCGTTCCAGCCCCGTTGAGACGCCGCTCTCCACATTTTCCTCCAGACAGATGCGAATGTGCTCGCCCTTGCGCCGGACCGTGCTTCGCGCCGGATCGCTCTTTTCCGCGTTCCCGTGATTGTCTGCCGTCATTGTTCGATCCTCCCAGCCTTGTAATGAACGCGAATGCCTCTGACTCCATAAGAGGCATTGATTGGTTTCCAGTCTACTAAGTATAGCCTTTTTGCAGACCGTAAGCACGTCGGATGAGGCGATGCAAAGAGTAAACCAAATAAGTTTTGACTTATTTGATCAATATTATGATTTTTTTAATCATTTTATAATTGATAAGGTGATTCGCTTCGCTTATGATGAGTATAGAGCTATCGAGGGAGGCGTTTGACTTGCAAATCAAACGGTTCGAACGGAAAGAAGAGGTTGCCCTCCATGCCGCAGAGCTGATTCTGAATACGGTTGCCGAACGGCCGGACGCCGTACTCGGATTGGCGACAGGCTCGACGCCGATCGGCATTTATGAAAAAATGGTGGAGAGCTATCGCCGCCGCAGCCTGTCTTTTCGCAGCGTCACAACCTTCAATCTGGATGAGTATGCGGGCTTGCCCGCTTCTCATGAGCAAAGCTATGCCAGCTATATGACCAGGCATCTATTCGGGCATACCGATTTCGACCCTTCCCGTACGCATATTCCGAACGGGGATGCGGACGATCCGGCGGCGGAATGCGCGGCATATGACGAGCTGCTACGGAAGCATCCGATCGATCTGCAATTGCTCGGCCTCGGCCACAACGGGCATATCGGCTTCAACGAGCCCGGCAGCGCGCTGGCGGGCGGAACCCATGTCGTCGAGTTGAAACTCGCGACACGGGAGGCCAACGCCCGCTTTTTCACCGCCCCCTCAAAGGTGCCCGCACGCGCCATCACGATGGGCATCGGTTCGATTTTAAAGTCGAGGGCTATCCTGCTGGTCGTCACCGGGCCGGACAAAGCGGAAATTGTGCGCGAGTCGCTGGCCGGACCGATCACGACCGCATGCCCCGCTTCTTTACTGCAAACGCATGCCAATGTCACCGTTCTGCTTGACCGGGACGCAGGGAGGAAATTAAACGATGTTATCGGCAATGGGGTCCATTCATATAACGAATGTTAGAATCGTCACTCCGCAAGGAGTGGTACACGGCAGTCTGAGCGCGGCAAACGGCCGGATTACCTCCGTTTATACCGGAGAGGAGAGGGCGGACACGATTAAGGGGGGCATGGAAACGATCGACGGAGAGGGCGGCTGGCTGCTGCCGGGCTTCGTCGACGTCCATGTTCACGGGGGCTTCGGCGGCGATTTCATGGATGCGGAAGCGGACGCCTACGACACGGTTGCTCGTTTCCATGCGCTGCACGGCACTACAACGATGCTGGCCACCACGGTAACGGCGCCGAAGGACGCAATCGAACGTGTGCTGGACGCCGTCGCGCGTTACCGCGCCCAGCCATGCGTCGGCGCCAGGCTTGCGGGCGTCCATCTGGAAGGCCCGTTCATCAGCCCCCGATGGCCCGGCGCGCAAAATCCCGCCTATATCGTACCGCCGCGTCCGGATTGGGTAACCGACTGGAACGGGCGTTACCCCGGCCTCATTCAGATGCTGACACTGGCACCCGAGCTCCCCGGGGCGACGGCGCTCATTTCCCGGCTGCGGGACGCCGGCATCGTCGCGGCTTGCGGCCACACCGATGCCGATTTCGAAACCATAACGGCCGCAGTTGAAGCGGGGCTCAGCCATGCGGTGCATACGTTCAACGCCATGAGAGGCCTGCACCATCGAGAACCCGGCACGACGGGCGCGGTTCTGACCTGCGACGGGCTGAGCGCCGAAATTATCGCGGACGGCCATCATGCCCATCCTGCAGCCGTGAAGCTTCTGCTCCGCGCGAAGCAGCCCGATCAGGTATTGCTCATTACGGATGCAATATCGGCTGCTGGGCTCGGCGACGGAGAGTACGCGCTCGGCGGCCTCAAGGTGACCGTCAGCGAAGGCGTTGCCCGGCTGGCCGACGGCGGCAATCTTGCGGGAAGCACCTTGACGATGCTGGGCGCATTCCGCAACGCGATGGCATTCGGCGGACTGTCGCCCGTCGAAGCAAGCCGGCTTGCGAGCGAGAATCCGGCCAAGCTGCTCGGCCTGCATGAAGAGCTTGGAAGCATCGCCCCCGGCAAGGCCGCTGACCTCGTTCTGCTCAGCCACGGCTTCGAGCACGTCCGCACATGGGTAGGCGGCAGGGCCGTTCATCCTCAGCCTTGATCGGGGCTTTACCGCGTGTCCATTACCAAACTGCAAAGCCGATAAACCTGCCAAAGGGCAGGCCCATCAGCGGAAATTCCCGCTGGATGAACCTGCCCTTTATGCCAACCCTTTACTCTTCCGGCGCAGACGCAATGTGAACCTCGATTCCGGTCCCGGCGGCAGCCTCGGCCAGAGACGGCGCCAGCCGCTCATCGGTGATGAAGCCGCGCAGCTCGGCTAGCGCCGCAATCGTGAACAGCGACGTACGCTCCGCCTTCGTGTGGTCGAACACGGCATATGCGGCCTGCGACCGGCCGATCATGGCCTTTGCCGTCTGCGCTTCCTGCTCCGAATACGTGCTGATGCCTCCTGCGGACGAAATGCCGTCGACGCCGATGAACATTTTGCCGATATGCAGCTGCCCGATCATCCCTTCGCCCAATGGACCGCACAGCTCGAAGCTGTTATGCCGCATGATCCCGCCGGTTACGACGACCTGAATTTCGCTGCCGGCAAGCTCCATTGCGATATTGACCGCATTCGTGACCACGGTCACGCCATGTCTTGCTTTCAGCAGCTTGGCGATCAGGAAGTTCGTTGTGCCTCCAGACAGTCCGACTACATCGCCCTCGCGAATCAGCGAGCTTGCTTTAAGCGCAATCCGCTCCTTCTCCGCCAGAGACAACCCGGTCTTTTCGCTAAAAGGCAGGTCCCGCACGCCGCCACCGCCGCCCATTCCGTCGTACATCGCGCCGCCGATCGTGCGGATCAGGGGAGCGGTCCGCTCCAGAAGCTCAAGGTCGCGCCGTGCGGTCGCTTCCGAGCAGCCGAACCGTTCGACCATTTCCTGCACCGTCATTTTGCCCTGCCGTTTCAGCAAGGCCATGACCTGCTCCCGGCGGCGCTGTCCCTTCGATAGCCGACCCTCGTTCATCCTAGCGTTCCACCCAGACGCGATCCGATAGAAGCCCTTCGACGGTCCGCCAATCGGGAAGCGCTTCCCAGTCGCCCCGCCCCTGCACGACAAGCGAGCCGCAGATGCTGCCGATGCGAACGGACTCGACCGCCGTCTCGCCCTTGACGATTCCCGCCAGGAAACCTGCGCAGAACCCGTCGCCCGCTCCCACCGTATCGACCACCTTAGCCGCAGGGTGGAACGGCACTTCGGTACGCTTGCCGTTGTCCAGTACAAGCGTGGCTTCGCCGTAGCCTTTCACCACCGAGACGGCCTTGAGCGCAGCGAGCCTGTCCAGAATCTCCGCCTCGTCCTTCGTGTCGTAAAGCAGCTGCAGCTCATCCCATCCCGGCAGATAATAATCCGCCTGCTCCGCAAGCGGCAGCAGCGCCCGTCTGGCCTCCTCCAGGCTCCACAGCTTGAGCCGCAGATTAGGGTCGAAGCAAATGCGGACGCCCGCCTGCCTGGCTATGCGGACCGCCTCCAGCAGCGAACTCCGGGCATGCTCGCCGATCGCGGCGGTAATGCCCGTCACATGCAGCAGCTTACTGCCCGCTATGTATGCTTCATCCAGCTGCTCGGGCCGCATGAGGCTGGCGGCGGAGCCTTTCCGCCGGTAGTGAACGGCCAGCTTCCCGCTCGCATTTTCCCGGAACATCAGGCCGGTTTCTGCTCCCGCCACCAGTCGGGCCCGGGAGACGTCGACGCCTTCGCCTCTCATTGTTTTGTAGATTGCGGCCCCGAATGGATCGTCTCCCAGCGCGCCGAACCAGCCAACCGAACAACCGAGCCTCGCGGCGCCGATCGCGACATTGCTTTCCGCGCCGCCGAACGACTGCTCAACCGTCGCGGAATGCTCCAGGCCCCGGTATTCCGGCGTCATAAACAGTCCCATCGTTTCCCCGAACGTAATCAGGTCGGGCGATCTCATATCCATGAAGAAGCTCCCTCCCGGCATCCCGGTTTAACGGCTGCTAGCCGCGGTAATCCGGATATTGCATCAAGAAAATAATCACAAGATAAAGCACGAGAATGATGATGCTCATCGTCCGCGCTTTGTTTATGAGCGAGGTGGCGCTTTGACCGGCATGGATGGAAGCGGCGATTCCCCGCAGCGGCTTGGAGATAACACCGCCGAGCGCGGCGATCGCCAGGAACAGGCCGATCGACAGCACCATCCACAGAACCGAGTAATCGGCGA
>NZ_KK082115.1:44773-161692 GCF_000598065.1 Paenibacillus darwinianus | reverse complement strand
CCGCCGAGCGCGGCGATCGCCAGGAACAGGCCGATCGACAGCACCATCCACAGAACCGAGTAATCGGCGAATGTCATCAAATAGCCGCCGGTAAGCAATTGCAGAATGAGAAAATATTGCGCGAACCGGTTGGCCAGCGCCAGTCCGTCAGCCAGCCCCGCTTGTCCTTCGCCGGCCAGCTTGGTCGTTCGGCCGACGAGAAACGGCAGAAGGACATAAAATCCCCCGCCGACAGCCCCGATGGCGTGAAGAAACAACATGAATTTTTCCATTAATAGGCACCCCCGAATGTTTTCTATCCCTCAGTATACTAAATCAATGGAGCATTGACAAAAAACGAAGGGTGTCGGGATATTACCCCTGTTCAATCCGACGCTTCACCAGCGCAGCCTTGATCCTAAAATAATCAATATCAGCCGGCAGCGCCTCTTTGATCGGCTTGAGCTTCTCGGCTCCGATCTCGACCGCGGTCCGCCAGATCAGCTCCTCCGTATCCTCGGACAAAATGCGCCTCCACGCTATCGGAAGGCCTTCCTCCGCGCAGCGCAGCAAGTGGCCCTCGATCGTCACGGCGCTCATGCCGCGTTCTTCGGCAATCTCCGACACGGACGCACCTTCCCCGTACATCTCAAAGGATACGAGATGGCTCGACGGTTCATGACTATCCCTCGTTGCGGCCGGCAAGGTTGCCCGACTCGCGGAATCCCCCGCCATAGAGGCTGTCCGATTTCCAAATTCCCCGGCCGTTGAGGCCGCCTTCGCTCCTGAGCCTCCCAAAGGCGAGAATCTGGCGATCACCTCCAGGACTTGCCTTCCGTACTTATGGGCTTTCGCCGTGCCGACGCCCTTGATTCGCAGCAGCTCGTCAAGCGTGCCGGGCCGGGCGTCCGCCATCTCCCGAAGGGCGGCATCGAAAAACAGCATGAACGGCGGCACGCCCTCCGCCGTAGCAGCCTCCTTCCTCCAGGCGCGAAGCGCCTCGAATACCGGGGCGCTCGCCGCAGACAACGCAGGGGCGCTCGCCGCAGACAACGCAGGTGCGCCCGCACCGCTTCCGGAGCGCTTGGCCGGCGCCGCTCTCCGCTTGCGGAACAGACGCTCCCCGCCCTCGAGAATCGGCAGCGCCTTGGCAGTGAGCGACGCGGTCGGATACTGGCCTTCGCTCAGCTTAACCGCCCCATCCGCTACAAGCCAATAGAGCAGATCCGTGATGTCCTTCTCCGTCCGGTCCCGGAACAGGCCGAACGTGGTCAGCCGGTCTAGGCCGAAATCGCCGATCCGTTTATCGCGCGATCCTTTCAGCACCTTCGCGACGGTCGTGATGCCGAAGCGTCCCTTCATCCGGCCGACGCAGGACAGCGCCATTCTGGCGTCCTCCGTCACATCGACCGGCTCGCTTGGGTCCAAACAGCTGCTGCATTTGCCGCACGGTGCGACATCCGCTTCACCGAAATATTCGACAATGTATTGCTGCAGGCATTTCTCTGTCCGCGTATAGTTCATCATCCCGTGCAGCTTCGCGGTCTGCAAAGCCTTGCGGGAGTCCACTCCCGTCCCCTGCTCGATAAGGAAACGCTGGATTTGCATATCCTGCGGCTCGAACAGCAGGATGCATTCGCTTTCCTCTCCGTCCCGCCCGGCGCGCCCGGCTTCCTGATAGTAGGATTCGATATCGCCCGGCATCTGATAATGCACAACGAACCGGACGTTCGGCTTGTCGATCCCCATACCGAAGGCATTGGTCGCCACCATGACGCGCAGCTCGTCGAAACGGAACCGCTCCTGGCAGTCCGACCGGTCCGCATCGCTCATGCCGCCATGATATTTACCCGCCTCCACGCCCCAGCGGCGCAGCTCCTCATGCAGCTGCTCCACCTCCTTGCGGGTAGCCGCGTATACGATGCCGGATTGCTCCTCCCGCTCCTGCAAATACTGGCGCAGATAGGCGCGCTTGTCCGTCCCCGTTACGACGGACAGCGACAGGTTCGACCGGGCGAAGCCGGTAACGAACACATTCGGCCGCCGCAACGACAGCATCGCCGTTATATCTTCCGCCACATCGGGCGTGGCCGTCGCCGTAAAGGCGGCGACCAGAGGCCGGTCGGCGAGGCGGCCGATCCAGCTGGCCAGCTGGCGGTAGCTCGGACGAAAATCATGTCCCCACTGCGATACGCAGTGCGCTTCATCGATCGCGATTAGCGGCACCCGCATTTGCGCCAGCAGGCCCGAGAAAGCGGGTGCATCCAATCGCTCCGGCGCAATATAGAGCAGCTTGTATTCGCCGCTAGCCGCACGCCGCATCACATCCCGATACTCCGAAGCGCCAAGCGAGCTGTTCAGGAAAGCCGCCGGCACGCCAAGCCGGTTCAGCGCATCAACCTGATCCTTCATGAGCGAGATGAGCGGCGATACGACGACCGTCGTGCCCTCCAGCAGCATCGCCGGGATCTGGTAGCATACCGATTTGCCGCCGCCGGTCGGCAGAATGGCGAGCGTGTCGCGGCCTTCGAGCAATCCGCCGATAATATCCGCCTGTCCTTTGCGGAAGCTGTCAAAGCCGTAGATCCGCTTCATCAGCGTTTTCGCTTCGTTCAAACGTTCCACCCCCGTTCCCCTCCCCTGCTTCTCAATCTTCCCTCTGAGTCCGCTTTCTTCCGGTATTTCTCTTCCTCTTCTTGTCCGTTCCGTTCCCACAAAAAACGCAAGACCCTGGCATATGAAATGTCAGGGTCTTACATGCAGTGCTTCCGCCTGTACTGCTAGCCGGTTATGACTTTGATCACGTTGCGAACCGATTGGGCCGACTTGTCCAGCGCAGCTTTCTCTTCCGCCGTCAGGTCAAGCTCGAATACCTTCTCGATGCCGTCGCCGCCGAGGATGGCCGGCACGCCCATGAACAGGTTGTCATAGCCGTATTCGCCCTGCAGCAGCGCGATGACCGGGATAATCCGCTTCTTGTCCTTGATGATCGCTTCCGTCATTTGGACAAGCGATGCAGCCGGCGCGTAGTAGGCGCTGCCGTTGCCGAGCAGATTGACGATCTCGCCGCCGCCCGTGCGCGTGCGCTGAACGATCGCTTCGATGCGCTCCGCCGGGATCAGCTTCTCGATCGGGATGCCGCCCACGTTCGAATAGCGGACGAGCGGGACCATGTCGTCGCCGTGGCCGCCGAGTACGAAGCCGCGCACGTCCTCAACCGATACGTTGAGCTCCTGCGCGATGAACGTGCAGTAACGAGCCGTGTCAAGCACGCCGGATTGGCCGATGACGCGGTTTTTCGGGAAGTCTAGCGTTTCGTTCGCGACGTAAGTCATCGCGTCTACCGGGTTGCTGAGAATGATGACGTAAGCATTCGGGCTGGTCGCTTTAATGTTCTCGCAAACCGACTTTACGATGCCTGCGTTCGTGTTTACGAGATCGTCGCGGCTCATGCCCGGCTTGCGCGCGATGCCTGCCGTAATGATGACCACGTCCGAGTTCGCCGTATCCTCGTAGTTCGAGGTACCGATAATGTTGGCGTCCACGCCTTGCACCGGCGTCGACTCCAGCATGTCCAGCGCCTTACCCTTCGTCGGATTCTCCAGCTGCGGAATGTCGACGAGAACGACGTCGCCCAGTTCCTTTTGCGCCAGCATGAGCGCGGTCGTCGCGCCCGTGAAGCCCGCTCCTACAACGGTAATCTTATTACGCTTGATCGCCATTATTATTCCCCTCCAAATATGAAGTGAAATTTCCCGGCCCCCTCGGCCGCCTGTTTCCAGTTACATATTTTTAATCACTTGATCGGCGAACTCGGAGCATTTCACTTCCGTCGCGCCTTCCATCAGACGTGCAAAGTCATACGTAACCGTCTTGTTGTTGATCGACGTTTCCATGCCTTTGTAGATCAGGTCGGCCGCTTCCTGCCAGCCGAGATGCTCAAGCATCATGACGCCGGACAAAATAACGGAGCCCGGGTTCACGACGTCCTTGTCCGCGTATTTCGGAGCCGTGCCGTGCGTCGCTTCGAAAATCGCGTGGCCGGTCAGGTAGTTGATGTTAGCGCCCGGCGCGATGCCGATGCCGCCGACCTGCGCAGCCAGCGCGTCGGACAGGTAGTCGCCGTTCAGGTTCAGCGTCGCGATGACGTCGAAGTCCGTCGGACGAGTCAAAACTTGCTGCAGGGCGATGTCGGCAATCGCGTCTTTTACGATGATTTTGCCTGCCGCTTCGGCATCCTTCTGCGCTTGGTTCGCGGCGTCGGCGCCTTTCTCTTCCTTGATGCGGTCGTATTCTCCCCAAGTGAAGGTCTGGTCGGCGAACTCAGTCTCAGCCACCTCGTAGCCCCAGTTCTTGAACGCGCCTTCGGTGAATTTCATGATGTTGCCCTTGTGAACGAGCGTAACCGATTTGCGGCCGTGCTTGATCGCATACTCGATTGCGGCGCGTACGAGACGCTTGGAGCCCTCGGAGGATACCGGTTTGATGCCGATGCCGGACGTTTCCGGGAAACGGATCTTGTTGGCGCCCATTTCCTGCTGCAGGAACTGGATCACTTTCTTCACTTCCGCGGAGCCTTCCGCGTACTCGATACCCGCGTAGATGTCTTCCGTGTTCTCGCGGAAAATAACCATGTCGACCAGTTCCGGACGCTTCACCGGCGAAGGCACGCCGTCGAAATAACGAACCGGCCGCAGGCAGGTGTACAGGTCGAGCTCCTGGCGCAGCGCCACGTTCAGCGAGCGGATGCCGCCGCCGATCGGCGTCGTGAGCGGGCCTTTGATCGCGACGATATATTCGCGGATCGCGGTCAGCGTGTCGTTCGGGAGCCATTCGCCGTATGTATTGAACGCTTTCTCACCGGCGAACACTTCGTACCAGGCGATTTTCTTCTGGCCGTTGTAAGCTTTCTCTACGGCCGCATCCAGCACGCGCTTGGATGCGCGCCAGATGTCGCGGCCCGTTCCGTCGCCTTCGATGAAAGGCACGATCGGGTTGTCTGGCACTTGTAGCACACCGTTGTCAATCGTAATTTTGTCGCCTTCGGCAGGCAATACGAATTTCTCGAGTTGCATGGTAAGAATTCCTCCTTTGAATGGGGTAAACATAGCGCGACGGGGCCGGATGAACCGTGCCCAGAAAGAGGCGCGTGCATGCGGCAACCCGTCAAATTGCGGTTTCGATTGGCGGATCAGCGTTTCTCGATCGGTACGAACCGGTTGTCCACCGGACCGGTATACTCGGCGCGCGGACGAATGAGGCGGTTGTTCTCGAACTGCTCGAGAATATGGGCCGTCCATCCCGAGGTGCGGCTGATCGCAAAGATCGGCGTGAATAGGTCGCGTGCGATACCAAGCGTAGTATACACCGAAGCGGAGTAGAAATCGACGTTTGGTTTCAGGCCTTTCTGGCCGGTTACGAGTTCTTCGATTCTCACCGACATTTCGTACAGCTCCATATTGCCCGTCAGCTTGCCCAACTCGCGGGACATGTGCTGAAGATGCTTGGCGCGCGGGTCGCCGTTCTTGTATACCCGATGGCCGAAGCCCATGATTTTTTCTTTATTGGCCAGCTTTTGATTGATGTACGGCTCAACCTTGGCGAACGAGCCGATCTCATCGAGCATCACCATAACAGCTTCGTTGGCTCCGCCGTGCAGGGGCCCCTTGAGCGCGCCGATCGCGGACGTGACGCCCGAGTAAATATCGGAGAGGGTGGCAACCGTGACGCGCGCGGCGAACGTCGAAGCGTTCAGTTCGTGATCCGCATGCAGCACAAGCGCTTGATCGAGCGCTTTCACCGCCACCTCCTCAGGCGCCTGGCCCGTAAGCATATAAAGGAAATTATGGGCGATCGTAGCACCGGCCTGCGGAGCTATCGGCTCCTTGCCCTCCCGGATGCGAGCAAAAGCGGCGATGATCGTCGGAATCTGCGCTTGCAGCTTAATCGCTTTCAGCACATTCGCTTCCGGCGCCATGTCGTTTGCCGCTTTGTCGTACAGAGCAAGGCTGGAAACGGCAGTGCGAAGCGCGGCCATCGAATTCGTATCCGAAGGATACAGCTTCATTTGCTGGATGACTTCCGCCGGAACGGCGGCGTTTGCGCTCAATTGGTCGATCAGGCCCTTTAATTCGGACGAGGTCGGCAGCTTGCCATACCAGAGCAGGTAGGCTGTCTCTTCGAAGGTTGCATGCTCCGCAAGCTCGTCAATGTTGATGCCGCGGTAAGTCAGCACGCCGTCGATGATGGAACTGATGGATGAAGTCGTAGCGACGATGCCTTCAAGGCCTTTGGTTGCTGTCATTTCACTCTCTCCTTTGGGCGTTCCCGCCGTCAGCCTTCAGCGTAATGCGAAAACGCATACTTTGACATCAAGATATCCCAACGCAATTCGTTATTAAGTCATTTCAGTGCAGCTTGATCGGATAACATACTCCATAATCATAAAGGATTTTGACCATGATGTGAACAAAATGAGGAATAAAAATGCTTTATCGCCATCATCAAAAAAATTTTAGCGCATCCTGTCAAAATTTCAACCCGGACGGCTGAAGTGGTAAAATGACAATAATCATCGGTGCGAGCAACAGCCCGGGAATGGAGGCGTACGCGATTATGGAACAACAACGCATGGGTATTATCGATATTGGCTCCAACTCAATCCGTCTCGCGATTTATGAGCGGACGCCCGAAGGCGCTTACCGCGTCATCGACGGCAGCAAGCAGGCGGGCCGCCTCAGCGAACAAATCGACGGGGAAGGCAAGCTCAATGAAGCCGCCGTGGATCGCCTCGTCGGCACGCTGCACCGCTTCCGACTACTCTGCTTTCACCACAGGACGGAGCGCATCCGCGCAGTGGCGACGGCCGCGATCCGCAATGCGGCCAACTGCGGGGACGTGTTAGACCGTCTGGCCAAAGAAACCGGCATGACGGTGGAGCTGCTATCCGGCAAAGAGGAGGCCGCGTACGGCTTTCTCGGCATGCTCAATACGATGGATGTGCAGGACGGATTCCTGATTGATATCGGCGGCGGCAGCACCGAGCTGTCCCTTTTTCGCAGCCGCGAGCTGATACGCAGCGTCTCCTTCCCGTTCGGCGCCGTGAACACAAGCAAGCGCTATGCGGACAAGGGGACCCTGGACGACAAGTCTTTAGCGGAGTTTGAGTCGGTGCTGCGCAAGGCGATCGAAGCCGAGCCCTGGATTCGCGAAGCGGCCGGGCTGCCGCTCGTCGGGATCGGGGGCACGGTCCGGACGCTCGCCAAAATGCACCAGGCGCAGATCAAATACCCGCTGCGCCAAACTCATAACTACGGCATGCGACCGGAGGATACCGAGGCCTTATTCGCATCCCTGCAGGAACTGTCTCTGGAAAAACGCAAAAAAACACCCGGCCTCTCCAAGGACCGGGCGGATTTGATCGTGCCGGGCATCGCCATTCTCCGAACTTTCTTCCGGGCATGCCGTGCGGACCGCTACTTAATATGCGGCGCAGGCCTGCGAGACGGTCTGTTCTTCGACTCGGTACTGCCTTCGGGAGGCCGCCTGGACGATCCGCTCGGCTACAGCATCGCAAACATCGGCGCCCTGTATCCCGATGCGCCGCAGCCGCACATCGAACAGGTGAACCGGGTGGCATCCGCCTTGTACGAAGCGCTTGCTCCGCATTATCCGATCGGCGGCCAAGCGGCGGCCTGTCTGCGCGTCGCCTCGAGACTTTTCCGGATCGGAGCCGGCATCGACTATTACCAATATGCGAAGCACACCTTTTATTTAATGGTCAACTCGCATCTGAACGGCATCTCTCACCGCGGCATTCTCATCTCGGCGGCCGTCGCTTCCTATAAAAACAGGAGCGGAGCGCGCCAGCTCCACCAAACGTACAAGCCGATCATGGCCGATGACGATCTGGAAACCGTCTACCGCCTCGGCACGCTGCTGCAGCTGGCCGTTGCGCTTGACCGCAGCGAATCGCAGCCGTTCACGGGGCTTGCGGCCGACATCCGGTCGAACAAGCTCGTGCTGCGGCCGATCGGGCAGAACGGTCCGTTAACGATGGAGCGTTCCGAGGTCGAGGCGCTGGCCGACGATTTCAAAAAGGTGTGGGGCCTGACGCCGGTGCTCGAAAGTACGAGCTAGACGGGCTCCTTCCAGGTCGTGATGTCCTGCGATTCGAATTGGCTGCGGAAGGGAGGCTGCTCATTCCTGACCCGGGCATAAGAGCCGTTCGGCTGAAGCTCGCGCGCCTTCACGTTATCCCGCAGATTGGAACGCAGAATGTTGATCACGCTGCGCTTCAAATTCGGGTCAAACACCGGACACATCAGTTCTATGCGGCGGGTCAGATTGCGCGTCATCCAGTCCGCGCTGGATATAAACGCCTCCTCGTCCCCGCCGTTCCTTACATACAGCAGCCGGGAGTGCTCCAGGTAACGGTCGACGACGCTGATGACGCGAATATTGTCGCTGCGTCCGGGGACCCCGGGACGCAGACTGCATACGCCGCGCACGATCAGCTCGATTTTTACGCCGGCCTGGGACGCTTCGTAAAGCTTGTCGATCATATCCTGATGGGAGAGCGAGTTCATCTTCGCGATGATATGCGCGGGCCGGCCGGCCAACGCATGCTCTTTTTCCCGGTCGATAAGCTCGAACAGGCGGTCGCGCAGACCGCTCGGCGCAACGGCGATGGCCTTCCATTCATACGGGGAGGAATAGCCGGTCACCTCGTTGAACAACGCGGAAGCGTCGGCTCCGATAACGGGATGGGACGTAAACAATCCGACGTCTGTGTACACCTTGGCCGTATTGCCGTTATAATTGCCCGTGCCGACATGGACGTACCGGCGCAGCCGGTTCGTCTCGCGCCGGACGACGAGCAAAATTTTGGCATGCGTCTTGAGCCCGACCAGTCCGTACACGACATGACAGCCGCCTTTCTCCAGCTGCCTGGCCCACGCGATGTTCCGCTCCTCGTCGAACCGCGCCTTCAGCTCGACGACGACGGTCACCTGCTTTCCCGCCTCCGCAGCGTTGGCGAGCGCCTGCACGAGCGTCGATTCGCCGCTCACCCGGTATAACGTCATTTTGATGGCAAGCACATCGGGATCCTCGGCGGCCTGCAGCAGAAAATCATTGACCGCATCGAACGACTCGTACGGATGATGGACAAGCACATCCCGGCCGCGCAGCACCTCGAACATGTCCTCCGTCTCTTCGAATTCAAACGGATAAACGGGAACGATCGGCGAATAGCCGAGGTTCTCTCTTCCCGGCAGCGAGCTGGCGAATTTCATCAGGCTGCTTAAATCAAGCGGACCGTCGATCTGGATGATGTTTTCTCCGATTTCCAGCTCCTCTTGAAGGACCGCCAGCGCATAGGGGTCCATCCCTTTGGCGATTTCCAGCCGTACGGGAAGTCCCCGCCGCCGCTTGCGCAGCTCCTTCTCGATCTCCTCCAGCAAGTCCTCCGCGCCTTCCTCATTAAGCGTCAAATCCGCGTTGCGCGTCAGGCGGAATGGACTGACCGAAATCGCTTCATAGCCGTTGAAAAGCATGTCGATATGCTTTTCAATCAGCTCCTCCAGCAGAATGATCTCCAATTTTTTGCTGTTTTTACGGCCCGGCACCTCCACGAAACGCGGCAGAATGGAAGGCACCTGCACAATAGCGAAATACGGCTCCTCCATGGCCGGATCTCCCTCCCGCCGCAGCAGCACGGCCATATACAGCTCCCTCGTATGTACAAGCGGGAATGGACGGCTTTGATCGAACGCCATCGGCGTCAGCACCGGAAATACGATTTCCGCATTATACTCCTGCAGCGCCTTCTCCTGGGCTGCGCTCAATTCCTCGATCGATCGAAGCACGATGCCCTCCTTGGACAGTCCCCGCATGACGTCCCGGTATGTCTTATACTGCTCGGCCACCATCTCCGACGTCCGCTTCATAATCCGCTTCCACAGACCCGCCGGCGTATAGCCGGTGAAATCGACCTTTTTGAAGCCGGCTTTAATCTGATCCTGGATGCCTGCAACGCGCACGCTCATGAACTCGTCCAGATTCGACGAAACGATCGCCAGAAATTTGGCGCGTTCCAGGAGCGGAGTATCCGGGTCCTGCGCCTCCGCCAGTACGCGCCGGTTAAATTCGATCCAGCTTAAATCGCGATTGAGGTACTGCGACAACTCTCTCACATCGACGAACCTCCTTCTGCATCTGTCCCTATTGTGCGGCAATACGATTCACGGCAAAACAAGGTAACGACTGCGACAAAGCGTCGTCGTGCGTGTTATAGCCCGCGTCCGCCGCGCATCATGAACGATCCGCCGCGCATTTTTTTCTCAAGCCATGCGAGCATGACGGAGCGGTAGAACCGGCGAGTCAGGGGCAACAGCAGCGTAATGCCGATCAGATCGGTGACAAAGCCCGGCGATATCAGCAGGATGCCGCCCGCCACAATGCACAGGCCGTCCAGCAGCGCTCTGCCCGGCATTTGGCCCGCCTCCATCTGGCGCTGCGCTTCAGTCCAGGCCTTCCGTCCTTCCTGACGCATAAGGTAACCTCCAACAATACCGCTCGCCACCATCAGCAGGAACGTCGCGACGCCTCCGATCCAGCCACCCATCGTAATGATGCTCCAGATTTCGAGTGCCGGCACAACGATAAATGCGGCGGCAATCCACCAGCCTTTTCCTCCGCGGAGCCTGTAAGTTGCCATTGCGCTCAACCCCCCTTAGACATGATCCGAGTAAAGCTTCTTCAGCAAGGCGAAAAGTTTCGGCGAAGCCAGATCCAGCCGGACAGGACGCCATTCGCGATTCAACCATACGTGCTTCGTGTCGCTGTGCACAAGCAGCTGTCCGGGCAGGCCTCTTTCGTCGGCCACGGTACCCGGCCGTTCTCCGGGCTCCTCCACCCGTCGAATTTGTGACTCGAACGACAGGCGGACAGCGGAAAATTCATCGATGCGCGTGCATACGACCACGTTATCGTCATAAAAGACCGGTCTCTCGAACGAGACTTGAAGATCGGTAACGGGCAGCAGCAGGCCGCTGGCTTCGATCTTACTATAAGGGGCCCCGCATGACGGATAAATTCGGTGCGTCCGGTCTCGAACCAGTTCATGTAATTGATATGGTAGACGACCGCCGTCTTTCTGCGTGATAGTAAGCAAAAGAGCGACGGTGAAAGCACCATCGCTCCGATTCGTTGTTTCGTGTAAAACGGTCTACAGAACGCTGGCTTGTCCGGTGTAAATGAACCCGTGCTCTGCGTAGAGCGTCACTTCCATGCCGTCCTTCAACAATTCCGTTGCGTTCTGGACGCCGAGAATGACCGGGATGCCCACATTCAGGCCAACGACAGCCGCATGGCTCGTAATACCGCCCTGCTCGGTAATGATTGCAGCCGCTTTCTCGATGGCCGGCATATATTCCCGATCGGTTGAAGGCGTGACGAGAATCGAGCCTTTCATCGATTTGGCGATCGCTTCCTCCGGCGTGCGCGCAACGACAACCTTGCCGGTCGCCGCCTGGCTGCCGATGCCTTGGCCCTTGGCTACGAGATCCCCGACCGTATGAATTTTGATCAGGTTTGTCGTTCCGGAGCGTCCGACCGGTACGCCTGCCGTAATGACAACCGTGTCGCCCAAACGGACAAGCCCGGTGCCGAACGCGCCGTTCACGGCGATATCGAACATCTCGTCGGTCGTCGAAGCCGCTGTTCCGTGCGCAGGGATGACGCCCCAAACGAGCTGCAGCTTGCGCATCACTTGCTCGATCGGCGTGACCGCGATGATCGGCGACTTCGGACGATACTTCGAAATCATGCGGGCCGTATAGCCGCTTTCGGTCGAGGTAATGATTGCGCTCGCGTTCAGGTCCAGCGCGGAATTTGCTACCGCCTGGCTGATCGCTTCCGTAACGGATGTCTGCTGAGCATTGGCCTGCTTCGTGAAAATCTCGCGATAGTGCAGGGCGGATTCCGCACGCTCGGCGATGCGGGACATCGTCAGCACGGATTCAACCGGATATTTGCCCGCAGCCGTTTCGCCGGAAAGCATAATGGCGTCGGTGCCGTCGAAAATCGCATTTGCGACGTCGCTCGCTTCCGCGCGCGTCGGACGCGGGTTGCGCTGCATCGAGTCCAGCATCTGGGTCGCCGTGATGACCGGCTTGCCCGCGCGGTTGCATTTCTCGATCATCGTCTTCTGAACGAGCGGCACCTCTTCGGCGGGAATCTCTACGCCGAGGTCGCCCCGCGCCACCATTAAGCCGTCGGACAGCTCGAGAATGTCGTCGAGGTTGTCTACGCCCTGCTGGTTCTCGATCTTGGAAATGATCTGGATATGGGATGCGTTATGACGCTCCAGCAATTCACGGATTTCCAGCACGTCGCTCGCTTTGCGGACAAAGGAGGCGGCGATAAAGTCGATGCCCTGTTCAATGCCGAAAACGATGTCGTTCGCATCCTTCTCGGTAATGCCCGGCAGCGAAATATGTACGCCCGGCACATTGACGCCTTTCTTGCTCTTGATCGGGCCGCTGTTGACGATCCGGCACTTGATTTCCGTGCCCTGCACGTCGACGACCGTCAAGCCGATCAGGCCGTCGTCGATCAGAATCGTTGAGCCGACCTTGACATCCTGCGGCAGATTGGCGTATGTGACGGGAATCCGGTTCCGGTCTCCCAGAATTTCTTCGGTCGTCAGAACGATATAGTCGTCCTGGACGAGCTCGATCGGCTCTTCGGCAAGCTTGCCGAGGCGAATTTCCGGACCTTTCGTGTCCAGCAGGATCGCAACGGTCTTGCCGAGCTCCTTGCAGGCCTGGCGAATATTTTTGATTCGGTTGCCATGCTCCTCGAAATCGCCGTGGGAGAAGTTCAGGCGCGCAACATTCATGCCGGCCATAATCAGCTTTTTCGTATTTTCGAGCGATTCGCTGGACGGGCCGATGGTACATACGATCTTCGTTTTACGCATTGGTTGGTTTCCTCCGTTTATCTAATACACATACATTAACACCTTAAATAAAGGTACACGAAACGCCGTGTCCTGTACAGTGCGATTTGTCGCATTTGATCGTTTTTTGAAACCCGTTCGCACCGCAGCCTCAAAGCGGAGCGGACTCGATCGGTTCCTCGACCGTTTCCGCCTCGGCTTGAGCCGTGGCGAACACGCCGATTTGGCGGAATTTGCGATAGCGGTCCTCGATCAGCATCTCCGACGACAGCGCGGATAACTCCCCGACATGACGCGACAGCGCGTCCCGGATCGCTTCCGCCTGCTGCACGAGATCGCGGTGCGCGCCTCCCTGCGGCTCGGGAATGATCTCTTCCACAATGCCGAACGCCTTCAAATCCTTCGCGGTTATTTTCATCGCTTCGGCGGCCTGATCGGCCTTCGAGGCATCCTTCCATAGGATGGAGGCCGCGCCGTTCGGCGAAATAACCGAATAAATGGCATTCTCGAGCATCAGAATGCGATTGCCAACGCCGAGCGCCAGGGCGCCGCCGCTTCCGCCCTCGCCGATGACGACGCAGACGACGGGAACGCCGAATGTCGCCATCTCGCGCAAATTGCGTGCGATCGCCTCCGATTGCCCGCGCTCCTCCGCCGTGTTGCCGGGGTAAGCGCCCTTGGTATCGATAAAGGTGATGATCGGCCGCTTGAACTTGTTCGCCTGCTGCATCAGCCGCAGCGCCTTGCGAAATCCTTCCGGATGGGGACTTCCGAAGAAACGGGCAATATTGTCCTTCGTATCCTTGCCTCTCTGATGGCCGATCACCGTAACCGGCACTCCGTTCAACTTTGCGAGGCCGCCGACGATTGCAAGATCGTCCGCAAACAGCCGGTCGCCGTGCAGCTCGATGAAATCGGTGAATACCTCGCCGATGAAGTCAAGCGACGTGGGCCGCTGGTGGTGACGGGCGAGATGCATCTTCTGCGCTGGCGTCAGCTCGCTGTACAGCTCTTCTTCAAGCTGCTTATAGCGCTCCTCCAGCCTCAGCACTTCATCGGAAAAGTCGATCCCCTTCTCCTGGCCGAACTGCTTGAGCTCGTCAATCTTTTTGCGAAGCTCCAAAAGCGGCTTCTCGAATTCCAGTCCGCCCGCCATTAGACCTTCACCCCCGTTGTATCGTGCATATCCAGCAGCTTGGTCAATGTCGCCTTCATGTCCTTCCGGTGGACGACCTTATCAAGCTGTCCGTGCTGGAGGTTGAATTCGGCCGTTTGGAAGTTGTCGGGCAGCTTCTGGCGAATCGTCTGTTCGATGACGATTCTTCCGGCAAAGCCGACGAGCGCCCCGGGCTCGGCCAGATTGTAGTCGCCGAGACTTGCGAAGCTTGCCGTGACGCCGCCCATCGTCGGATCGGTCAACACGGAGATAAACAAGCCGCCCGCTCCCTGAAACTTGGCCAGGGCGGCGCTTGTTTTGGCCATCTGCATCAGGCTCAGAATGCTTTCCTGCATTCTCGCGCCGCCGGATGTCGAGAAAGTGACGAAAGGCAGCTTGCGTTCATGAGCCTGCTCGATGGCACGCGTGATTTTCTCGCCGACGACCGAGCCCATGCTCCCGCTGAAAAACGCGAAATCCATGACGGCGACGACAACGGGAAACCCGCCGATCGTTCCCTTTCCGGTAACGACGGCGTCCGGCAAGCCTGAATTTTTCTTCTGCTGCTCAAGCTTTGCGGCGTAGCCCGGAAAACCGAGCGGGTCCTCGGACAGCATGTCCGCATCAAACTCGTCGATCCGCCCGTCATCCAGCGTCATGCCGATTCGTTCCCAGGCGCCGAGCCGAAAATGATGCCCGCAGGAGGAGCACACTTTCAGGTTTTTCTCCAGTTCCTTACTGTATTGAATATTGCCGCATTTTGCGCACTTATTCATGAGCCCTTCGGGAATATCGCGCTTCGGCCGCTCGGAAGGGACCGTCGCGTATTTCTTTTTATGAAATAAATCCTTGAACATCGGGACACCTCTCAAGGCGCAAAAGTATTGTGACGCCGATCGGCCGGTGCGCCTTCCGAAAAGCGCAGCTTGCTTCCGTTCCAATTGCCGATCACGTCACAACCAAGGGCAGACCGTCAGGAATGAAGAATGGAATTCAGCACTTCCTGGACTTCTTCCAATTCACCGGACGGCACCAATATCTCGTATTGCTGTTTCGATAGGCTGATCGGACGGACCTGCACGAGAAAGCCTTCCTCGGCAAGACGTTTCCGAATCGTCTCGGAAATCCTGGCCGTAGGCGCGATATAGATGACCGTCCACATGAATGGTACCCCCTAAAACAGTCGGAATGAGCCCGTTATATTGACATAATGATAGCACAAGTCTTCTTCAAACCGCAACGTATACGGCGACAGCGGCGCGGCGGGGGGAAGCTCGGAAGCCTTGAACGGCAAGCCTTCCGGGCTTCGGCAAGACGTTGTTCGGCGCTTTATTTCGGCGCGTTCAGGGCTGCGCAGGCAATTCATAATTTATGGCTTGGGGATCCTTGTGAGCGATGCGCGCCGAAGCGGCGGCTGCCAGCCCGGCGACCAGATCGTCCAGAAACACATGGATGTTTGGTCCTTTTCCGTTAAGCCGCCCGATGACGCCGGGCTTCACCTTGTCCAGATATCCGAAGCTTGTCAGCCCGATCATTCCGTATACGTGAACGATGCCGAGCGCTACCGTTTCATCTACGCCGTAAAGCGATTCGTCCGCCTCCATGATTTCCTGCAAAGGCTTGGGAAGCAGCCCGCGTTCCGCCAGCTCGTCAAGCGCGATACCCGTGTAGAGTACATATTGAACCTCTCTTTTGCCCAGTACGGCTCTGACGTTCTCCTCGCACTCCGCCAGCGTCAGCTTGTCGTTGTAAGGTCGCTGCAGCGTATGAACAATATCCGCCACCTCCCCGACGGTCACACCCCGGCGTTCGAGCCATTTCTCCATAGCGTCGTTCAACCGCATCCCTCCGTTCCCGCGTCCGCATCCGGCGCGCACAGCTATCTGGTTAGCCTTGTGTCTCCTAGCTATATGCAGGACAGCTGCCGGATGTGCATGAAAAATAGATCAGTTGCCGAGATCCCGCGCTTCATAACCAGCGCACATGTCCGCCGGCGACGGCGATGCGGGTATCCGGACTTTGCGCTTATTTCACGACTGCGGAGCCTTTGCCGAGCAGCTTCTCGATGTCGCCGATCAACGCCGGCGACGGCTTGACCCGCCCCTTGTCCGACAGCGCGATCGTCTTCTGCTCCCGTTCGTAGAAAAGGACCGTGTCCAGCGGGCCCGCATGGGCGGAAAGCAGCTGCTTCAGCTTGGCCAGCAGGGCCGGCTGCTCGCGTTCTGCCGCGATCTTGATGAACAGCCGTTGGGTTCGGCCGGCGGAAGCGCGCTGCGGCGCACGGCTCTCGGATTTGGCGGGCGCCGACGTGCCGGCCCAGCGTTCCGCTCCGCTGCCGGGCCGCGCGACTGCCGCCCTGCCGTAGGCGGTTCCATCCGCGCCTCCGCTGGTCTGCCTCGACACGCCTGGCAGTCCGGCCGCTTGTCTCTCTGCTCGCCCGCGGGCTTGCCGCTGGAGCCGCCGGACGTGGTCGTCCNGGTCGTCCAGATTCGGCGGCTCCAGCGGGACGATATCCTCCACGATCAGCTTGAAATCGTCATCCTGCTGCTGCACCACGGCCTGGGCAACAATCAGATTGCCTTTGGCCAGCATTTCCTGCGCTTTTTTCCAGACGCTTTGGAAGACGACGGCCTCCACCCGCACAATGCGGTCCTCCAGCTCAAGGAACCCCATCGCCTGGCCCTTCCGGTTCACAAACGGCTTGACCGATACGATCATCGCCGCCGTCACCGCGTTCGATTCGTCCGGCGCGTCGGCAAGGCTGAACAGTCTGTCGATTCCGAGCGCCTCCAGCTCCGCCTCCCGTTCGTCGAGCGGGTGCCCCGACAAATACAAACCGAGCAGCTCCCGCTCGAATTCAAGCTTCTGCCCCTGCGTAAAAGGCGGCACATCCGGAAGCTCGACGTCCCAGTTCTGCACCTCGTCGAAGCCGAACAACTCGATCTGCAGCTCCTCGCGCTCTTTGCGCCACTTGGCCGCAGCCTCAATCGTCTCGTCAAGCACCGCCAGAATCTGGGCGCGGTGCCCCTCCAGCAAATCACATGCCCCCGCTTGTATCAGCGATTCGAGCACCCGCTTGTTTGCCACGCGCAGGTCGACGCGTCGGCAAAGGTCGAGCAGGCTGTCGAACTTCCGCTCGGCCCGCGCCGTCTGCAGCGCCTCAATCGCCTGCGTGCCGACGTTCTTCACTGCGGCGAGCCCGAAGCGGACGGCGCCTTCAACCGGCGTGAACGACACGCCGCTCTCGTTGACGTCCGGCGGGAGCACCGCGATTCCCATTCTGCGGCACTCGTCCACATATTCCGCCGTCTTGCGCTGGTTGCCCGTCACCGAGGCCAGCATCGAGGCCATGAACGGGATCGGGTAATGGGCTTTCAGCCAGGCGGTTTGAAAAGCCAATACCCCGTAAGCCGCCGCATGCGCCCGGGGAAAGCCATAGTCGGCGAACCGGACGATCATGTCGTACACGCGGTTGGCATCCTCCTCCGTGTACCCCTGAATCAGGCTGCCGCCTACAAAATGCGCCCGCTCCTCGTCCAGTACCTCGCGTTTCTTCTTCGACACCGCCCTGCGCAGCAAATCCGCTTCGCCCAGCGAAAAACCGGCCATCGCCGAGGCAATCTGCATGATCTGCTCCTGATAGACGATGATGCCGTACGTGTCGGCAAGAATCGGCTCCAATGCCGGATGAGGATAGGTCACCATCTCCCGGCCGTGCTTGGCTGCGATATAATTGGGAATAAACTCCATCGGGCCGGGTCGATACAGCGCCAGCACCGATACGATATCCTCGAATGACGATGGCTTCATATCCCGCAGCACACGCCGCATCCCTGCGGATTCCAGCTGGAAAATGCCCGTCGTCTCTCCGCGGCCGAGCATCGCATAGGTTGCCGGATCGTCGTCGGGAACCGTGCAGAAATCAATGTCGCGGCCGTACTGCTCCTTCACCCAGCGGAGCGTCCGTTCCAGAATCGACAGGGTGCGGAGTCCGAGAAAATCCATCTTAAGAAGACCAACAGCCTCCAGATATTCCATTGAATATTGGGTCAGCGAGGCCGATTCGCCGCCGCTCTGCAGCGGCACATGATGCGTCAGCGGCTCCTTGGAGATGACGACGCCTGCCGCGTGCGTAGAGGCGTGACGCGGCATGCCCTCCACCTTGAGCGCCGTTCGGATCAGCTCGTCCGTCTTCGGGCTGCGCGCGCAAGCTTCCCGCAGCTCCTGGCTGACGTTCAAGGCTGCCTCCAGCGTCATGCCCGGCTGGTTCGGAATCAGCTTCGCCGCGCGGTCCACCTCCGCGTACGGAACGGCAAGCGCGCGCCCGACGTCGCGGACGGCGGCGCGGGCGGCCATCGTGCCGAATGTGATGATCTGCGCCACATGCTCCTCGCCATATTTGGCCGATACATAGGCGATTACCTCGTCGCGGCGCTCGTCGTTGAAATCGATATCGATATCCGGCATCGTAATTCGCTCGGGATTGAGAAACCGTTCGAACAGCAGCTTGTATTTAAGCGGATCGACGTCCGTGATGCGCAGCGTGTAGGCGACAAGGCTGCCCGCCGAGGAGCCACGGCCCGGTCCGGTCCGGATGCCCCGCTCGTGGGCGAACCGGATGAAGTCCCAGACGATCAGAAAATAATCGCTGAAGCCCATGCTTTCGATAACGGACAATTCATAGTCCAGCCGGCGCTCCGCTTCCGACCGGAACGCCGCGCCGCTCTCCCACTCCGGCGTACCGCCGTACCGGGCGTCCAAGCCGTCACGGCACAAAGACCTCAGATAAGAAGCCGAATCGACTCCTTCGGGCAGCGGGCCGAATGCCGGCAGCGCCGCGCGGCCGAATTCGAGCTTCAGCTTGCATTTCTCGGCGATCCGGACCGTATTGGCAAGCGCTTCCGGCGCATGCCGGAACAGCTTCTCCATCTCCTGCGCCGACTTTAAATAAAGCTGATCGGTCATCATCCGCATCCGCGCTTCGTCCTCGACCGTTTTGCCGGTGCCGATGCAAATCAGCACGTCCTGCACGGCCGCGTCCTCCGGCTGCAGGTAATGGACGTCGTTCGTCGCGACGAGCGGGATGCCGGTCTCGTCGGCGAGGCGGAGCATGCCGGCCAGCACCTTTTTCTGATCCAGCATGCCGTGGTCCTGAAGCTCCAGATAGAAATCGCCGCCGAATATCGTCCGGTAGCGCAGCGCCGACGCCCGCGCATCGTCATACCGGTCGTGCAGCAAATGCTGCGACACTTCGCCCTTCAGACACGAGCTCAGGCAGACAAGACCGTCCGCATGGGCGGAAAGCGTCTCCAGATCGATCCGGGGCTTATAGTGGAACCCCTCCAAATGTCCGATCGAGCACAAGCGCATGAGATTGCGGTAGCCCTCCGTGTTTTTGGCGAGCAAAACAAGATGATAGATCGGACTGTCCTTGCGGGCGCCCTTATCGAATCGGGAGCCGGTCGTCAAATACATCTCGCAGCCGATAACCGGTTTGATGCCCGCCGCCTTGCAGGCCATATAAAAGGGAACGGCGCCGTACATGACCCCGTGGTCGGTCAGCGCCAGAGCCTTCATCCCGAGCCCGGCCGCTTTGGCCGTGAGATCACGGATACGGGCGGCGCCGTCAAGCAAACTGTATTCGCTGTGTACGTGCAAATGTACGAATTCGTCTCCGCCGATCATCGCCATCCGTTCCTTTCATTTCATGTTCGCATTTTGTTCCCCTTTATCTTATCATAATCCGCCCGCCTTCGCCCATAGAATAATAGAAGAACGCCGGACAGGCGCCGGCTCATTCCGAGTTCGGAAGGACGGGGGAACGGGGTGCGGAATTTGAATCTGTTTTTATCCAAGGCGGCGCTCGATTTTTTCATTGCTTTCGGCGTCGTAATCGGCGGCTCCTTGCTGGCCGCGGTCGGCTCGGTGCTCGTATCGTGGCCTGCCGCCTCCACGATGCTGGATACGGCGATGCGGCTGAAAATATGGGCGATCGTAGCCGCCATCGGCGGCACGATCGATCCGGTCCGGGTGATCGAATACAATGTCCTGGAGGGCCATCTGTCGCCGGCCGTGCAGCAGATTTTGTTTATTGTCTTCGCGTTTTTCGGCGCGCACATGGGGACGGAGCTCGTACGCTGGATTTGCCGGGAGGCATTGTAGCCGATGCGGGTGCCGCCGTTCGACCGGTTCCGCCTGACTGGCCAGACCCTGGGCGTCTTCGTGCTCGGCGCCGTCATCGGAGCGGCCGCCTTTAACGGCCTCTCCGTGGCCAAATTCGAAGCGCTCGTCAACCAGATCGGCATGCTGGAGGATCAGCTCGGCCAATACGAGCAGGAAGTAAGGAAGCTGACGGTATACAAAAATCAGCATAGCGTCATCAAGACCGTGCTTGTGCATGTCGAGGAAAGCCGTGCAGCCGACGGGCCCAGAAGACAGGCGCTGGACGCCGTGTCCGAGTCGCAGTTGAAGAAGGCCGTCAAGGAGGATCTGGACGTGTTTATCGGACGCAGCATCTACGAGATCGACTCCGACGCTCGCTTCGCCCGGCTGCTGCTTGACGGAAAAGTGTACAAAGGCGTGACTGGACGCGACTACTACGTCGAGATCAAAACCGTGCTCGTCGTCGACAATACGCTGCGCGTCTGGGTGACCGCCAAACCGCGCAGCCCCGCCTGACGGCTAGAGGCCGCCGGCGCTTTCTGTTACAATGGGACAGGACCTCACGATATAAAGGGGAGACGAGCAAATCATGGCAATTTTGCAATGGCTGCTGGCAGGGGGCATCCTGCTCACCCTGCTGCTTACGGTGTTCTACAGCTATAAAGCCCGGCGCAATGCCGACGGCAGGCTGCGGGGCCTCTACGCCGCGCGGACCAACATCTGCATGGGCTTCATGCTGGTCTTCATGTCCCTGATGCAAATGGTATTGTTTTCGGGCTCTTCGCTGCGCATCGTCATCGGCGCCGTTTTCCTGCTGCTCGGCCTGTTCAATCTGTTCGCGGGCCTGAAAAACCACAGCCTGTTCCGGTCGCGGAGGTAAGTAGCAGCGGGGGAGGGTGGACTTACAGCGGGTCGATCATCTGGGCCGCCAGCATCGCTTTGGCGGCCAAGCCGTGATCGTCGTGCAGCTCCATTTCCACTTTGGCCGATTTCCGGCTGAGCTCCATGACGCGCGGGAGAATGGTCACCTCCGCGTCGATCTGCACCGGCCTGACAAAATAGGCGGCCATGCTTTCAACCACGTGATCCCGCTTGCCGAGATCGGTGATCAGCCGGCGCGACGCCTGCGACAGCAGCGTGGCCAGCGCGCCCTCGGAAACCGTTCCGAGAGGTCCTGACATTTGCGGCGTAATTCTGCCCTTGTAAACCGCAACCGTATCTTCCCCAGCCTTCTCCTCGGTGAACCCGCTCCACATCAGATCGTCGAATGTCTCGCCCGATTGCGTCTGCTTGCCTGCGAACCGCATGGCCCGTGTGATGTCCGCCCTGGAAACGACCGCGAGCAGCCGGCGCTGCTTGTCCACAATCGGCAGCAAATCGATCCCTTCGCTGGCCATGCGGTGCGCGGCGGATACGACCGGCAGATTCGCCTGGGCCGTAATCGGACTGCGCGTCATCCGTTTATCGACCGGAAGCTCCGGCGGCGAGCCGGCTACGTCCTTCGCCGTAATCATGCCGATAACCCGGTTCCATTCGTCCACGACAGGGAAACGAGTATGTCCCGTCTGCTGCAGCAAGCGCGAGAAATCCCCGACCTTCTGTCCCAAGCGAAGCACATCGGATGGAGCGCCGAAGGTGACGATATCCTCGATCAGCATAATTTTCCGCTTGATCAGCCGGTCGTACATGGCGCGGTTGATCATCGATGCCACCGTATACGTATCGTGCTTGGATGAAATAATCGGAAGGCTTCGTTCGTCGGCCAACCGCTTGATATCCTCCGCCGTGTCGAAGCCGCCCGTGATCAGTACGCCGGCTTGCTGCTCAAGCGCGCGGCGATGGGCGCTGTCGCGGTTGCCGACGATCAGCAGACTGCCGGCGTCGATATACGACAGCATCGCGTCGAGCTCCATCGCTCCGATCACAAACTTGTGAAGCGGCTTTCCCAATCCGTGCGCTCCCCCGAGCACATGGCCTTCCACGATATCCGCCACCTCGCCGAATGTGAGCCGATCGACGCGTCCGCGCTGCTTTTTCTCGATCCGAACCGTCCCGATCCGCTCCTTGGTACTGACATACCCGGCATTCTCGGCTTCCTTCAGTCCGCGGTAAGCAGTGCCTTCGCTGACGCCGAGCTCTTTCGCGATCGCGCGGACGGAAATGCGCGTACCGACCTTAAGCGCTTGGATATAATTCAATATTTTTTCATGCTTGGTCAACGCCTCGCCCTTGGGGTCGATCGGGGCCATCGCTAGCTCCTCCAATTCCTCTTCAAGACATTTCCTGTAAACCTGCGAATCAAAAAATGATTTTCATTTTTACAAAAAAAAGTAAAGTAGTAGATAACAACGACCGCCCAACGACACCCTTCGACAGAAATGAACGCCCTCTTGAGGAGTTTTTGAATGAATGCCCTGATTCCCATACTCGAAACGCTTTTCCTGTATTCGATACCGCAAGCCGTTATTTTATTAAGATTCGCTTTCGTTTTGCTCGGTCTGCCCGTAAGCCCGATTCTGAACCTTCGCATGCTGTCGTTTGCTGTCACCGTTTCGGTGCTGGTCGATATCAGCTTTTTCACCATGCCCGTTTATGTGCATCCGGTTATCGCGATGCTGATTTTCGTCGTTGTCGCGCGGCAGTTCTTTCCCCCCCTAAGGAACTGGAAGTCGCTGCTGATGGTCGTCGTCATCAATTTTCTGTTGTCGTGGACGAGCGAGCTTAGCGCCATTAATTTTGCGCAGCTTTTCATCGATCCGCTCAGCATTCGGGAGGGCCCCATCTACTACAAGATTATTTTTCTCTTACCGGTGCTTCTCATCTTTGCCGGCGCCACTTGGCTGATGGAGAAGCATCGTTATCATCCCGGCCAGCGAATCGCCCGTTTTCTGCAAGAGGCCCAGAACACGCCGATCCTCTACTTCATTCTGCTCATCTTCATTCAGATTCTGATGCTGTCGTTGTTTTTCGCGACCAGATTCTGGATCCGATACGAGGAAGTGGTGCAGACGTTGTTCTACATCGGGATTGTGACCATTCTCGCTGTGTCGTTCATGACCCTGAGACTGATCGTCAAAACGCGGGACGAAGCGATTCAGACGACTCAAACCGCCTTTGTCAACGACCTCATGCAAGTGTTTACGACGATCCGCGGACAGCGGCATGACTTCATCAACCATGTTCAGGTGATGTATTCGATGCTGAAGCTAAACAAAAACGAGCAGCTTCGCCACTACATGGAAGAAGTGGTTGAAGAAATCCAATCGATCAACAAGCTTGCCGATACGATGCCGCACACCGCGTTCGGCGTGTTCCTCAAAGCAAAAACCGCAATTGCATCCGATAAAAAGATACGGTTCGACTTTGACGTATCGGAGGTTCCGCAGACGTTCTCCGCCGTCAAAAACATCGACCTCGTCCGGATCGTCGGCAATTTGGTCGACAACGCCTTTGACGAGGTTATGAAGCTTCCCGCCGTCCAGCGGCGGGTGTCGCTGCGCATTCGCAACGACAACGACGAGATGATCGTCATAACCGTCTCAAATCCAGGAGAGCCTTTGTCGGAATCGTATCAACGCGATATGTTCTCCCCCGGCTTCAGCACGAAAAAAGGCGAGCATTCCGGGCTTGGCCTGCCGATCGTCATTGAGAGAACCCGCCATTACGGAGGGCAGGTGGAGGTCGGCCATAACGGAGAGGAAGGCGTCATCTTTTATGTCCGCATTCCGATCGATACCGCCGTTATCGGCTGACGGACGGCAAGGGGGGCCATTGCGTATCGAAGCGTCCCGTCTATCTGAACGCTCTGTTTATGATCGGCTTCGGTTCCATCTTCATGTTCACAATCTTGTCCGCCCGGCTGTTCGCGAGCTGTGACTATTCAATCACATTCTGAATCGCTTCGGACATGATGCGGTTGACATCGTCGAATATGACGGTAAATCGCCGCTCCGCTTCGAACAGCTTATGAATAAGCGGGTTAAGCGACAACACCTCGTAAAGCTTGTTCAGCTTATCCATATCCTCGGCCTGAGGCTCCTCGCCGCCCATCATCTTCTGCTGCAGCTCCTGCTGGCGGCCGCGAAAATCATCGAGCATGCGCTTTGCGTCCGGATCGTCATTGACCCGGCTGCGCGCCTTCTTCAGTTCCTTCGCTTCCTGGCTTTCCCGCATGGCCTTCGCGAGCTCATACGCCTTGTCGTATACATTCACAATCGTTCCCTCCCGGTCTTGCGGCGGCGCCAGGCGCCCGCCGGATTCATTACTCCGATAATACCATCCGAGCGCCCTCCAGCCAAGTATCCTCCGCAATTGTTCGCTCCCGCATCGGGCAGCCGCTTTTGGGGCTGCAATATCAATCTGGGGATGAGAGCCCATCTAACCGCATGCGGACAGACTCCAAGGGATAGATGTCCTCATATGATGGAGTAATTCGTGTCAAAAGCCCCGATCCTCCCGAAGGGCAGAGGACGGCGCATCCCGTCCGAGTTGGAAGGAGATTCAGATGCAAAAAAAGAAAATACCCGTACAAATCATCAGCTCCGGCATCCTATCGGACGACGCGCTCTTGGTGGGCGAAACATTGGTGAAAAAATGGAAGATCCCGCAAGGACAGCCGGTGACGATTAAATTCGGTTCATTCCGTTCCACCGTCAAAATCATTCCGGTCCAGCGCTTCGAAGGGCTGCGCATCTCTTACGGACTGGCCAGACGGATGGGCCTGCTGACGAACACCAATCTCCGCCTGAAATACGGGGCCGCCTCCTCCGTGCTGGCTCTCGGCCCGCTGATCGGCGTGATGATCAGCCGCGATCATCCGCAAATGGCCGACCGGCCATTCGGAGCGATTACCCAGTTCTGCAAGGAGCTCGTCGACGCAAGCGAGCTGCAAGGGGCGTACGTTTATTTCTTTACACCCGATCAGATCGGCGCAAAAGAGGGGGCGGTAGACGCCTGGGTGTACGCGGAAGGCTGGAAGCAACAGCAAATGCCGGTGCCCGATATCGTCAACAACCGCCTGACCACACGCAAGCTGGAAAACAAGCCGAGCGTGCAACAGTTTATGCGGGAGGCGAAAGCGCGCTACGGGACACAGGTTTTCAACGAGAAATTTCTCGATAAATCCGAAGTGTTCGAAGCACTCCAACGGGATGCCTCCCTTCATCGGCTGCTGCCGGAATCGCACCTGCTTCGCGGCTACACGCAGCTCAAGGCGATGTGCTCCCGTTACAGCTCGGTTTTTCTGAAGCCGGTCCGCGGCAGTCTCGGCAAAGGAATCATCAAGATTTCCCGGCAATTGCCCGGCGCTTACACGGCGCTGTACGCAACCGCAGGCGGCACACGCCGGCAGCAATATGAGAGTCTGCCCAAGCTGTTCTCCGCCCTTTCCGGCAAAATCAGTTCCGTCCGCTACCAAATCCAGCAAGGGCTGCAGCTGATCGAAATCGGCGGGAGACCCGTCGATTTCAGGGCGCTTGTGCAAAAAAACGCGACCGGCAAATGGGCGGTAACCTCCATCGTCGCCAGGATCGCAGGGGGACAGCACTTCGTATCCAACCTGGCCCGCGGCGGCACGCTTATCCACGTGAAGGAAGCGATCCTGAAATCGAATATGATTGCGTCGGCTAAGCAGGGGGCCTCCGCCCGTCTCCATGCCGCCGCCGTCGACATAGCCGCCGGCATCGAAACGCAAATTCCCGCTCATTTCGGGGAGCTTGGCATTGACCTGGCTATGGATGCCGGCGGCCGTGTCTGGCTGCTTGAGGTCAACGCCAAGCCGTCCAAAAACGACAATACGCCGCTTACCGCCAACAGCATTCGGCCATCGGTGCGGATTATGATGCAATATGCCCGATTTCTAAGCGGGTTTTGACGGTCATGGCAGCGATCAAAACGCTTACGCTCACAGTCGGCGTTCTAAGCATGGTGCGCGATTCGACCGAACGCATGCCGGAGGACCGTTATTGCCGTTCGCTGGCCGAGCTCGGCAGCGAGCAGCATCTGGACTTGATCGTATTCGCGCCTGCGGACATCGACGAGGTGCAACGAACGGTAATGGGATACAGACTGCGCCGCGGGGTGTGGCAGCAAACGGAGGCGCCTGTGCCGCCGCTCTATTATGACAGGCTTTTCTGCCGGACGCGGGACGAACGCCTGGCCGGGAGAACGGCCGCCGACAGTCTGGAGCGCTGCGGCTCCATGCCGCTCGGGGGAGGATTGCCCGATAAGCGGACCGTGTACCGCGCTCTTGCCAGGGACGCGGGTTTCGCGCCTTTACTGCCGCCAACCGTGCCGTTCCGCCCGGCAGAACTGAAGCGTCTGCTCGGCACGTATCCGCAAGGTCTTTTTCTGAAGCCTGCCGGCGGCATGCAAGGACGCGGAACTGTTGCCGTACGCTTCGCAAGCAGCCCCGGGCGCAGCAGCGAGGAAAGGGCCGCTTTCGGCCAAGACGGCCCATTTGCCGTACAAGGCCGATCATCCGGCAATCGGCCGTTTACCAGGCGATTCCCGGACGCCGGCTCTCTGGGAGCCTGGTTGACGAAGGTCACCGGCAGCAGCCGTTATGTGGCGCAGCCGCTCCTGAAGCTGAACTCACCGGATGGCGCTCCGTTCGATGTGCGGGTTCTCGTGCAAAAGGACGGCGCCGGTTATTGGCGGATATCGGGCACAGGCGTACGGATCGGCGCTCCCGGAACGGCAACGTCCAACCTGCATGGAGGCGGCGCAGCCCGGCTGACCGCACCGTTTCTGGCTGCCGCCTATGGCGAATCCGCCGCCGGGCGGCTGATGGGCCGCCTTCAAGAGGCGGCTTTACAGGCCGCCGGGCTGTTGGAGCAATCGTTCGGCCGGCTGGCGGAGCTTGGCCTCGACTTCGGGATAGAGCCGGACGGACGCCTTTGGTTCATCGAGGCGAACGGCAAGCCCGGGCGCACGCTTTTCCGCTTGTCAGGCGACGCGGAAGCGCTCCGGCTGGCGGTGCTCCAACCGCTTGCCTACGCCCGATTTCTGCTAGACCGAAACGCTTGTTCGGCCCGGACCGGCAGCCTTTCCCTCGATCCGGCCGGCGCAATCGAAACAACGGTTCACACGCGAATCCTGCAGGAGGTTCATCCATGAGTCTGACTATTTGCAATGTCCGTTTCTCGCAGCAAGAGGATCGGGTCGTCTATGTGTCCGGCGCCCTCCTGAAGCAGCTTAAGCTGACGGGTAAGAAACGGATTCAACTTAAGTTCGGAAAAGAGGTCGCAACCGCAGCCATAAGGCCGCTTAGGCGGGAAGGCAAACATTTTTATATGTCCGTCGGCCTTCGCAACGCGATGCGCGTCCCTAAATCCGGCCATGTCTTCATTCAGAGCACAGACGAGGACGAGGTTCAAATCGGTCCGCTGATCGGCGTTCTTACCGACGGCACGCAGTCGGCCACTACGCCCTTCGGTTCACGTACCGGATATGTCCGCGAGCTGCTGAAAATCGGCGAGAACAAGGCCTATTTCTTCGCCTTCACCCCGCGCGACATCAATTGGCAGACGGAGAGAGTGAACGGCTACTTCTGGAGCGCCAACGGTGGCTGGACGCGTAGAACGGTGCCGCTTCCCGACGTGGTCTACAACCGGCTTCCGAGCCGGAAGGCGGAAACCTCATCCCATATCGCCAGCCTTCGGGAGCGGTTCATCCGCAAAAACATCCCTTTCTTCAACTGGAGCTTTTTTAATAAATCGGACGTCTACAAGCTGCTTGACGGAGATCTGGAAGGCAACAGGCATCTGCCTGAATCGATAGCCAATCCGTCCGCCGATAAAATCAAGGAGCTGCTGGAAAAGCATCAATTCGTCTACTACAAACCGACCGCCGGCAGCCTGGGCTCAGGCATCTACCGCCTGACTTACAACCCGAAGCGCGGATATTTTGCGAGGTACCGGCGCGGCGGGAGCAACGTGCTGCTCCGCTTCACCAGCTTCAACAGCCTGATGCGCATGCTTCAGGGCCGGCACGGGCCCGCTCTGAGCCGGTACGTCATCCAGCAGGGCGTAAGACTGGTCGAAATCGACGGATGCCCGATCGATTTTCGCTTCCATATGCACAAGAACGGCAAAAACGAATGGATCGCCGTCGGCATCGGCGCCAAAAAGGCCGGCCGCGGCAGCGTAACCACCCATATCAAAAACGGCGGTTCCCTGATGACGCCGGAGCTCGCGCTCGGCCGGGCGTTCGGTGACAAGGCGGATGAAGTGCTTGAGGAGGCGAAGAAAGCTGCGATCAGGCTGTCGGAAGCGATTGAGCGCAACTATCCGCATACGCTGGGCGAGCTGGGACTCGATCTCGGAATCGATAAGGACGGAGAGGTCTGGATGTTCGAAGCGAACGCGAAGCCGGGCCGGTCGATTTTCAAGCACCCTTCGCTCAAGGCCCAGGGCCGCGCCTCGATGGAGTTTATACTGGAGCATTGCCTGTACCTGAGCCGCTTCAGGAGGAGGGATGCTTGATGGAGCACCCGCTAATCGAAGAGCCCTTGACCGGCCATATCACGGCGGCCAAACCGATCCTCGCCATTCTGACGATTGAGGACGATATCCAGCTGTTTCGCGGCAACCGCAGCAACTTCGCCGACCTTGTGTTGACCGGCCAGGAGCTCGGCTTTGTCGTCTACGTGGTTACCGTCAAGCAGCTGAAGCTGAACAAAACCCAAATTGCCGGCTTCACTTTCAACAGCGGCACCCAATCCTGGCATACGGGGCTGTTCCCGCTGCCTGACATTGTCTATAACCGGGTTCCGATGCGGGAGGACGAACTGCAGCCCGCCGTGCGCAAAAAAATCGACGCCTGCCTGAGGCATCCGACGATCAGGCTGTTTAATCCGTACTTTTTCAATAAATGGACGCTGTTCGAATGGCTGAGCCTCTCCAAATCGACAAAGCCCTTCGTACCGACGACCCGCAGGCTCATGACTCAAATCGGCCTTAAACGGATGCTGAAGCGGCATCCCTATCTGTATCTGAAGCCGGTCAGCGGCAAGGCCGGCAAGGGGATTATGTCGGTGCGGCTGCTCCCCGAGAAGCAGCGGCCTTACCGGTTGAAGCTGCAGATCAAGCGCAGAAGCCGGACGTACCGATGCAAATCCTTTTCGAGGCTGTGGTTCCGCATCCGGAGGCAAAGCTCGGGCGAGGCTTACATTGCCCAGCAGGGCATCGAATTGGCCACCGCCGAGGAGCGCCAGTTCGACCTGCGCGCGCTCATCCAAAAAAACGGCCGCGGCCAGTGGGATATAACGGGCATCGGCGCGCGTGTCGCGGGCACAACGAGCATCACGACGCATGTCCCTCGGGGCGGTATGATCGAGGATCCCGAGAAGCTGCTCACCGGCACATTCGGACTGGAGCAGGCCCGCCGTCTGATGGTAGCGGTCAGAAATGCCGCGCTGATGATCGCCCGGCAGATCGAGCGGGGCTCCGGCTGCGAATTGGGGGAAATGTCAATGGATCTGGGAGTCGACAAGCTCGGAGGCATCTGGTTTTTCGAAGCCAATTCGAAGCCGATGAAATTCGACGAGCCGCATATCCGCAAAAAATCGCTGGAGCGCCTTTTTCAGTACAGCCGCTACCTCTTGAAGCCAAAACCAAAGCGGGGCGGAGCTTGATATGACAGACAACCGTACCCAAGCGGCGAAAAGACCCGTTCAGCCCGTGCTCGGCATCCTGACCTTATATTTGAATGATAATAAACAGCTTGAAGAAAGGCCGGTGTATCAACAGATGACCGTCGCTGCGAAGCGGCTTGGGCTCGACGTGTTCGTCTTCACTCCGGAGGATGTCCATTTCCAGAGCGACCGCATCCATGCGCTTTTTTACGATACCGGCTCGAAGCGCTGGGTCCGCCGGTGGACGGCGTTTCCGACGATGATATTCGACCGGTGCCGCATGCAGAAGAGCAAACGGTTCGAGTTGCTGCAGAAATTCCGCGCCCGCTACGCGGGTCACTTGTTCCTGAACCGGCCGATCCGCAACAAATGGACGGTGTACCGGACGCTGATCCAAGACAGCCGGTTCAGGCCCCATCTGCCGCAGACGCGACTGTACGATACGGGCGGCGACTTGGCAAGCATGATCCGCAAATATCCGCTGATCTATTTGAAGCCCGCAGGCGGCACCGGCGGGCGGGGCATTCTCCGCATTCAGCGGGAGAACGGCGGAATGCTGTTCATCCAGGGACGCGACCGGTCCAGACGGATCATCGCGCCGCAGCGGGTCAGATCGTCGGAGCTTCCCGGACGACTCGCCTCCTGGAATTTGAAAGCCAACCGCTATTTGGTCCAGCAGGGCATTCAGCTGACACTTGATAACGGACGTGTTCACGATTACCGTATGCTCGTACAGAAGAACGGGGAAGGACAGTGGGAGGTTACGGGCTGCGCCGGCCGGGTCGGCGCTCCGCGCAGCGTCACGTCCAATCTTCACGGCGGCGGCCAGGCCTGGGGCATGGATGCGCTGCTTCGGCAATGGATCGGCAGCGAAACCAGAATCGCAGGCATTAAACGCAGAGCCGAGCAGTTCGGCAAAGACGTCGCCGCCTATCTCGACGACTCCTATGGCGCCCTGTGCGAGCTCGCGCTTGATTTGGCCATTGACAAGAGCGGTCAGATCTGGCTGCTCGAGGTTAATCCGAAGCCTGCTCGCGAGGTGTTCGCCCGTTCGGGCGAGAAGGAGACGTACCGTAAGGCGATCGTACGGCCGCTGGAATATGCGATGTGGCTGTACAGGCGGCGTAACCGGTCCAGACAAGGCACCTTGCACACGAGATCCGTAACAGACACCTGCACGGTTTCCCAAACGTATCGGGCAGCCGGCTCAACCGGCGATATAACGAAAGCCCCCGAACTCGATTGAGCCGGGGGCTTCGTCTTTATTCGGGAAGCAAATCGCGCAGCTGCCGGAAATCGGTGATGACCGCGTCCGAGCCTTCAAGCTCGCTTGCCGCTCCGAAGGCGGCATACCGGCATCCGACGACTTGCAGACCGTTGCGTTTGCCCGCCTCCACGTCCGACGAGCGGTCGCCGACCATCCAGCCGCCGCCGATTCCACGCTCCTTCAGCAAGATGGCGACAAGATCGACCTTGCTGGCCGTTTGCCTCCCGCCTGCCGTATACAACCCGTCGAACAGATGGCCAAGCTTCCGATGCAGAACGATATGCTCCACATACGGCTGCAGCCCGTTGCTCGCCACGAACAGCTTGATGCCGCGCTCCTTGAGGGCGCTGAGCGTCTCCGCCACGTGAGGGTACAGCACACCCTGTCCGCCTTCGATGCAGGACAGCTCATGCATCAACAACAGCTCATCGGCCCGCTTGCACGCTTCGGGAGAGGCATCGGGCATTACGTTATTCCAAATATCCTCCAGCAGCATGCCAAGACAGCTAAGAACAGACTCGAGCGGAGGCGTTTCAAGGTCGTAGAGCCCCTCCTGCCTCAGCTGCTGAAACAGCTTCTCGTGGGCGTGCTCCAGCAGCGTTTCCGTTTGAAACAGCGTGCCGTCCATATCGAAGATGACCGCTTCGGGATAGGGCAACCGTTTGTTTTCCATTTCTCAGCACTCTCCTGTCCTTTGTCTGCCCTCTATCATACCGAATCTCGCAGGCAAGGGGAAGGACGGGTTTAGGTATGGAGAACGGAAACGGCCGCGATGAGAAACCGTTCTGCCGCAGTCATTCCACGACAAGCAAGCCATTCGCATACGTTCAGAATACTTTTTTCTGCTCACGCTCGGCCTTCAGAATTTCCACCGCCTCGCGGAAGCGCAGCGAATGGATGACCTCCCGCTCGCGCAGAAATTTCAAGGCATCCTGAAGGTCGACGTCATCCGTCTGGTCGATGATCCACTGATAGGTTGCCCGCGCCTTTTCCTCCGCCGCGATGTCCTCGTAAAGGTCCGCAATCGGATCGCCCTTAGCTTGGATGAAAGCAGCCGTCCAGGGCACGCCCTCTGCATTCGTATAATAAAGCGCCTTGTCGTGAATCGTGTAATGCGCGCCGAGTCCCGCCGCCTCCATCTGGTCGACGGTAGCGTCCTTCGTCAGCTTATAAATCATCGTGGCAATCATTTCCAGATGGGCAAACTCTTCGGTGCCGATGTCATTCAACAGACCGACTACCTTGTCGGGAATGGAATAGCGCTGGTTCAAATACCGGAGCGCGGCGGACAGCTCGCCGTCGGCGCCGCCGTACTGCTCGATTAAGTATTTGGCGACCCTCGGGTCGCACTTGCTTACCCTAACCGGGTATTGCAGCTTTTTCTCGTAAATCCACATCGGACCGTTCCCTCCTCCTGCGCGTGCCGCGCCGTTAAACCTGCCAAGGCCAAGGCGTATCCATCCACTGCCAAGGATAACGGGAGTAGCTGTGGCCGAACTGCATAAGCGGGCCGTAGCGGCACTCGAACCGGTAGGCGGCCTGTTGACGCTGCTGGGACAGCTGATTGAATTGCTGAAGCGCCTGCATGTCGTCCGGATGCGTATCCAGGTACAGCGTCAGCTCAACCAAGGCGAAATCCAGCTGCTGCAGCTCCTCCATCATCCGGTAATATTCCTGGTCAACCGTCGTATTGCCGTCCATCGGCTTCAAGACCTCCCTTCAAGCATCCGCGATTCATAAGGGCTGTAATAAGCCGGCCACAGCGTGCCTAGTCTGAGCGCTTCCGGCAATGAATACTGCTGCAGGTTAGCGGGCTGGAACGGGGCGAACAGATTCGGCGGCACGATGTACGTCTTGACCCGCATCGGCGGGCACGGATCGAACGGGCCTACGTACGGATGCCATTCCCGTAGCTGATTGTTCAAGGCGGGACTACCTCCTCCGGAAAATAAACTGGCTCCTCACCATCCTATGACATTCGCCCGGCAAAAGTGCCTATCCGATAAAATCCGCTCCAAAATCAAGCGCATTTCGGGCGCCGGCTAAAGGAATCAAAAGAAGGCGGGCGCCCCGCCGTTCGGGACACCCGCCTTGTTGCATAACGCAGCGCTGAAAGCTACAGCTTTATTTTCGCCTGGAACAATCCTGCCTTGCGCGCCGCCATATAAATAATAACGACCAGCGGGCCGATGAAAACGCCGATCACCCCCACCAGCTTGAAGCCGACATAGAGGCTGATCAGGGCCGACAATGCGCCGATACCGACCGAATCGCCAAGCACCTTCGGTTCCACGACGCGCCGGAATACGGTAATGACGATGAAAAGGACCAGAAGTCCGACACCCATGTACATGTTGCCCGTCAGGAGCAAATACGCCGCCCAGGGAACGAGCACCGACCCGGTGCCCAGAATGGGCAAAATGTCGACGATCACGACGAGCAGCGCGATAGCCAACGGGAATTTGACGCCAAGGATCAGAAAGCCGGTCAACGCAATGACATAGGTCAATGCGCTCAGAATCAGCTGAGCCTGCAGGAAGCCGAAAATCGACTTCCGCAAATTTTGCAGCACCTCATCGACTTTACCGCGCGAGTCCTCGTCGAACAGGGTCAGGAACGAGTTCTTCATCGTGTTGAGACTGTAGCCGAACATATATACTGCGACCAGAAAAACAATGAAGAAGATGAACAGGTTCGGAATCTGTCCGGCGAAGTCGATAAGCAGCGCCGAGAGACGGGTGACGACCGTGCTGAGCGAGCTGGTCAACCCCTTCAGCCATTCCTCCAGTTGGGCGGCTGCGTCCGGCGGCAAATGCTCGAACAGCGATCTTGCATTGTTCATCTGATGTTGAACATACGTGTTCGTGCTCTGCACATATTGGGGCACATTTTGCCCGAAGGCGATTAATTCAGCAATGATCCGCGCGCCGAGCAGCGTCAACAGGCCGATGAGCAGCAGGGTGAAAAAGGTGCTCGAAATGGTGGACGCCGCCACCCGATTGATCCTCGCCCGCTTCATCAGGAACGCGGTAAGCGGCTCCATGGAGATCGCCACGACGAGCGCAATCAGGAACGGCGCGCCGACGGTGAACAGCAAATAAAGCAGCACCAGTCCGAGCCCAAGCATCACGATCGTTCGAATTGACATATAGGGCTTCCTTCCTCGCGAAAATGTCATCTCTCTACATACCTTATTCCGGTTCGCCCGATTTCATTTTTCAAGCGGGTTGCCGGGCGATCAATCTCAATCCGTCATGGCCTTGCGCAGCCGAAAATCTTGCTCCCGGAAATACATATCCTTGACGAGCAGGTTCGGTCCGCAGCATGAGGCCGCCGGGCAATGGCAATTGACGCTGCCGGCAAGCGGGCCGTCCAGCCAGCGCTTGAACACGCCGTCGAGCCGGTCCTCCTTAATATTGCCGAATGCCGGAACGTTCGCGAAATCGGTGACGAACACGTCGCCGGTGAACAGGTTGACATTCAACCGGTTGCGCCCGTCCGGATCGTTGCGCACGGTCACATTCGGCGCGCCGGCTAATCGGCGGACGAGGGCGCGCTCCTCCGCATCCGGGCTGCACATGAAAAACGGCAGCGTCCCGAACAGCATCCAGACCGACTCATCACGCGCATCCAGCAGCCTGCCGACGGCAGTTGCCATCTCGCTTCTGGACAGCATCGGCAAGTCTGCGGCGAACGCGCTCGGATACATCGGATGCACCTCATGCCGGCTGCATCCGAGCTCGACGATTTGGCGGTGGATCTCGACGATGTCGAGATGGGTACGAAAGTTGATCATCGATTCCGCCGAGACGAACAAGCCGCCGTCGACGAGTTTTCGCGTATTGTCGATCATCCGTTCATACAGGCGCGCGGCCGTCTCCCGGGCGACCGGATGATTCGATTTGCCGAAGCCGATTCGGTGAAAATCTTCCGCAGACGTGTAATTGTAAGAAATATGCATGACGTCCAAATAGGGCGCAAGCAGCTCATAGCGTCCATAATCCAGCGTCAGGTTGGAATTGATCTGCGAGCGGACGCCCCGGCTGCGCGCGTATTGAAGCAAGGGAACGATGTACTCCTTTACCGTGCGTTCGGTGAAGGAGGGTTCCCCACCCGTAATGCTGATCGTCTCCAGCCTCTCCACTTCTTCCAGCCGTTTCAGCATGAGCGGCAGCGGCATTTTGTCCGGTTCGCCGAACACCAGCGTGTCGCCGACGGCGCAATGCTCGCACCGCATATTGCACAGGTTGGACACCGTCATCTCGACGCTTGTAAGGGTATGGCGGCCATATCGCTGCAGCGATTTGATCGGATCCCACGGGTCCGAAGCCGGCGTCAATTCGCGAGACGCAACCGCATGGGCATGATGGGTCGTATCTTTCATGGAAAACTCCCGATTCTGTTCGTATTGACCATAGGCAATGTGTAAGTTCGTCATGGCATCACTTTATTGTAAGGTTAACGGGCAACGTTGGCAACTGAAGCACCATGCGGAGAAACGGACAAAGGGAGCCTGGGCTCCCTTTGTCCGTTTCTAGCGTCGGTTTAATGGCCTGCCAGGGCGGAGATTCCGGACTCGTCCTGCGCGATTCCGATGATCATTGTCGTAAGCTGCTTCGACAGATCGACCTCGTAAGGCTCCACCAGCGGCCAGCCGTCGGCATCGTTCAGAATGCGGACGACAGGACGGTGCGCGTAAGCGCCGTTAATGTCGACGACGACGCCTAGCTCACCCGTGCTCAGCTTAACCGTCAGGCCGATCGGATACAGGACGACCTTGTCGCGGAAAACCTGGACCATTCGCTGCTCATAGAGCGTGCCCGTGCCGATATACAGCTGTTCGATCGCCATATGCGGCAGCATAGGGTCCCGATATGACCGTGTCGATGTCATTGCGTCATAAGAATCGGCGATGCCGATCCACTTGGCGTACTCATGAATTTCATTGCCCTTGATACCGCGCGGATAGCCGCTGCCGTCAAGCCGCTCATGATGCTGAAAAGCGCAGTGGGCGGCGATTAGCGGTATGTTCGGCTCATCCTTCAGTATTTGAAAGCCGTATTCGGTATGCCGCTTGATCTCGGCGAATTCCTGCTCGGTCAGCGCCCCAAGACCCAGCACCATCAGCTCGTCATTCGAATAGCCTTCGGCCATTCCGAGAATGGTCGAATAAATACAAACGTTCAACGAGTGCTGATAGAGGTAATGGTCGACGGTTCCCATATTCATCAGCATGATCATCGCTTCATGCCGGTTGCCGAGCTCATCCAGAATCATGTTCATCACGCCGCGCAGCTGCTTGCCTACATTAGGATAGGTGACTCCTTTGCGTTTGGGGGCATTGACCATCTCCCGGAAAGCGGACCGAATCTCGGCGACCGCGCGAATCCGCGTTTCATCGCGGATCATTTCGGGAATCTCGATGTCCGCCGTCCTCGGGTCTTCCACATAAACAAACCAGACGCAGCACTGGATAAGCCGGCCGATAAGCCGTTCCGTCAGTTCAACCCCTTGACCGAGCAGAACAAGTCCGTCCTCCGTGTAAATTTTTTTGGCCAGCTTCATTCCCGGCTTGCACATCTTGGTCGGCAATAGTCGCATCTCAATTCCCCCGCTGTCAGGTTCCACCTGTCGCTATCGTAATATCCTTTTATGTATATGTTAGGGGATTTTCACGGATGGTGCAACAAAAATCGATCATATGCGACAAACTCCTGACGGCTGCGGCGCGGCCGCAGCCGCACCGTTCCGGCGCAAAGCTCCCGGCTATCGGCCTGCTTGTACCCAGCGCAACCGTGCCGCATCCCCGATCCGCTCTTCCCGCCCCAACTCCTCCGCCAGCACATCCCGGATGAATTCCGGCAAATAATAACGGATTTCCAGCCCTTGCTTAAGCGATTCATAGCCGATGCCGAACGTAAACATGTCGATCGTGCCGACGGTATACAGCCGGCCGTCGTCGAGCGGTCCGTCCGCCGCCCGCACGTCCATAAGTTTCCCCATAGGCGGACCGTCTGGATCATAATGCACCACGAGTCCGTCGACGGCAAGCGTCCCGAGCTGGTGGCCGCGAAAGCCGAAGCCGCGTATCGGCATGCCTACGAATTCTGGCAGCAGCGATTCCTCGAGCGCGCGGCGGATATGGGCGCCGCTCAGCCGCATGCGGCACGGATTGATCGGCGACGGGCACAAGGCGTGCAGCTGCGCCGCCGTCACGTCGCCCGCCGCCAGGCCGCCGAGCAGCTGACCCGCGTTGACGATCCCAATCTCGGCCTCGGTCCAGCGTCGCAGACCTGCGGCGAGCAGGTTGCCGAGGGGCGATTCGCGCTCGGCGGAGGCGGGCAGAGCCATGCCCAGCCGGGCTACCGTCCGGCTGAGCAGGCGCGCGCCCGTTTCGCGGAAGCGGCCGATGACCGCAGCGGCTTCCGCATCCTCCGCATAGGCGGCTATAGGCACGCACGACGCGAGGAAAACCGGGCGCGAGGAGACCGGGTCGATGTCGATCTCCACACGCCCGATCTGGTCGCCGAATTTGCCTGCGGCGCAGATGGTGGTGCCGCGCACGACAAGCGGCTCCTCCAGCAGGTGATGGGTATGGCCGCCGAGAATCAGATCGATGCCGTTAAGCTCCTCGGCAATCCGTTTGTCGAAGGCCAGCCCCAGATGCGATAACAAAACCATCACATCGGCATGCGGCCGCAAAGCCTTCACTTGCTCGGCCGCCGCCTTGACCGGGTCGCCGGCATCCCATCCGAGCATCGAATAAAAGTCGGAAAAGGCGGCCGTTACCCCGATCAGGCCGAAGCGCAAGCCGCCTTTCCGAATGACAGTGCCCGGAAGCAACCATTCCGGCCGCTTGCCGTCGGCCGAACGCTTCAGGTTCGCGCACAGAACGGCAAAGCGCGCTTCCTTTGCGTATGCGCGCTCCAGGACGTTCTCCGTATAGGTCAAGCCTTCGTTGTTGCCGAGCGTGACGGCGTCGTAGCCGGCCCCGTTAAGAAGGGCGATATTGACAAGCCCGTCGCTGCCTTCGGTTTCGAGCCTCATGCGGTCCATGTGGTCGCCGATGTCGAGCGTCAGCAGCCGATCCGTGCCGTAAAACCGTCGCTGTTCGGCGATATAGGTTGACATTTTGGCCGCCTGCTCCAGATGGCTGTGCATGTCGTTGCTGTGGAGAAGCAGCACGCGGGCGGCGGACGTGGAGATTGGGGAATTCGGCATGCTTTACTCCTCCGTATGCATGGATCCTATCTGCTTGGATCTGGATTTGCTATCGTTCAGGTGATCAATTTGTCGGCGTGATTCATGATATGCCCGTTCGTCCCAATCGTATTCCTGTCTGCGGACATGACCGATTCATTCCCTAATGATGCCTATCAGTTTACCATTAAACCTGAAAATATGATATGCTATACGCAATCCAAACCCGATAATCTGTGAGGTTTTCCACCATGATGAAACGATGGACGATTCATTTGTTTGCAGGACTGGCCGAGCGTCTCGGCAGCCATGAGATTATACTTGAGCTCGAATCCGAAGCGATGACGGTCAAGGCTTTGAAAGCGGAGCTTGCGGCGCTATATCCCGAGCATGAGCCGCTGATCGGCGTGTCCTTCTTAGCCCGCAACCAGCAATATGCGTCCGATAACGATACGGTAGGCCGGGGAGACGAGCTGGCCATGCTGCCTCCGGTATCCGGAGGCGAGGACACCGGGACAGCATTGGAACTTGACAGCGACGGCGTGAATGAGCGGTATACGCTCACCGATCAACCGCTTGAGCAAGACAAGGTGGCCTCTCAGGTCATCGTGCCCGCGCACGGCGCCTCGCTCGTCTTTGTCGGCACGACCCGGGAATGGACGCACGGCAAGCGGACGGCCAGACTGGAATATGAAGCATACGCGCCGATGGCGCTGAGAACGATGCGCCAGATCGGAGACGAAATCGGTGAACGGTGGCCGGGCAGTCTCTGCGCGATTGCGCATCGAACCGGCATCGTCGATCTTGCCGAGGCGAGCGTCATCATCGCCGTTTCCGCGCCGCACCGCGACGCTTGCTATGAGGCAAGCCGCTATGCGATCGAGCGCCTTAAGCAAATCGTGCCGATCTGGAAGAAGGAGATATGGGAGGACGGCTCCGAGTGGAAAGGGCATCAATTGGGCCCCTGGGACCCGACGACGCCCTCGACCGTATAACCCGCTACAAAAATAAGCTATCCCGCGGACAGCATTCCGCCAGGGATAGCTTTTTTTGTCGTTGCGTTTGTATGGCTCACCGCTGACTCTTTGTGTGCAACGTTAACCGATGGAACCTTCCATCTCGAACTTGATCAGACGGTTCATCTCGACCGCGTACTCCATCGGCAGCTCTTTGGTGAACGGCTCGATGAAGCCCATGACGATCATTTGCGTCGCTTCCGCCTCGGTCAGGCCGCGGCTCATCAGGTAGAACAGCTGATCCTCCGACACCTTGGATACCGTTGCTTCATGCTCGAGCGTAATGTTATCGTTCATGATTTCGTTGTAAGGAATCGTATCGGACGTCGACTCGTTATCCATGATCAGCGTATCGCACTTGATGTTCGCCTTGGAGCCTTCCGAGTTGCGGCGGAAGGAGGCCAGACCGCGGTACGTTACTTTACCGCCGTGCTTGCTGATCGACTTCGAGACGATTGTGGAAGTCGTGTCCGGGGCCATGTGGATCATTTTGGCACCAGCGTCCTGATGCTGTCCCTTGCCAGCAACGGCGATGGACAGCACCATGCCCTTCGCGCCGCGGCCTTTCAGAATGACAGCCGGATATTTCATCGTCAGCTTGGAACCGATGTTGCCGTCGACCCATTCCATCGTCGCGTTCTCTTCGGCGACCGCGCGCTTCGTAACAAGATTATAGATGTTCGGCGCCCAGTTCTGGATCGTCGTATACCGGACGCGCGCGTCCTTCCTCGCGATAATCTCGACGACCGCGCTGTGCAGCGAGTTCGTGCTGTACACCGGCGCTGTGCAGCCCTCGACGTAATGGACGAAGCTGCCCTCGTCGGCGATGATCAGCGTACGCTCGAATTGACCCATGTTCTCGGAGTTGATGCGGAAATACGCCTGCAGCGGAATTTCGCATTTCACACCCTTCGGCACGTAAATGAAGCTGCCCCCGGACCATACGGCGCTGTTGAGCGCCGCGAACTTGTTGTCCGCCGGCGGCACGATCGTACCGAAATATTCCTTGAAAATCTCGGGATGCTCGCGAAGCGCGGTATCGGTATCGGTGAAAATAACGCCCTGCTTCTCAAGATCCTCCTGCATGCTGTGGTAAACGACCTCCGACTCGTACTGGGCCGAAACGCCGGCAAGGAACTTTTGCTCGGCCTCCGGAATACCCAGCTTGTCGAACGTTTCCTTAATTTCCGTAGGCACTTCCTCCCACGTTTTGCCCTGCTTCTCCGACGGCTTCACGTAATACTGAATCTCATTGAAATCCAGCTCATCCATGTTGCCGCCCCAGCGCGGCATCGCCATCTTCTCGAACTGGGCAAGCGACTTCAATCGGAACTCGAGCATCCATTCCGGCTCGCTTTTCATCTGCGAGATCGTGCGCACGATTTCCTGCGTCAGGCCTTTACCCGACTGGAAAACGGCTTTGTGCTCGTCGCGAAAACCGTATTGGTACTCTTCCATTTCCGGCATTTTTTTCGCCATTGTCCTCTACCTCCTCGTTTATTTATACCCGTTTAACCGATATGCGGCCCGTTATTCCGACACAACGCCCTTGCGAAGCGCATTCCACGCCAGGGTTGCGCATTTGATGCGCGCCGGAAACTTGCCCACGCCCGACAGCGCCTCGATGTCCTCGTATTCCTCGAAATCAACCGGCTCGCCTTTCATCAGGGACGAAAATTTATCCGCCATGGCCAGCGCCTCGTCGATCGTTCTCCCTTTGACCGCGTCCGTCATCATCGAAGCCGACGACATGCTGATCGAGCAGCCTTCGCCCGTGTAACGGGCCTGCTTCACGATGCCGTCCTCCACCTGCAGCTGCAGGGAAATCCGGTCGCCGCAGGTCGGATTGTTCAGGTTGACCGTGACGGAGCCTTCGTCCATGGTGCCGCGGTTGCGCGGGTTTTTGTAATGGTCCATGATGACGCGCCGGTACAGATCATCCAATTGCATGGCCGAAGAACTCCTTTGTTTTTTGTAGAGCCGTCACAAGCCGTTCGACGTCATCCTCGGTATTATACAAATAAAAACTTGCGCGTGCCGTTGCCGACACTTCCAGCTTGCGCATCAGCGGCTGGCAGCAGTGATGGCCCGCGCGGATGGCGATGCCTTCCGTATCGAGCACAGTGGCCACATCGTGCGGGTGCACATCGCCGAGATTAAAGGTGACCAGTCCCACACGGCCTTCCTTTGGACCAAAAACCGTGATGCCTTCGATCTCGGACAGCCGGTCATAGGCGTAACCGGCCAGCCTGCCTTCGTGCTCGTCGATCGCATCAAGCCCTGCCTCGGTCAGAAAATCGATCGCCGCCGCCAAGCCGACCGCTCCCGCGATGATCGGCGTGCCGCCTTCGAACTTCCACGGCGCTTCCTTCCAGGTCGACTCGTACAGATCGACGAAATCGATCATTTCGCCGCCGAATTCGACCGGCTCCATCCGGTCGAGTAGCGCCTTCTTGCCATAGAGTGCCCCAATCCCGGTAGGACCGCACATCTTGTGACCGGAAAATGCATAGAAGTCGCAATCGAGCTCGCGCACGTCGACGTTCATATGCGGCGTCGACTGCGCGCCGTCGACGACCATGACGGCGCCGTGACGGTGCGCCGCCTCCGCGATTTCCTTCACCGGGTTGATGACGCCGAGCACGTTCGAAACGTACATGACGGAAACGATCTTGGCGCGGCTCGTGATCGTCGCCTCGACGTCCGTCATCGATATCGTGCCGTTCGGCTGCATCGGAATGTATTTCAGGACGGCGCCGGTTGCTTTCGCAACCTGCTGCCACGGAATCAGGTTGCTGTGGTGCTCCATCGGCGTGAGCACAATTTCGTCTCCCTCTCCGCACACCGAGCGTGCATAGGAGGAGGCCACCAGGTTCAGCGCCGCCGTGGTCCCGCGCGTGAACACGATTTCCTGCGCGCTCGAAGCGTTCAGGAACTTCGCGACTTTCTCCCGCGCCCCTTCATAGGCGTCGGTCGCGCGCGAGCCAAGCGTATGAACGCCGCGGTGCACGTTCGAGTTGTCCCGTTCGTAATACCGCTTTACCGCGTCAATTACCGATTGCGGCTTCTGCGAGGTAGCCGCATTGTCCAGATAAACGAGCGGATGCCCGTTGATCTCTTGGTGCAGAATCGGAAACTGCTTGCGCAGCTCTAACGGATTCATGATCCGAGCTTCCCTTCGAGCAGGCGCTGCAGTTGCTCCCGCACCGCCTCGATCGGAATCTCCGACACGACAGGCGCCAGGAAGCCGTTAATGATCAGGCGCTCGGCTTCGGCCCTGCGGATGCCGCGCGACATCAGATAGTGGATTTGCTCCGGATTGACCTGTCCGACGCTCGCCGCATGACCGGCCGTTACGTCATCCTCGTCGATCAACAGAATCGGATTCGCGTCGCCGCGCGCCTTCGGGCTCAGCATCAGCACGCGCTCCGTCTGCACGCCGTTCGCTTTGGTGGCGCCCTTCTCAATCTTCGTAATGCCGTTGATGATAGCCGATGCCTCGTCGCGCATAACCGCGCGGGTGACCATATTGCTGTCCGAGCTAAGCCCGAAATGCACCGCTTGCGTCGTGAGGCTCATATTCTGCGAATGGGTGCCGACGGAAATCACTTTCGCGTCCGATGTCGAGCCGTTGCCTTTCAGGACGGACTTCGTATCCGAAAGCGTATTGCCGTCGTGCAGGTCGCCGATAATCCATTCTACGCTTGCATCGTTGCCGATGATTGCGCGGCGCGTCGACAGATCGACGACGTTGTCCGCCATGTTGTGAATGGACGCAAACCGAACCTTCGCGCCCGCTTTGACGATGATCTCGACCGCTCCGCTATGCACGGCCGGCGCGGTACGGCCGGCTTGGCCGGATATGACGTGATCCACGTAGGTGACGCTGCTGTGCGTATCGGCAACGATCAGGATGTGCGGCGCGAACGTCGCCTCCGCATCGTCCTGGAACAGCAGAGCCTGCAGCGGAATGTCAACCTCGACGTTCTTCGGAACGTAGATGAATACGCCGCCGTTCCACAGAGCCGCATGAATGGCCGCCAGCTTATCCTCGTCTTTGGCAATGGCCGTGAATAAATGCGATTTCACCAAATCGCCGTGCTCGCGGGCAGCGGTTTCCAGATCGGTGTAGATTACGCCCTTCGCCTTCAGCTCGTCGGCCAGATGGCTGTATACCACACCGGAGTTGCGCTGGACGAGCAGATTCGCAGAAGTTCCGGACGGCACCAGCGCCCGGATGTCCTCCGGAAGCGAATCCGGAGAAGCCGCCGCTTCAGACGGCTTGTATGTGCCCAACGCGCCGAGATTCCAGCGGTCGATCCGCGTTTTCTCCGGCTTCGGCAGCGCCAGCGTTTCGGACAGCCCCGCAGCTTCGGCGCGCAGCGCGGTCAGCCATTCGGGCTCGCCGTTCGCCCGCGATTGCTTCTCGACCGCCTCGCGGCTTATCGGGATGCTTAGTTGTGTACTCATTGAACGCAAGCTCCTCTCCCGATTAAGCTTGGCCGACGGTTTCGTCGACGATGCCCAGTTCTTCTTTAACCCAATCATAGCCTTCCGCCTCGAGCCGTTGCGCCAGCTCCGGACCGCCCGATTTCACGATGCGGCCTTGCATCATGACGTGAACGAAATCCGGCGTAATATAGTTCAGTAAACGCTGATAGTGGGTGATGATCAGGAAGCCGCGCTCCTCGGAACGCATCGCATTGACGCCGGCAGCCACGACTTTGAGCGCGTCGATGTCAAGACCGGAGTCGATTTCGTCGAGAATGACGATTTTCGGATCGAGCATCATCATTTGCAGAATCTCGTTGCGCTTCTTCTCTCCGCCGGAGAAGCCTTCGTTCAAGTAACGGTGCGCGAACTCCGTGTTCATCTCCAATTCCTTCATCTTGCCTTCCATCTGGCGGATGAACTTGATCAGGGAAATCTCGTTGCCCTCGCCGCGGCGGGCATTGATGGCGCTGCGGAGGAAATCGGAATTCGTGACGCCCGCGATCTCACTCGGATATTGCATGGCGAGGAAAAGACCGGCGCGCGCACGTTCGTCCACCGCCATTTCCAGCACGTCTTCGCCATCCAGTTGGGCGGCTCCGTCCGTCACCTCGTATTTCGGGTGTCCCATGATAGCCGATGCGAGCGTGCTTTTGCCCGTGCCGTTCGGTCCCATAATGGCATGAATTTCTCCGCCTTTTATCTCAAGGTCGATTCCCTTTAAAATTTCCTTGCCGTCGATGGCTGCTCTCAGCCCTTCGAGTACGAAACGAGTTGCCATAATCTGTCCCCTTCCGGAATGTCCATTCCAATTGATTCTCAGTGATTCTCACTCATTAAAATCATTTTAGTATAAGTCTCGTTACAAATCAACAAACACCGCGCCCGAAAAGCTGCATGGCAAGCGTTTTATGCGAGAGCCCGCCTGATTTTGTCAACTTCTTCGAGAAATTTTGCGTCCGGCAGCACCGGAAGCTTCGGCGTGCCGGCAAGCGCATCCTCCAGGCGAATCCAGGACTTGCAGCCCGTGTAGGATTCGCGGAGCGGCACGTCGACCGGACGCTCCAGCCGGTAAACCCGAAGCAGCAGCAGATGCAGCGGCTGCTTCCTTTTCCATTTTAACCGTTCCTCGGTGAATGTATCGGTCCAGATATGAAAATCCCGGAGCCGGTCGACCGCTTCCTGGTCCGACAGTTCAATGTCCTCGACCGCTTCGGCGAAAACCGTTATCCGCACCGTATCCGCATCCGGGCTCCAGGCGGCGGCCGTCTCGTCCACAAACGGCTGAAATTCCGGCTTCAGCAGCTCCCTGCGCTGATGCTCGTAAGTCGGCAGTAAGTAGAACTGCGGGCTGACGAGCTGAAAATCACGTGTTTCTTCAATAATCCCGCCCTTGCGCAGGGCGATGATCTGCTTGCCCTCCTCCAGGGCGCGCACGACCGAAGCCCATTCCTTCAAAGCGACCGGTCCGGAGGCCGCCTTCATGTCCGCATGGTCAACCACAAGCTTGTCCTCCCTTCCGCAACATCGGATTGTTTCCATTATAACAAACCCGGCTATTCCAACGCGAATAAGAATCCATTATACTATTCAAAGCGAAATCTACGGAGGTGTTCCCTTTTGTCCGCTTATCATCCGCTTACCGAGCAAGAAGCGATCGACATCGCCAGCCAAATTGAAGAGGTATTTCCGCGAGGAGCCCGGCTCTCCAGCCGCGAGATCGGAGACGGCAATCTGAACCTCGTGTTTCATATAACCGACGGCGATTCGGGCCGCGGCCTGATCCTGAAGCAAGCTTTGCCTTACGCCAAGGTTGTAGGCGAATCCTGGCCGCTGACGCTGGATCGGGCCCGCATCGAAAGCGAGGCCCTTGTGATCCAGCAACGCCTGGCGCCCGGCTTGGTGCCGAAGGTTTACCGCTACGACGCCGAGCTTGCGCTTACCGTCATGGAGGACCTCAGCGACCATGTCATCATGCGCCGGGGGCTGATGGAGCTGGGCCGTTACCCGCGTTTCGCGAACGATATCTCGACGTTTCTCGCGAACACGCTTTTCTACACGTCCGATCTCGGCATGAACCAGCAGCAGAAAAAAATCCAAGCCGGCCGTTTCATTAACCCGGAGCTGTGTAAAATAACGGAAGACCTGATTTTCGACGATCCTTATACGGTGTCCGCCAACAACAATTATGATGAAGCCATCGAAGACGAGGCCGAGGCGCTTCGTACAGACAGCGGGCTGCACCTCGAAGTGGCTCTGCTCCGCGAGAAGTTTCTGACGCAGGGACAGGCATTGCTTCACGGCGATCTGCATACGGGCAGCATATTCGTCACACCGGAGTCGACAAAGGTGATCGATCCCGAATTCGCCTATTACGGTCCGATGGGCTACGACATCGGCGCGGTGATCGCCAACCTGCTGCTCAACGCGGCCGGCCAAAGCTATTGGAGCAAGGATCAAGCCGCCCGCGCGGACTATCGCGCTTATTTGCTGGAGACTGCGCAGGACGTGTGGACGGGCTTCGAGACGAAATTCCGAGCATTGTGGAATGAAGCCTGTGTGGACCGGCTGGCGAAAACGACGGCTGCTTACCAAGACGATTACATGCGCAGACTGCTGCAGGATACGATCGGGTATGCCGGGGCCAAAATGGTGCGGCGCATTGTCGGCCTCGCCCATGTCGCCGATATCGACAAGATCGGGGACGCGGCTGTGAGGGAGGCGGCACAGCGGGCTTCCCTGCGGATCGGCACAGCGCTGATCAAGAATAACCGCCGGGTGGCCTCGTTCGGTGAAGTCCTCAATATCGCCGCGACGGCTTTCAAATGATAAGGCGGTGCTGCGCTATCGTGCCGCGCTGATCCATACGCAACGGAAAGGAAATGATGATCATCATGACTACTGCGTCTAATCACCATAACGAGCTGCTACCCGTCATCTGGGCCAGCGATCATGTCGATCTGCTCGACCAGAGGCAACTGCCGGAGGAGATCGTCTACCTGCAGCTCACGACGTCCGAGGGCATTTGGGAAGCGATCCGGCACTTGAAGGTGCGCGGCGCCCCGGCCATCGGAATCGCCGCTGCATACGGCGTCGTACTGGGCGCCCGCGAAGCGGCGGCAGCCGGTACTGGCGAATGGCTGGAGGCGGTGGCAAAGCATGCGGACTATCTGGCGACGTCACGCCCGACCGCAGTTAATTTGTTCTGGGCGCTGAACCGGATGAAGCGCCGCGCGCAGGAGCTTGCGGACAGCGGCTTGTCCTCCGGGGTGTGCCAGAATGAGCTGCTGACTGAAGCGGTCGCCATTCAAAGCGAGGACGAAGAGACGAACCGCATGATCGGCGAGCATGCGCTTAAGCTGTTCAGCGGCGGCATGGGCGTACTGACCCACTGCAATGCGGGCGGACTGGCTACGTCCCGTTTCGGCACTGCGACGGCGCCTTTCTATCTCGCCAAGCAGCGGGGCATCGAGCTGAAGGTGTTCGCCGACGAGACCCGCCCGGTGCTGCAGGGCGCGAGGCTGACGGCATTCGAGCTGCAACAGGCCGGCGTTGACGTCACGTTGATCTGCGACAATATGGCCGCAATGGTCATGTCCAAGGGCTGGGTGAACGCCGTTATCGTCGGCACGGACCGCGTCGCCGCCAACGGCGACGTCGCCAACAAGATCGGCACCTACGGGGTGGCTGTTTTGGCCAAAGCGCACGGCATTCCTTTCTATGTCGCTTGTCCGATGTCCACGATCGATCTGGAAACGCCAACCGGCAGCGAGATTCCGATTGAGGAGCGACAGCCCGAGGAGATTACCGAAGGGTTCGGGAAGCGTACGGCTCCGCGGGGCGTTAAAGTGTACAACCCTGCCTTCGATGTGACGCCGCATAAATACGTGGACGCGATTATTACCGAGAAGCGCATTATCCGCGCTCCCTTTGACGTTAACCTGCGCAAGCTGTTCGAAGCACTGCCGACCGAGTAACCGAGTAAACAAACCTCACTGACTCATTTGCCCCGAAGGGCAAACAACCCCGTCCGTGTACACTGTAAACACGGACGGGGTTCTCGTTTCAGGAGACGGCATGCTCCAGCATGCGCTCCAGCGCCTCCCTGCCCTTCATGCCGATGCGGATGCCGATCGTCTCGGCATGCAAAGTTACCGATTCCAGAGGCGCTTCCATCAGCTCCTCAAGCGTCCGCACGCCAACCGCACGTCCCGCTATGATATCCCGGTTCGCCAAGCGTTCGTTCAGCAGACCGACATCCAACGCGCCGCACATAATATAGCCGATATCCGTCGATACTGCGAGCAGCGTCGTCTTCGGAAGTTTCACTTCAACGCCGACAACCGCGACTCCGCGGATCGTATAGGGAATTACACGAATCACCGTCTCACCCCCATCTCCGTACGTGTTAGTTAGTTAAAGGCTGCGACATAGCAGTATATGCGGAGAAAACCCGGACGGAAAGGGCAAATGTCCTTATAAAAATAGACGGTTCCGGCCCAAAGCTGGGACTAGTGCTGCGGAACTATAAATGATATAGTGTGTAATAGAAGTGTAAGAACGGAGGAAGCTATGAAAACAGCCGGCAACAACAACGCTCAGAAAAGCTTTGTATTCAACATAGACGTGCTCATCGAGGGCGAGACGAACGCCATAGCGTTGGAACGGTTGCTGCACCTTCTCAATAACGAGGCAATACCGGACTTCCGCATCCGCTCCGGCCTGCAGATCGGCCGTTTAATCGAAGAGGCTTTGCTGGAACCGGCGCTGAAGCCGGTCAACATCCCGCAGCAACTTCAGGCGAAAGCGCAACCGAAAGCAACCGCCAAGAGCGGGTCGGACGCCGAAGCAAAGCGGGGAGCGAAGCCAGAGGCCCAGGCAGAACCGAAAACGGCGGAGGCCAAGCCTGATTTCACCGCAGCGAAGGCTCCCGGAAACAAGCCGCCAACGGCGGACAAGACGGGCGCCACGGGCAAAGCCGGCACCCTGTCGGACGAGGCTGATGCCACGGCGGAACGAATCCGCAGCTACATCGCCGCCAACAAGCTGATCCGCTTAAACGTCAATAAAGGCCGGGGCGTGAAGCTGAGCGTGCCGTGCCGTATTCTCAGCTATGATGAGTCGAAGCTGGCCGTCACGGTCTATCACGTCGATGAGAAGCAGGTTTATATCTTCGACTTGAATGAAATTGATGACTTCATCTGACCATTACGCGACAACCGAAAAATCCCGACCGACGAGGCTCTTGCAAGCTCGCGGGTCGGGATTTTGCTCGTCACTGGGGTCATCCCGGATAGGCCAGCGGCCGAAGTATATCCGCCACCTGACCGCCTGGCACAGGCGGGCTCCAGAGGTAGCCCTGCATTTCGTCGCAGGCATGCTTTCTTAGAAACTCCACCTGGCCTTCGGTCTCCACCCCTTCGGCGATGACTTGCAGATTCAGATTATGGGCCATCGCGATGATGGCTGCCACAATTGCCGCATCGTTCGGGTCCTGCTGGATATCTCGCACGAACGATCGATCGATTTTCAGCCGGTTGATCGGGAAATTTTTCAGATAGTGGAAGGAGCTGTAGCCGGTACCGAAATCATCGATGCTGATGCAGACGCCAAGCTTAGTCAACTCCACCAGGCAGGTAGTCGCATGTTGGACGTCCATCGTCATCGATTCGGTGATTTCAAGATCCAGATATTCGGACCTCAGACCGCTCTGATGCAAAATCGAAGCTACCTTGTCGGGCAGATTCTGCTGAAGAAATTGCCGCATGGACAGGTTAACCGATACGGGAACGGCCGGCAGCCCCGCGTCCTGCCATGCTTTATTCTGGCGGCAGGCTTCTGCCAACACCCATTCCCCAAGCTGCACGATGAGGCCGCTCTCCTCCGCGATCGGAATGAACTGCGTCGGCGGGATCATGCCGCGCTCGGGATGCCGCCAACGCACCAGTGCCTCGAGCCCGACTACTTTGCCTGTCGCGATATGATACTGCGGCTGGTAATAGAGAACAAACTCGTTGCGGTTCAGCGCTTGACGCATTTCATGCTGCATCGTCAGCTTCTCCAGCGAGGAATTATCCAGCTCGCCCGTGTAAAGCATGCAGTCGTTCCTGCCGTTCTCTTTCACCGTACCCAGCGCGATGTCCGCTTTCTTCACGATCACGTTCGGATCGGCCGCACCTTCCGCATGCGTGGCAATCCCGATGCTTGCGCCCAAGTGGAACGGGTAGCCCTGCAGCTCGAACGGTTCCTCCAGCATCGCCAGCAGCCCGCGCGCACGATCAAGCGCCTCCTCATCCGAAGCGACGCTTCCGTAAATGATTGCGAATTCGTCGCCCTCCATTCTCGCCGCCAGATCCTGCTCCGATAATCCGCGGGTAAGCCGCTCGGCCATCTGGAGGAGCAGCATATCGCCGAAGTCGCGGCCGAACGAGTCGTTAACGAGCTTGAACCGGTCCACATCCAAATAAAGCACGGCGAGCTTCCGGCCGCCTTCGAACGGCCGATTCACAGCCTCCGTCAAATGCATCATGAACATGCGGCGGTTCGGAAGACCCGTCATATCGTCGTAATAGGCCATATAGCGGATCCGTTCGCTGCTCCGCTTCCGGTCGCTCATATCCTGACTGACGAGCACCGCGCCCTTCGTGCCGTGTTCCGTCATATAAGGAGCAAGCGTCGCATGCACCTCAAGGGGAAAACCGGATTTATGCTTCAGCTTCAGAGCCGTTTCCCGGACATTGCCCTGCAATATCGACTCAAACTTGTCGAACAGCTGCTGCCTGCCCTCCGACTCCACCAGCGGCAGAAACAGCTCGCCGATGAGCTCGTCCTTGCGGTACCCCAGCAGTTGGACCGTCCCGTCGTTCATTTCGCGAAAACGGCCGCCCGCATCCAGCACGGCCAGCGCAAACGGGCTGTGCCGGAAAATCGCTTCCGCTACCTTGATTTCCATTGCTTCCCCTGCCGATGGCAACGAACTCACGCCCCTGCGTTTACGGAAAGCCGAATAGGCAACAATACCGATAAACCCGAAGCCGACTATGGCCACGGCAGACCATTGGGCGTAGGCGCGGGGCAGTATAAAATCCGCCGCGTACACCCAAACCAATGTTATAAAGCTAATCGCCGAGGCGATGAACCAGGCCTTGTCGTCGGAAGGAACCGTTGATTGCTGCCGTTTCCGGGTATTTGCCGCATCTTGTACCGCCACACCGAACATCCTTCCTATATAAGCGCCACATGTCACCCGGCTCAACCGAGCCAGCACGAGTGCTGCATGCCGCGCTGTCGCTCCTCACCTTATTATATAGGAAAAAAACGCTAGCTGGCATTTCTTTTTTTTGGCCAGCAAGCGGCCGCGACCAGCAGCCAGCCGGCGATGAACGCCGCGCCGCCGAGCGGGGTGATTGCGCCCAGTACCTTGACGCCCGTAAGACTCAGGATATACAGGCTTCCCGAGAACAGCCAGATGCCCGCGTGCAGCATTCTGCCTGCCCAGACCAACCGGCGGCCGCCGGCCCGCTCGGCCAGCACCCCCACGACAAGCAGCCCGAGCGCATGGTACATCTGGTACCGAACGCCCGTTTCAAAGGTTTGCAGCATTTTCGCGGTCAGCCGTCCATCCAGCGCATGGGCGCCAAAAGCGCCCAGCGCCACGGCGAGCGCAGCATACACGGCGCCGAAAGCGATTTGTTTAGGAAACATTTGTTTCACTACCCTTCAATTCGGTTATACCACTACCAAAAAGCGACAGAGGGGGATTTCAATGGATCAGGAACAAGGACAACCGCGCCGCACGGATTCGCCGGACACGCCAAGCTTCGAACCGATACCGGAGCCGGGCATGACGCCGGTAGACCCCGTGGTTACCGAACCACCGGCACGCAAGCAATCCGGACTCGGCATCGCATCCTTCATCATCGGCATCGTCTGCATGTTCGCGCTCATCGCTTCGATTGCGATTGCGACGGCGTCCGTTATGGATTTCGTCTCTCCGGACGGCACCTTTGACGAGAGCATGATGGAAAGCCAGGGAATGGGCGCGCTTATGACGGTCGCCATCGTCGGCATGGGATCGCTGGCGCTCAGCTTCGCGGGGCTCATTCTCGGCATTATTGGCTGCGTTCAGAAAAACCGGCGCAAAACGCTGGCCATCATCGGCCTCATCCTCAACGGGCTGCTGCTCGTCGGCTTCGTCGGGCTGATGGTCATCGGCTTCGCCATGGGCACGACAGCTCCCTGAGCCTGTCCGGGCACAGCCCGCACACACTTCTGAGGACGGCTGCGCTCATTCCGCCATAATACTCATGCAGGCCGCCCTTTACACATCTCTCGGGACGATCAACTTCTTCTACTATACCGAATGGGGCCGGCCCCCATCAAGCGCGGCCGGCCCTCCTGACGCAAAAGACCGTCCGACAGCGCGTCGGACGGTCTTTTTTGCGTTGTTCCTATTGGCTTATCTTTTATTCGAACGCCGGGACAATTGCACCTTTATAGGTGTCTTCAATATATTGCTTCACCTCGGGAGACTGCAGGGCTTTCGCCAGGGCTTGGATGCCCGGGGAATCCTGATTGTCCGGCCGCGCGGTCAGAATGTTGACGTAAGGAGAATCGCTGCCCTCGATGAAAAAAGCGTCCTCCGTGGGCACCAGGCCGGCTTCCAGCGCATAGTTCGTATTGATGAGGGCCAGATCGACTTCTTCCAAAACGCGAGGCAGCGTGGCGGCTTCGACTTCGGTAATCTTTAGATTTTTCGGATTGTCCGTAATGTCGGCCACGACCCCTTCGACGCCCACACCTTCTTTAAGCGTGATGAGCTTGTTGGCCGCCAGCACGTTGCGCAACGCTTCCACGTCCGCCGATCCGACGCGGTAGGACTTGCTGATGTTGATCAGTTCGATCAGTGTGACTCCCCCCCTTGCCTAGCGATTATGAATATAGATTAATCCAAACTGAATGCTTTGTCCTGTCACCAGTTAATAACTTGAAATTATGATACAGGACCCTCCGGCGTTCCTGTGTAATTTATCTCACTCTTCAAGATGCGGCAAGCGGCAACGGCGATGGTAGAATCGGACATTTTTGACTCACATAACCTGTGGGAGCTTGAATATATTGAATAACAACACAGTAACCGCGGGGAGGTGCAAGGACAATGGCAAACCACAATGATTCGCTCTTTATCGTGTCCCGGGAAGATTGGTCGCTGCACCGCAAAGGCTACCAGGATCAAGCCAGGCACCAGCAGAAGGTCCGGGAGGCCGTGAAGCAGAACCTGCCCGATCTGGTGTCGGAGGAGAATATCATTATGTCGGACGGCAAGCAGGTCATCAAGGTGCCGATCCGAAGCTTGGACGAATACCGGTTTGTCTACAATTACAACAAAAGCAAACATGTGGGTCAGGGGGACGGAGAAAGCCAGGTCGGCGACGTGCTCGGGGTGGACCCTGCGGCGCAGAAAGGCGGAAAAGGCGAAGGGGCGGGCGACCAGCCGGGGGAGACGGTGATCGAGGCCGAAATCAGTCTGGCCGAGCTGGAGACGATGCTGTTCGAGGAGCTTGAGCTGCCGTTCATGCAGCGGAAGGATAAGGAGCAGCTGGAGACGACGGAAATCCGCTTCAACGACATCCGCAAGAAAGGCATCATGTCCAATATCGATAAAAAACGGACGATCCTCGAAAATTTGAAGCGGAACGCGACCGGCGGCATGCCGGGCATTCACGGCATATCGCCTGACGATCTACGCTACAAAACGTGGGAGGAAATCGTCAAGCCGAACTCGAACGCGGTCATTCTGGCAATGATGGATACGTCCGGCTCGATGGGCTCGTTTGAAAAGTACGTGGCGCGCAGCTTCTTCTTCTGGATGACGCGGTTTCTTCGGCATCAGTATGAGAAGGTCGATATTGTGTTCATCGCGCACCATACCGAGGCAAAGGAAGTAACGGAGGAGGAGTTTTTCACGCGCGGCGAAAGCGGGGGCACGATCTGCTCCTCAGCGTACGTTAAAGCGCTTGAAATTATCGACTCCCGCTTCCCTCCGGTCACGCACAACATTTACCCGTTTCACTTCTCCGACGGCGACAACCTGACGAGCGACAATGAGCGCTGCGTGAAGCTGATCGGCGAGCTGCTGAAGCGGTCCAACATGTTCGGCTACGGCGAGGTCAACCAGTACAACCGCTCCAGCACGCTGATGTCGGCCTACAAGAACATCGCCATACCCACGTTCCTCTACTACGTCATCCACGAGAAAGGCGAGGTGTACCAAGCGCTGAAGTCGTTCTTCCGCAAGCGGGAGGTCGCGACGGGCTGACAAGATTGGTCATTAGAGCGTACCCGAAGTCCCGCCTAGCACAGTATTCGTGCACCAGGCGGGATTCATATTTCACCAGGAAAGAGAACAGCAACTTGAAGAACAAGTGTGAACTTACCATTAGTTCCTCTTCAAACGTTTATTAAGTTTTCGTTTAAATTGGCCTAATCCTATTGAAGCCGGACAAACAGTATGCTACCTATAAAGGGAGAGATAAATCAATCGATTCGGGAGGATGGATATGAAACTCGCTGTTATCATTCGAACGTTGCTTTCTTGTGCGCTTCTTTTCTCAATTGCCGCTCCGGCCGTCTTCGCAAGCAATCACGGCCAACCGGTTACAGGCCCGCTAAATCCGGTCGGCGCCGACTTTAGCGCGGACAAGCATCCGCTTCCCGAAAACACCTTCACGCTACTGTTCGACACCCATTTCCACGGCAATTTCGGCGACCCGGCCGCAGAAGAAAATATCGCCAATTATTTCGGCCTGGCCAACCGGATTAAGGCGCAAAATCCCAATGCTTTATATATCGGCAACGGCGACGATTTGGCCACCTCCTTGTTATCGTCCTTGTTCAACGGACAGCATATGATCGACGCCTTCAATGCCGGCAAGCTCGATGTGAATACATACGGCAACCATGAATTTGATATGGGGCCGGACCAGCTCGCCAGAATGGTGGAAGCGAGCGCTTTCCAATGGGTAAGCGCCAACGTGATGGACAAGCGGACAAAAGACGTATTCGGCAAAGAACAGGGAGCAGCCCGATTCGTCATTATTGAAGTGAACGGAGTCAAGCTCGGCATTACCGGCCTTATTAACGAAGAAGCCCCTCAAATTACGTCCATGGGACCGAATGCCCAGGTAATCGATCCGGTAGAGGCGATGAAAAAAGTCGTGCCCGACATGAAAGCGGCCGGCGCGCAGATCATTATCGTTTCCTCCCATCTGGCCGGTCCCGATGCCCGGCTGGTAGCCGATCAAGTGGAGGGCATCGACGTTATGATAGGCGACCACGCGGCGAAGGCGTTCGATACACCGGAAAAAATCGACGATACGCTGCTTTGGTTCATCGGCGACGAGTTCGAGTATTTCGGCGAACTGAATTTTTATGTCAAGGACGGCTCGATCCAGGATTTCAATTTCCGCCGTTACACGCTGAAAGAAGTAGTGAACAAGCCGGATTTCAAGCCCGATGCAGCCGTTAAGACGGTCATGGATGACTATATGACGAAGCTGGGAACCGAGCTTTCGGTGGAAATCGGCAGCACCGCAACGGAATTGGACGTCATGAAAGCGACCCAGCGCAAGCAGGAAACGGCAATCGGAAACTTCATCGCCGATGCGATGAAGGCCTATACCGGCGCCGACGCAGCCCTCATCAACGGGGGCGGCATTCGGGCAGAGCGCGTTTTCCCTGTCGGCAAACTAACCAAGAAAGACATCATGGACGCCCTTCCTTTTACCAACTATGTCGTAAAAATCAAGGTTACAGGCGAACAGCTTTTGCAGGCGGTTGAAAACGCGGTGAGCGAGGTGGAGAAAGGAGCGGGCCGATTTGCGCAGGTAAGCGGCATGCAATACGCATACGACTTGTCCAAGCCGCCAGGGTCCCGTATCGCAAACATAAAAGTAAACGGCAAACCTTTGGACAAATCGGCCTCTTATTCGCTTGCAACCGTTGATTTCCTGGCAGAAGGCGGCGATGGATACGAGGCGTTCAAAGAGGCCGAAGTGCTTCTGGATAAAAATGCGGGACAGCTTCTTTCCAACCTGATGATTGACACGATACAGCAGCAACGGAAGATAGCTCCGAAAGTGGAAGGGCGCATCGTCAAAGCGGAATCGGCCAAAGCCGGGCAGCCGGAGCCATCGAAAGAGAAAAAATCCGAATCAACGACAGTTCCGCCTGCCAAGGCTCAATCCAAGGTATACATCGTGAAGCCCGGCGATACCCTTTGGGCGATCGGGGTGAAATACGGCACGACATGGCAGCGCCTGCGTGACCTGAACAAACTGGCAAACCCGCATCTGATCTACCCCGGTCAAAAAATAATACTACCGTAAACTCATACCGATTAAGGGGCAACTGCGGATCCATCGCAGTTGTTTTTTTCCGTTCAGCGTAATACCTGCATATTTAGACCAGCATTTCATCAGAATACTCCTATACGGCCGAGGAGGGTTCCTGATGAACAGACGAAAGATTTCCCTTTTGTTAACCGTTTCGTTAACTTTATTGGCCGGTTGCGCCTCTTCGGCCGGTAACAACGGTTCGGAGCCTACCACGGATTCGGCGCAAACCGCGCAAGCCGAGAGCGGTTCTGTTGCAAAGCCTGAGGAAATTCTAACGACAAAAAAACTGCGGGATTTGGCCCCACTTAGCGAAACGGACGTTATACGTCCAACGAATAAAGTGCGCGAATTCAAGCTGGAGGCCAAAGAGGGCCGCTGGCAATTGGTCTCCGGGGTGAAAACGAATGCTTATACCTTTAACGGAACAGTCCCGGGTCCGACCATACGGGCCAAGGAAGGGGATACGATACGAGTCATTGTTAAAAACAGCCTGCCGCAGGAAACCGCCATCCACTGGCACGGTCTGCATGTTCCGAACCGCATGGACGGGGTTCCTTCCTTCACCCAAAATGCAATAAAGCCCGGCGAGACGTTCACCTACGAATTCACAGCCAATCATGCCGGCACGTACATGTACCATTCGCATTTTAACAGCATAGAGCAAATCGACAAAGGACTGTACGGGCTTTTAATCATCGATCCGCAGAACGCCGGCCCGCTTAAGCATAATCGGGAGTATGCGATGATATTCGGGGGATGGAATATTCCGGACGAACCGGGAGGACAGCCTCAAACCGGACAAAACGATCCGATGGCCGGTATGTCCAAAGGTACGCCTGGCCCGCTCAAACAAAAGGGCGACATTCGGAGCTTGATGAAACACGGGATGCAGGACAAGCCCGATTCCTCAACCGGGAATGGCGGGATGCAAATGCCTCCTTCCAACACGGGCTCCGAGGCGGGGAGCTCCGTCATGGGAATGGATTATAATTATTGGACGATTAACGGCAAATCATTTCCGGATACCGATCCTCTAGAGGTAAAATACGGCGAAAAGGTACGCATCCGGTTGGCCAACGTCAGCAACGGCATTCACCCGATGCATATGCACGGTCATGATTTCCGCATCATTGCGAAGGACGGCCATCCGCTCGCCGTTCCTCAGATTGTGAACACGGTAACGGTCAATCCCGGTGAGACCTACGATATTGATTTCATCGCCGACAATCCGGGCGAATGGGTCTTCCATTGCCACGAATTGCATCACACGACCAACGCGGATGTGGAACCGGGCGGATTGATGGTTTTGATCAAATATGTGAAGTAAGGCGGTGGCTTCTAGCGGGATAAGAAAACCCTTGAAGCGGCCCGGTTGGGCTGCCTCCAGGGTTTTTGGTTTTAGCCGCTCGTTTACGCAGTCTAAAGCTCCATCCTGACGACTTTTCCGCCTTGAAAGTTGACCCACGGATTCACCATCTCGTCACCGAACTTGTCCAGTTTTTTCTCGATGGCGAACAGATAAGCAGAGTCTCCGCCGACGGGGTAAGCGGGGCTGTGCCATACGCCTCTGCCGATCACGATCCCCTGCCCGGGCTTGATCCGAAAACACCGGACTGTCTCTGGATCGGGCGACTCTTCCGGATCCTCGATATCGAGACAAGCCGCCACCGGTTGGATGATTTCCTTATCAAAAGGAAGCAGCAGTTCCTCCCGGCTCACATGCCGTTCCATTGAATCTACCATTAGCTCCCGGTCCTTGGTGATGACCAGCCCCATCCCGATCGGCTCAGACACGTCCATCATCGCGATGTAGTTCCAGCAATCCCAGCCTTCCCCCGTCTTGGGGGGCGCATAGGAAGGAAGATCGATTACTTTGCCAAAGTCCTTAAAAGCCTCCGCCGTCAGTTCCCTGACGATTACGCGTTTTTCCATGGGTTACCTCGCACAAATGAGATTTTAGAAGCTGAACGTATCCACGTTGTCTTTGGTGACTTCGAGCATGCCGATGAAAATGTTCTGGCCGTCCACCTTGATCGGTCCGACATTCGGAACTTCCATGCCGTCGGTAATCTCATTTCCTTGTGCAAGTTGATCCAACACATACACCGTTACGTAGCCAAGGATGCCTGGATCCCAAATGATGTCGGTTGTGATCGTACCGTTGTGGACGTAGTTCTTCACCAGGCTCGGCACGGCGATTCCCGTCAGTGCGATTTGGCCCTGCTTCAACGTACCGGCTTTCACCGCTTGCTCGATTACCTCAGCCGCGGCAGGAGACTCTCCGCCCGCAAAGCCGATAATGCCTTTCAGTTCCGGATAGGTTTTAATGAGATTCTGGGCATTCGCGAACGCTTTTTGCTGGTCGTCGTCGCTCGCGACCGTCGTTACCACTTCAATGTCACGGTAGTTAGCTGCCAAGTGGGCTTTAGCCGCATCCGCTTTGGCGATTTGATTCTGGGCGCCGAGACCGGCCACCATAAACGCGACTTGGCCTTTGCCGCCTAATTCGTCGCCGATCGTCTGCGCAAGCTTTTGTCCAACTTCCTCGTCGGTAGCCGGTGCTACATAATACTTGCGGTCGGTCTCCGGCGCGTCGCTGTCCCAGGTGACAATCTGGACATTCTGATCTGCCGCTTTCTTAAATACCGGACCAACCGCTTTCGCATCGTTGGGCGATACGCCGATGCCGCTCACCTGACGGGTCAGCATGTCCTGGATCATGTTGATTTGCTTGGCGGAATCGGCTTCTGTCGGTGCGTTGAAGATCACTTCCACGCCCAGATCCGTGCCTGCTTGCTTGGCGCCCTTCTCGGCGGCGGCCCAGTAAGCCGGACCGATCGATTTCGGATTGATGAAGTACGATCTGGATTCGGAAGATGAGGCCGCTGTCGCAGAAGTATCGCCGCCTGCCGACGGAGTATTCGCTCCGCCGTTGTTGCCTAAATTTCCACATGCCGCCAAGGCGAAAGCGAGTAAACCGATAGCCAGAGTGGAACCGATCTTTTTCATTTGCACTAACCTCCAAGTAGTAGTCGTTATACCTTCTGCTTGCCGACCGCGATCAAGATCAGAATGCCGAGTATTACCGATTGGTAGAGAACGGATACACCCATGAGATTCAAGCCGTTTCGCAGAAACACGATGATCAGCAGGCCCATAAAGGTGCCGGTCAAACTCCCCCTTCCCCCGAAAATGTGCGTACCCCCGATTAAGGTTGCGGTGATCACGTCAAGCTCTATGTTCGTACCGGAAGTCGCTTCTGCGCTTGCCAAGCGGGAAACGAGGAACACGCCGGCCATAGCCGAAAACAACCCGCTGAGCACGAATAAAGTGAATCGGATACGGACGACCGGAACGCCAGAGTAGCGAACCGCCTCTTCATTGTTGCCGAGGCCGTACACGTAAGTGCCGAATCGGGTTCGTCTCATCGCGAAGGTCGCAATCAGAAACATGACAATCAGGAAAATAGCGTTAACAGGTATGCCCGCGATAGCATGTTGGCCGAGAAAATAGAACGGTTCGGGATATCCGCTGATCGGCCTGCCCTCATTCAGCACATAGATCATGCCGCGAAGCATGACCAGCATGCCGATGGTGACGATGATCGCCTGCATCCGGTGCCGGGCGATGAGATATCCGTTAACCGATCCGCACAGCGACCCTACGAGCAACGCGACGATGACGCTGAGCCAAATGTTCATGCCACTCTCGTAGGCCAGGCCAAGAGAAACCGCTGAGAGACCCAGGATCGCGCCAACGGACAAATCCATCGCTCCGGATATGATGACGAGTGTCATCGGAATGGCGATAAGGCCGACTTCCACCATTTGATTCAGCACGTTCATGAAGTTATTAAAGGTCAGAAAATAAGGTGACCGGGTGCTGAAAAAAACGAGCATGGCGGCGAACAACAACAGCAGCGTCAGCATCTTGTTCACCCGAAAAGGCTGTATCGCCCTGAACAGCAGACTCGTGCTCATACAAGATCTCCCTCCCTTTTCTTGCTTTGCCTAATCCGCTGTAAGGTATTAATGACGATCGCCAAGATAATCAGAAAGCCGATGGTTGCATCCACCCAGAACGGAGATATTTTCGCGATGACAAGGCCGTTCTTGATCATGCCCATCAGCAGTACGCCGAACATCGTACCTACGATGGTCCCGACGCCGCCGAATATGCTGCCGCCGCCGATCAGCACGGCCGCCATGACCTCGAAGGACAGGTTGTTGCCGGCCGTTGAGGCCTGAACGCTCCCCACCTTCGAAGCGAAGATAATGGCGGAGACCGAGGCGAGAATGCCGCTGTACACGTAGACCATGAATTTGGTTTTGGCGATGCTCATCCCTGCCAGCTTGGCTGCGGACTTGTTGCCCCCGATCGCGTAAACCCTTCTTCCGAACGGAGTGTATCTGAGAGCCAAGGCGAATAAGACCGCAAAAAAAATGACCATCAGCAGAGGAAACGAGATGCCGAGCACGGTTCCCTGACCGAAGAATTGAAACGCTGCGGGAAAGTTCGTCATCCAGGTGCCGCCGCTGATGCCAACCGCCAATCCCCGAAAAATAAACATGGTCGCAAGCGTCACTATAATGTCGGGAATGTTCATCACGGCGATGAAATAGCCGTTGAATATTCCGCATAGCACACCGATTCCGATTCCGAGCAGCGCCGCTTGCCAGGGGAGCAAACCTTGGCTGATGAACAATCCGACCGAAGTTGCGACCAGCGCGAGCACCGAACCGACCGACAGGTCGATCCCGCCGAGCAGAATGACCATCGTCATGCCGATCGCGACGATGCCGTTTGTGGTGATCTGGGACAAAATCAATTCCACATTATCCATTTGATAAAAGCTGGAAGACATCAAAGAGAAGAAAATGCCGACCATGAACGTGAATACGACTATGGGAGCTTCCCGAATTTCCAGCGCCCTCCTCATGGAACCGCCTCCTCATGGAGCCGCGGGTTGGACGCCCGTTTCAGCAACTGCTCTTGGTCCACTTCGCCGCGGCGGAACTCATGCACGAACTCGCCCTTGTGCATAACGAGGATCCGGTCGCTCATCCCGATCACTTCCGGCATTTCCGAGGAGATGAGCAGAATGCTCAATCCGCCCTCCGCCAGCTGGTGAATGATCTGGTAGATTTCCGCCTTCGCTCCTACATCCACGCCCCGGGTCGGTTCCTCCAGAATCAAGATGTTGGGTTCCGTGGCCAGCCATTTGCCGAGAACAACCTTCTGCTGGTTTCCCCCGCTCAAAAAGTCGACGATATGTTGGTCGTTCGGCGCTTTCACTCGCAGTTTCTGCATATACGTCTCGCTGACCTGCTTCACCCTCTTGCGGTCCAGCAGCATGCCTTTCGTATAGTCTTTAAGGAGATTCAGCGACAAATTCTGACAGATCGTCATCGGCTTGATCAAGCCCTGCCGGTGCCGGTCCGGCGGCACATATGCCACCTTGTGCGATATGGCCTCCAAAGGGCTGCCGATGCGGACCTTCTTACCGAGGATGTACACGTCGCCGGTGCCTTTGCGCAGTCCGAACAGCCGTTCCGCCACCGTATGCGTACCCGAACCCACGAGACCGAAGAGGCCGAGGATTTCTCCCTTATGTAATTCAAAGGAAACTTTATGGGAGGCGTCCAGCGACATTTCATCCACCTGAAGAACCTGCTGGGGCTGGCCCTCGGTAATTCGAACCGGGTACAAATTTCCGACTTCCTTGCCGACCATCATCCGGATGAGCTTCTGCTCCGTCACTTCACCGATGGGCCGAGTGTCGATTTTTTTCCCATCCCGCAGAACCGTCACTTTATCCGCGATTTCGAAAATCTCTTTCATCCGGTGCGAGACGTAGACGATGGCGACGCCTTGGTGGCGCAGCCGCCTCACGACCTCGAACATGTTCTGCACTTCGTTCTCGGGCAGCGTCGCGGAAGGCTCGTCCATAATCAGCACGTCGGCCCGGAACGACAAGGCTTTGGCGATTTCCACGACCTGCTGGCTGTGAACACCGAGATGCTGTACTTCTCTGCGGACGTCGATGCCGCCGCCGATGGAGTCGATTAGCGCCTGTGCTTCCCGCACGAGTTTTGGCCACTTGATGAAGCCGAACCGTCCGGTGATGTCCGGCCGGTCGATGTAAATGTTCTCGGCCGCGGACAAATTAGGGAAGAGGTTGAATTCCTGGTGGATAATAGAAACCCCTTGGCGCTGGGCATTCATCGGATTATGGAAGACGACGTCCCGGCCCTTCAGACGGATGGTTCCTTCCGTGGGCGCATACACGCCGGACAATATTTTCATCAGCGTGGATTTGCCGGCCCCGTTCTCCCCCATCAAAGCGTGGACCTCTCCCGGGTACAGTTCGAAGTCGACCTCTTCCAGCGCCTTCACACCGGGAAAACGTTTGGAAATGCCGCGCATCGTCAGAATCGGCTGGCTCATGGTCGCCTCTCCTTTCCTTGCATAAACTGCAGGAATTCCTCCAGCGTCGGGAGCGAAGGCTGCGCTCCTTTCCTGGTCACGGAGAGCGCCGCCACATCCACTGCCCGGCGTACGGATGCTTGCAAGTCTCCGGTATCGTTCCAGAAATGCGTGGCTGCGGCTACGAAACAATCGCCCGCCGCCGTAGCGTCCACTGCTTGGACAAGCGGCGGCGTATAGTGAGTGCCTTCACTGGCGCCATCGGCTTGTAGAACCGCGCCCTCTCTGCCCAAGGTGACCACGACATTCTTGACGCCTTTATCCCGAAGCTTCGAGGCCGCTCGCAATGCCGTCTCGGGTGAAGTGACCGATACGTCCGTCAGTTGGGAGGCCTCCGTTTCGTTCACGATCAAGAGATCGACAAGCGAATAGAGATCTTCTCTGATGGGTAAGACAGGAGCCAGATTCAGTACGATGGACGCTCCGGATTTCTTCGCAAGCCGGATAATATGCTCGCCTGCATCTGGATCCATTTCCATTTGAAGCATCACGTAACGGGCCCGACGAAGCAATGGCAGCGTAGCGTCTATGTCCAACGCGGATACGCAGGCATTCGCCCCAAGAAACGTAATGATCGTGTTCTGTCCGTCAGGATCGACAGCAATGCTGGCCACGCCGGTCTCCACGCCTGGCGTCCGACGCAGAAACCGGCAATCGACCCCGTCCGACTCCAAGTGAATGCGCATCTTGTCGCCAAGCTCGTCTTCGCCGACCCTGCCCACCATCGCCACCGCCGATCCCAGCCGGGATGCAGCGACCGCTTGATTGGCGGCTTTGCCGCCCGGTACCATCGCGAACGAAGAAGCGGCAATGGTCTCACCCGCGCGCGGCAGGTGCCTTACGTAAGCCACGAAATCCATATTCAGGCTACCATAAACGATGATGTCCACTTCTTCGACCAAGATTATCGACCTTCTTCCTCGCGGAGAGCGACAACGACCTCCATGAGTGCTTTGACGCGGGCCGGGTCCACTTGATTCCACCATTCCCCGTCGTATTTCAGCGAACTCCCGACGATGCAGCCGTTGCACAGGGACAGGATTTTCCGCACGTTGTCTTTCGACATTCCGCTGCCTACGATAACCGGCAGGTCCGTGTGGTTCTTAATGCCCTCCACCTCCGCCGTCGGCGTCTCGTCACCCGTACGGTTGCCCGTGGCGATCAGCACGTCGGCATCAAAGAAAATGTTGTCCCTCGTCTGTTCCGCCAAGCTGCGGTCCGCCACGATCGCATGGCTTCCATGCTTCACGTGTACATCGGCAAAAATTTTGATGTCGTCGCCCTTGATGCTGGCACGGTACCGCATGGCTCTGGCCGAGATTCCCTCGATAAAGCCTTCATTGGCAACATAAGCATTAACCCATTGATTGACGCGCACGAACGGCACATCGGCGGCTTTCGCCACGGCAAGTGACGGAATGACAGCGTTGGCAAGACAATTGATTCCGATCGGCAGATCCGTTTCCTGCTTGATTCTCAGCGTCAAAGCCGTCAGAGCCGCAACCGTCTCCAAGCCGACTTCATCGGGTTTCGGAAACGGGATGTCCCAGGCGTTCTCGATGATCAAACCGTCGATGCCGCCTTCCTCGTAAGCCCGGACATCGTTCATCGCGAAGTCGAATGCGGCGTCCAGGTTGCCGCCCGTAAACCGTGGAGCGCCCGGCAAGGGTTTGAGATGGATCATGCCGATCACGGCTTTGTCTGTTTTGAAAATTTGGGTGACGGCATTGGCTTTGGCAGGGAATATTTTTCCGGACATGATATCCTCCTAAGATGGCTGAATTAATAAGTTTATATCATTATAACGTTATGTCGTTATAACAAATCATAAAGCAGAGTGTCCAACAAGTCAATGCATTTTGTGATATTCGTGTAAAGTTAACTAACATAAATCAGGTAGGTGGCGGTGGATGGCGCACTTAATCTTACATGTATTGTTTCTTGAATACGAACATCCGGATCGCTGGTGGCTGAACGACCGTCTCGTGAACCTGAAGGACTTGACTAACTCAATTTGACGGAGTATTTGTACTTATCGCCCCGGTACACCATTTTAACGTGCTCGAAGACATCCCCGCTCTTCAGATAAGTCGTCCGGTTGATCAGCAATACGGGTGACCCTGCCGGGATATCCAGCAGATCGGCCTCAACGGCATTTGCCTGGCCGGCTTCGATTGTCTCTTCCGCAGGCCCCATCACCGCTCCCTCTGAACGAAGCGCTTCATACAAAGATCCTTGAACCAAATCGTACTTTTCCAAGTTAATGCCGGGAAGAACGCCAAGATTCAGGTAACTTTTGTGAATGCCTACCGGCACTCCGTCAACCAATCGCACCCGCTCCAACACCTGAAGCATATCGAGATTCGGATTTTTGAAAATCCGTTTCAGCCTGTCGGTCGCCTTTACTTCGTCAAAATTCAATACGCGGGAACTCGTCCGATTCCCTTGCTCGGCCATGTCTTTGGTAAAGCTTGTCAAAGCCGGCCGGATGGGTTCCAGTTTCGGATCCGCAACGAACGTGCCTTTGCCTTGGATTCGCGACAAGGTACCGCTGGAGACCAATTCCCCTAATGCTTGCCGAACCGTGATTCTGCTGATTTTGTAAAGTTTTTGGAGTTCGGATTCCGTCGGAATCGCATCGCCGGGTTTCCATTTGCCCTCTTCAATTTTCTCAATAATCTCTTCTTTTAATTGAATGTACAGCGGTATCCGGTTGGAACGGTTTAGCAGCGGCATCGTTTCACCTCCTCCTAACGAGAGCTAATTTGTTATGTTGTTATGACAAATTATAGACGGAATGAAAGCGTTCGTCAAGTGCGCAGAAGCAACCCTTGAAGCTGCCGTCCAGGCCGTTTCAAGGGTTTTTGGTTTAACAGCGTTACGTCGCTCATATTTCCAGTACTTTTAACCATGTCGGCAGTATCTTCGACTGTTTTTTGATTTCACCATTGTGAATCTCAAGCAACAACTCATATTTTTCGCCCGAATTATCAATAACAATGGCTACATCAGCTACTTTTATTGCACCCTGCAAATTTGCCAAAGAATGATCATAGCGACGAATAATGTCCTCTGTTGCGATAAAATGTCCGCCTTCTCTTACCCGTGTACGTATGCGATCCACATGCATCTGAACATCCTGCAGCCCGATATAATAAAGAAACACCTTGTAACCGGCCTTCTTTGCCGCGTTCATTTGGCGGATCACATATTGACCGGAAAGCGTGGTCTCCATCGCAAATGTCTTCTCTTTCTCTAAACAGTTTCGAATCAATTTTACCGCCTCTTTACCCGCGGAAAGGTCAACACTGCGTGGATCAATAGGATTGATTTGTTTGGCTATCTGGTCGGGATTAATTATAAATTCATAATCACCGCCGAAGTGCTCGATCAGGGTGGATTTTCCCGCACCGTTGCAACCGGCAAAAACATACATTTCCGGCACCCTCGACACCTCTAATTCAGTTTATACTCAATTACGTTACCATCCGCATCTAAAACAATAACAAATTTTTGTCCATTCGCATCTTCTCTGATCCGTTTGCCAGTGTGCATATAATATAGGGGAGCGCCCGCATCCTTAGCTTTTTTCTTTACAGTTTGATGGGCTTTATCGAAAATTTCCTCAAGCTCGATACCGGTTTTTAAGGCCACCATCTTCACCCCTAAGTTTCAAAGCTGTTATTTTCTTATTATACAGCATAATTCAATACAGAGTTGCAGACATTTGCAGTGATGCTGCTCCCTTTATTGCACAATAATGCGCATCAGGCGGGATTTATTTTCACTGGAAACAGAACTGTTTACAGCAGCCCGACCATGCGCAAGCCGTACCAAATGCCGTCGTCGCCGACGTCTCTCGTAACGTGGTCGGCCGCTTTTTTCACAACATCCGGGGCATTTCCCATCGCAACGCTTGTCCCCGCGAATTGGAGCATCTCAATGTCGTTGAGGTAGTCGCCGAATGCATAAACGTCCGATCTGTCGATGCCGAGCGCGCCGATCATTTCCTCGATGCCTTTCGCCTTCGAGCCTCCAAGAGGCAGCACATCCATAGAGAATTGATGCCACCGAATGAAATCCAGGTCCGGAAACCGCTCGCGATACTTCGACTCCTCCCCGATCGTGCAAAAAACCAGGGTTTGAAAAATGCTTCTGTCCCGAAAGTACTCCGGATCGTACGCAGGATGGGGCACCTTCAGGGTGGAGATGCTCTCCTCGATATGGACATGGTACTCCCTGCTGCTTCTCATCGTCTTAATGTCCATATAAACAAGCGGGTGTCCCTTCTCATCCGCGTATTCCGTCAGCTGCTGCAGCAGCCCGGTCTGTATCGGGTTGACAAAAAGCGGCTTGCCTTTCCATTCCACATATTGACCGTTGTAGCTGACGAAAGAATCGATCTCCAGCTCGTCCCGAATGTCCTTGAACATAAACGGCCCGCGGCCCGTCGCGATCGCCACCTCATGTCCCAGCCGCTTCAATTGTCCGATTGCTTCTTTCGTCGATGCCGGCAATCTCTTGTCATGGTCGAGAAGCGTGCCGTCGATGTCAAAAAAAATCATTTTGCGCGCCATACCCTTTCACCACTCCCTCTATCTATGCGGAACACAAAAGACCGGGCGCCCGCAGCTTCGGCATCGCGGCAGCTCATCCCGTTCCCACCATTCTAACACTTGCATACAAAAAAGCCTATCGCTCTCCCGCAAAAGGAGCTTCGATAGACTTGTTTTGCTTGCGATATTCATCCGGCGTGACGCCGAATTTAGTTTTGAACACACGGTAAAAATATTTCTCGTCCTTATACCCGATCTCGGCGGCGATCTCGTACACCTTCATATCGCGGTTCTCGAGCATTTCGACCGCCTTTTTAAGCCGTACCTCGGATAAATATTTCGTAAACGTTAGACCCAGACGGTTTTTAAACAGCATGCTTAAATAGTTCGGACTGAAATAAAGCTGGCGCGCCGCTTCGTCCAGCGACAAATCCTCCGCGTAATAAGCGTCGATATAGGCGATGCATTTCTCAATGATCATTTCATGCTTCCTGGTACGGCTGCTGTCGATGACATACATGAACTGTTCTAAAATCTCCAGAAATTGTTTTCGGCAATCGGCGTAGTCGTGACAGGCCGTAAGCCTTCTCTCAATATCTTCCAGCCCCCGCTCATAATCCTCATCGCCGACGAAATCCTTGATAACCGGCGCTATATGATAGGCCATATGGACAATCGCCTTCGCCCACTGGTCGGGGTGGGGCAGACCGGTCTCCACAATGCGTTCGAACAGTTCCTCCGTATATTTAGAGAGAGCTTCCCGTTTCATTGTCCGGATATGCTCTTTTATCAGTTCTTCATCTTTCAGAAAATCACACCGCAGCGGCTTGATCCTGCCGGAAACGCCGGTGTGGAAAATCACGTTCTCGTCCTTCAGAAAATAACGAAACCCGGCCGCCTCCAAAGCCTCTTTACAGGAAATCTTCGCGTTGCTCAGAAAATCGCCGTGTATCCCGCCCACCCCTACCGTAACGGGAACGTCATACTGCCCGGACAACGCCCGGCTGTACGCATCCAGGCCATCCGTCCGAATTCCCGCCGACACTTCGGAAGGCAGCTCCGCCGTCAACACGGTTACCATTGTCCGCTTGTTTTCCGCGGGAAAAAAAGATACGGCCCTTCCGCCCGAACCCATCTGCCGCTCCAGGCCGGCTAGCATGCTGTTCCTCATGTCTTGCATCCTGGCCGCCGATAGATCCCCGGTTCCGGCGCCGCCGATTTTCGTCACAATGACCGCTCCGGCGCCGCCGAACGAAAATTTGCCCTGCAGCTCCTGCAGCCTGGCCCCAGAGAGGCCGTTGCTTGTCCATTCCTGCAGCATGTGCTGATAATAAACGGATTGGCTGCTGTGCAGCTTCTTCCTGATCGTTTCGTGCTCCATGGCCTGCATTTTTTCTGTACGGATGCTTTCCGCGACCTCCTGCAGCAAACGGCGAATGCTTTCTTCCTTCACCGGCTTCAGCAAATAGTCAAAAGCGCCGAGCCGTACGGCTCTCTGGGCGTATTCAAAATAGCGGAAGCCGCTCAAAATGATGATTTTCGTTCCGGCCGCGGTTTTATTCATGCGCTCGATAAATCCGAAGCCATCCATGATCGGCATCTTGATATCCGTAATAACGACTTCAATCGAATCGGTCTTCACCAGCTCCAGGGCAGCTTTGCCGTTGCTCGCCTCAACGACCTCGCATTCGGGCAGCACCTCGCGAATCATCTTGCCGAGCACCCTTCGCTGGATAGCCTCATCATCGACGACCATTATTTTGTTCAGGATAGGACTCACCTGCCATATCAATCGTAATGGTGAAACCGCTTAGCCTTTGATGCCCGAGCTTGTAATCCCTTGCACATAATACTTTTGCAGCAGCAGGAAAAGCAGGATGATCGGCACCGTAGTGAACGTCAGCGTCGCCATGATCTGCCCGTAGAATACCGGCGGCAGTGTAAAAAAGGTCTGTATGCCCAATTGGACATTTCGCAGCGATTCGCCCGTCGTGACCAGGATCGGCCACATGAAGTCGCCCCAATGGCTGATGAAATCAAGAATGAACACCGTTGCAAAAACGGGTCCGGACAAAGGGACGACAATCGAAACGAATGTCTTCATCGGCGACGAGCCGTCGATTGAAGCCGACTCCAGTATTTCGTTCGGAATGTCCATAAAAAATTGCCGGAACATGAAAATACTGAAGCTGTTGGCTACGAAAGGCACGATCAGCGCCGGCCATGTGTCGACCCACTGCAGGTTGTTGACAATGAAATACAGCGGCATCAGGATGCTCTCGAACGGAACGATCATAAGCGCAATGACCGCCGACAAAATAAATTCCCTGCCCTTGAAATGCAGCTTGGCGAGCGCATAGCCGCAGATCGAATTGACCGCCAACCCGCTGATCGCGATGACCGACACGTAAAAAATGCTGTTATTCAAATATTTCATCATCGGAATCCGGTCGAACGCCGCTTTGTAATTATCCAATGTAAAGTTCAGCGGAAGCAACGCTTTTATCGAGCTCAGATCCGCAAAAATCCGGGTTTCCGGTTTAAACGACGAAACGACCATCCACAGCAAGGGGGTAATGAACAAAATCGACATGACGATATTCGTCAGATTTAGCAGCAGCTTTACGGTGCGGTCTGTCATGAGTATCGGTCCTCCCGCTATTTATCTCTCAGAAATTTTTTCATGGAGAATGAGATGAACACGACGATGAGGAAAAAAATGACGGACACGGCCGAGGCGTAGCCCGCGTTCCTGAACTGGAAGCCTTGCTGGTAGATGAGCAGGGCAAGCGTCCTTGTCGAATTCTCCGGACCGCCGTTCGTCATAATGTACGGCTGCACGAACAGCTTTACCGCCTGAATCGTCGTAATCGTCAGGACGAATACCGTTACGTTATATAAGCTGGGGAGCGTAATGAACCGCAGCTGCTGGAATTTGTTCGCCCCGTCGATCGACGATGCTTCATTTAAGTCACCGGGTATTCCCTGAAGTCCGGCGAGAAATATCATCATCTGATAACCCGCCGCCTGCCAGACGGACATGAAAATAATCGAATGCATCGCCTGGTTTGCGCTTCTCAGAAAAGGCTGGTTCGGAATGCCGAAAAAGTTGAGCGCCGAATTGATTAATCCTTCGTTCGGATTGTAGAGATAAATCCACAGGATAGCGATAACGGTCATCGACGTGACGACCGGGCTGAAATAAGCGATCCGATACGCGTTCCGCAGCTTTAGCCGATGATTGACCAACAGCGCCAGCATTAGCGCAACCGCGCATTGGACGGGAACGACGATGGCGGTAAAATACAGCGTGTTGAACAGCGATTTATAAAAAAGGCTGTCTTGGAACAGAATCTTGTAATTTTCAAAACCGATGAACTGGATTTTATCGGGCCGCAGCAGGTTGAACTTGGTGAAGCCGAACAGGATCGCGAACAGAAAAGGCAGTACCAGAAAAACAATGAGTAAAATGACGGCCGGTGTAATGAAAGCATAGCCTGCAACGGTTTCTCTTCGCTTCTGCCGTCCCAAGGAGGCCGATTCACTTTTTTGATTAAGCGCCTTCGTTGAAGCTGCGGTTTGCATCTCTTCTCCCTTTCCCCGAACGGAATGAACGGTGCGGCGAAAAGCATAAAGGTTATGCCTTCGCCGCCGCCATTCACCCGGTACGGTCACCTATTCGGCGAAGTTTCGTTTATATTCGTCATCATAGGTGGCTGCGACGCTATCAAGCGATTTTTTCACTTCGGCTCCCATCATGATGTCCGTCAATGCCTCGGCAAACTTTTGCGTCAGTACCGGATAAGCCGGGGTTACCGGTCTTGCGCGGGAAACGGTCGTTACTTGCTCCTTAATGACGCGAAGCGGCAATTCATCGTATTCCGGCAAGCTTTCATAAGCCGATTTGCGGTTAGCAGGCATGCTGATCGACTTCGCCAGCACAACGGAGCTGTCTTTGTTGGTCAGCCATTTCACGGCCTCCGCCGCTTCCTTCGGATGCTTGCTGTTCGCCGAGACCCCTACCGCCCAGCTGCCCGAAGGCGCGGTTTGCGTGCCGCCCGCTTTCTTCGGGAAGTAAGTGATGCCCCATTCAAGGTCCGGATAATTTTTAAACCCCGGAATGTTCCACGGACCGCCAAGCTTGGTCGCCGCTTTACCTTCCTCAAATTCCGTCGGCTTCGGGTCGATATTGAACAGCTTCTCGTTAGCCAGCTTCTGCAGGAAAGACGCCGCCTCGATGCCTTGCCCGCTGTTGACCCAGCCCTCGGCTTCGGTCCCCTCCGGATTGACGATATCCGTGCCGTTCGAAATCCAGAACTGCTCGAACGCATAGGTCATCCACTCGCCTTTATCGTTAATCATGTTCGTTCCGAAAACGCCGTCTTTTGCCGTCTGCTTCATGACGTCGTACCACTGATCCCAGGTCCAGGCATTCTCAATTTTGTCGGGAGGCGTAATCCCGTATTTATCCATGATTTTTTTGTTGTAGAACAGCACCACCGACGACTCGATCAGCCCCGGTGCATAAAACTTGCCCTGGTAGCTGCCCTGTTGGACGATCGACGGCACAAAGTCGTTCATATCCTCTTCCGTGAAATACTCATCCAACGGGATGATGATTTCTGATGCGGCATAGTTGGCCACGTTCGGCCCGTCAAGCGCAACCACGTCGGGCAGCGTGTTGGAAGCGACGGCCGCGTTAATTTTATCCTCATAGGCGAAGGAATTGCCCCTCGTAATAACCTCCATATTCAGCTTGATTTTACCCTCATAAGCTTTGTTGAATGCCTCCACCCGTTGTACATAGGCATTGTCCTCTTCCTCGCCCGCTTGCGGCCGCCAGTAGGCAAGCTCCACCAGCTCGCTGCCTGTTTCGGCGGCGCCGTTCCCTTCCGGCCCGTCATTATTCGTTTGTCCTCCCGTGCCGCATCCGGCCAGCAGCGATACGGCCAATAAAGCGGCGATGATCCCCTTTTTCATAAAACGGTTCCTCGCTTTCAATGATTTTGTTTACGCTTTCATCATAAAAGAAACCGCACGCGCCATCCTACTCTAAAAATCGTAAATAAGTGGACTTTTACACTGAAAACAATTTCAAGGGGAGCTTGTATGACAAAACGATAGGCAAGAAGGGTTGGGCAACCCTCTTGCCTATTCGGGTCGGATGAGCGGCAGCACGATAGTAACGGCGGTTCCCTTATTTCTCTGCGATGCGATTTGCACACCGTACTGACGGCCGTATTGCATTTTAATCCGCTGGTTCACGTTTGTAATTCCGATCGATTTCCCGAACCCGCCGTGATCGTCGCCCGTTTCAAGCACGCGCCGGATCGTTTCCTCCGGCATGCCTTTCCCGTTATCCGTAATGAAAAAAATTCTTAGCCCGTTCTCCATCCGTCCGGCAACGTTGATTTCTCCGCCCGTCTCCATTTCCTCAAGTCCGTGAATCAAAGCATTCTCTATAAAAGGCTGCAGAAAAAACTTCGGTACGGTATATTGGTACAGGTCAGGGTCGATGTCATAGGTAACCGTGAATTTCCCCTCGAACCGGTGGTTCATGATGAACACGTAATTTTTCAAGTAGTTTACGTCCTCGCCGAAATGGACCAGACCAGGGTCCTGCGCCGTATATTCCAGCATCTCGGATAACTCCACGAGCATATTGCTGATCAAGGCTTGTTTGTTCTCGATCGCCAAATAATTAATAATGTTCAGCGTGTTATACAGAAAGTGGGGATTGAATTGAAAATTTAGCGCCTTCAGCTCCGCTTCCATTTCTTTCAGATGGGTCTCATAGTTCTCTTCGATCAAGGTTTGAATTTTATCGTTCATCTGATTGAATTTATGAATGATGACGTTGACTTCCGGCATGCCGGACGATTCGATTCTGGTGTTGAAGTTCCCTTCCCCGATCCGGTTGATTCCGCGCAAAAGCTTTTTTAACGGCCAAGTAATTCTTCCCGAAATAAAAGAAGCGAGCACGATCGACAAGACGATGATGATGACCATGGAATACATCGTATAAGCAAACATGTTCGGGACGGTCTTCAGCAGATTGTCGTATGGGATGTAAACAGCCGATAGCCATCCTGTTACATCCATCCGATCGAAGTTTACGACCATTTTTTGACCGTTGATGTTGATATATTCGGTGCCGCTTCCCTTGGACATCGCGTAACGGATCCAGTCCAGGCTTGCAGCAGGCGAGTCGTCCGCCGCAGCGGAGCTTGAGACCACCGCACCGTCTTCTGTAAATACCTGGTAATAAGAACCTTGAACCGACAGGCTTTCCTTGAAAGCCTGTTTGATCATCGATTCTTGAAAATTAACGATCAGAATCGGGCGTTCGATGTTCTTATCCATCTGCCGAAGTAAATTATTCCGGATCGTTGAAACATTGATCAGTCGGGTAGCGGTAAATACATATTGATATTTGTCCGGCGACAAGGGAGCGGCGGAAAAAAACTGCTCCAGCAAATCATAGGTGGGAATCCATGACGTATTCTCAACCGATTGTTGACCGGTCTTATAAATATTCGACATGGCATAATCCGTTTTCGGAATCCAGAAGTTTGGATTTTGACCGAACGTAAAGTCCTTTGTAACCAAATTGACCGAGAACATATCCTCCGACGCGGGAAAATATTTTTGCAGAATTCGCGTAATTTTGCGGTCATTCTCGTTGCTTAATTATTTGTCTTTCAGATCGGTTGCGTTGACAAACTGAAACAGCTCCTCATCCAAATGCATGTTGATGGCGCTTTGCTCAACCCGCGCCAATTTCGCTTCGAGAGACTGGTTGCTCATCTTCACCAGACCCAATGAGGTTTGGCTGGCGTTCGACAAAATCACCTCGGAGCTTTTCCTGATGTAGCCGATGCCCATGACGGTAATCGAAAGGATGATCAGCGCGATAAACGACAACGTCAGCCGCGTTCTTAGACTGACGGCTGACAATGAGGTCAGAAACCGCCGTTTCATCGATCAGGAACGAGCGTGCTCTGCAGCCCTTTGGACCAGCTCGTCTTCGGGGCGCACGCCGGTATAGAGCACGAATTGCTCCAATGCCTGAAGCGCGATGACTTCCGCCCCGGTGATCACCTTTTTTTCTTTCGTCCTGGCATAACGGATCAGAGGCGTTTCCGAGGGAATCGCCCCCACGTCGAATACGGTCTCCACCTTGTCGATCACCTCGGGTGCGAATGCGAGTTCCTCGGATTCGGGGCCTCCCGCCATGCCGATCGGCGTCACATTGATGATCAGCTCCGGCTCGATGCCGCTTACCTCGCTTTTCCACTCGTAGTCGCAGGCTTGCGCCAGCTCGCGTCCCGCCGTCTCGTTACGGGCGATGATGTACCCGGTGCGGAACCCGGCATCTCGCACTGCGCTTGCGACGGCCTTGGCCATGCCCCCGCTGCCGCGCAAGGCGAATACGGAGTCGCGCGATACCTGATACGTGTCGAGCAGCTGAGCGATCGCGATGTAATCGGTGTTGTATGCACGAAGCCGTCCGTCGGTATTGACGATCGTATTGACGGATTGAATGACAGACGCCGATTCGTCCATTTCATCCATGAATGGAATGCAAGCCTCCTTGAAGGGCATCGACACGGCACAGCCGCGAATCCCGAGCGCGCGCACCCCGCCGATTGCGGCCTGCAAATCGTTCGTGGTAAACGCTTTGTAGACAATATTGAGATTCAGCTCATTGTATAAATAATTGTGAAAACGGGTTCCGAAATTGCCCGGTCTTCCCGCCAATGACATGCACAGCAGCGTATCTTTATTGATTTCTCTCGGCATACATCCACCCCGCGTGATTTGATTATCCCCATCATTCTAGCACGCGCTGGAATAAAAGCCTATCGCTGACCGGCAGTGGCATCCGGGCAAAAATAGCAGGAGTTTTTCCTGTTCGCTATTGCGGGAGGCTTGCACCAACTGCGAGCGTGATAAGAACGGGGGCTCCTATCCGAGCCGCTGCCGCGTCAATCGGTTTGCGGCTTCGGAGGAAGATATGCCAAGCGAGTCGGCGCAGCGGTAGATGCTGTTCAACGTATTCCGGATGTTCATTACCCGCCTTCGCGCATATTCGCCGCTTCGGTGGGCGATTTCTGCGGCCGTGACGATAATGCCGCCCGCATTGATCACATAATCGGGAGCGTACAAAATCCCGTTCCGGTGCAGCATGTCGCCGTGATGCTGCTCCGCCAGCTGGTTATTGGCAGCGCCGGCCACAATCCGACATCTCAGCTGCGGAATGGTGCGCTCGTTGATAATGCCGCCCAACGCGCAGGGACAGAATGCATCGCAATCCTGCCGGTAGATGTCGTCCGTCTCGACGGCGATCGCGTTAAACTGCTTGACGGCCTTTTCAACAAGGCCGGTATGAAGATCGGTGACGAGCAGGCACGCTCCCTTCCGATGCAAATAACGGCATACGAAATAACCGACCTTCCCCAATCCTTGTACGGCAATCGTCCGGCCCCGCAGCTCATCCGATCCGAACGCCTCTTCAAGCGAGGCCTGTATACCGAGACAAACGCCGTAAGCGGTCATCCTTGCCGTGAAATCCCCGGCCGCCCCCAGCGAGCCCGCGGTATCCGTCACATAATCGGTTTCCGCTTTGATCCAGTCCATTTCCCTGACGGTCGTCCCCAGATCCATGCCGGTAATATAAAGGCCGCCGAGCCGATTTATGATTCGGCCAAGGGCGCGAAAGGCCGCTTCATTCCCGCTCTGGCCGGGCTGTCTGATGACAACTGCCTTCCCGCCCCCATATGGAAGTCCGGAGATGGCGCATTTATAGGTCATTCCCTTGGCCAACCGCAACGCGTCGGACACGGCCTCTTCTTCCGAACCGTAATGCCAAAACCGGCAGCCACCCATGGCGGGTCCCAACGTCGTATCGTGGATCGCGATGACCGCCTTTAATCCGCTGGGACGGTCTTGAATGAACAGCAGCTGTTCGAATCCATCCGTCACGATCGATTTCCACAAATCCATGCCTAGCCCTCCTCTGGATGTTCCGGCAATCCCATGAGACCGGCGGAAATCGGGTTCATTTATCTTATTCGGCGGCACTGGCCAAAGATGACCGGAATAAGCGGCCGATTCACGACAGAACGGCAGTCTCGCTTCCCCAAAAAGAAAAACCTCCGAAACCGCTTTCCAGCGTGGTTTTGGAGGTTTTATCATTTGACTTCAATTGTGCTCTTATGGAACAGCCCACTGGCGGGCCCGGCGTTTCGTTTCAGATCAAACCATTGGGATAGACGACGATTTTCAGACACTCGCTCTTCTGGTTAAGCGCCCGCTCCATCGCTTCCTGGGTCTGTTCGAGCGCAAACTTGTCGGTCACGAGCCGGCTGGCATCGACGATGCCGGAGGCCAGGAACTCGATACCCTTCGGATACGTATTGGCATACCGGAAAATACCGTATATATCGACTTCGTTATCGGCGATTAGCGGCACGTTCAGCGGGGTTTCATCCTGCGCCGGCAGCCCGACGACGGCGAGCTTTCCGCCCCGCCGCAGCGAGCCGAGCGCGGACTGCAGCGCCTTCGGGCTGCCCGCCGTTTCCCAGGCGGCGTCGACTCCGCGACCGTTCGTGAATGTCCTGATTGCCTCGTTCGGGTCCTGTTCGCGCACGTTAATGATGTGGGTGGCGCCCATCTGCCTGGCCGCCTCGAGCCGCAGCGGTTCGAGATCGGTTGCGATAATGGTGGAGGCGCCGTACGCTTTGGCGGCGGCGACGGCCATCAAGCCGACAGGCCCCATCCCCATGATCGCTACCGTCGAGCCGGGTTGCAGCTTCGTCCGCACCGCGGCATGGATGCCGACCGAGAACGGCTCAACAAGCGCAGCCTCCTCGTAGGACAGGCTGTCCGGAATCGGAAACACGAAATCCTCGCGGATTTTGATATATTGCACGAACGCGCCGTCAAACGGCGGGGTGGCGAGAAATTCGACGTCCGGACAAAGATTGTACCGGCCTTCCTTGCATGCGGCGCAGCGCCCGCAGGTAACGCCGGGCTCCACCGCCACCCGGTCGCCAACAGCGAAACGCCTGACATCGGCGCCGACCGCCGCAACGTCTCCCGCGCACTCGTGCCCGAGAATGAATGGCTTGTCGACCACATATTTGCCGATTCTGCCATGCGAATAATAATGCAGATCGGAGCCGCAAATCCCGACCGCTATGACCTTAATCAATACCTCGTCGGGGCCGATTTGCGGAACAGGCAGCTCCTCGATCCGAATTTCACGGGTGCTGTGCATGATGGCGGCTTTCATCGTTTGAGTCGGCTGGTTCGTAGACATAGTTTTTCAATTCCCTTCTTTTTATGAGATTGGCGATCGATCTTGTCTATCATGGAAACGGCCTAAGCATTCACTGTCCAGTTTTTAAAAAGCTCCCTGTTTCTCAAATAAATCTGTTTGAACAGTCCGTGGTAATGGTCGTACAGCTCTTGATTGCGCGGATCAGGCTCGTAATACCGTTCGTCGAGCGCAACAACCTGCCCGCATCCTTCGCGTACGGACCGATATTCGCCGACTCCGGTTCCTGCCACGATGGCCGCGCCGACGCATGCTTCCTCCTGCACCTTGGTCGTATAAACCGGCTTGCCGAAAATATCCGCCTGGCATTGCAGCCATAAGCGGTGCTTTGCGCCGCCGCCCGAGGCGATCACTTGCCCTGCCCGGATACCCTGCTCCTCCATCAGTTCCAGCGAGTCCCGAAGGGCGTAGACGACGCCCTCCAGAACCGCTTTCACCAAATGCTCCGTCCGGTGTCTCAAGGTCATGCCGAGGAAGCCGGCTCTGGCATCGGCATCCATATGAGGCGTCCGTTCGCCGATCAAATACGGCAGAAAAAGCACGCCCTCGCTTCCCGCCTCCACCTGGGCGCACATCTCCATTAAGCCGTTAAAATCCGCCGCCTGCAGCACATTATCCTTCAGCCATTTCAACGCAAGGCCGCTGTTGAGGTTGGAGCCCTGAATCGCCCATGAGCCCGGGTGAATATGGCAGAACGAATTCATCCTCCACTGCGGATCGTAAACCGGATCGGCCACCATTGCGGCGACCTGGCCCCCTGTACCGATATTCGAAATGATCCGGCCGGGTTCAACGACCCCGTTGCCGACCGCCTGCATGCATTGGTCGGCGCCGCCGTAAACGACGGATGTCCCGGTGCGCAGCCCGGTTTCCCATGCCGCATCCGCCGTTATTTCGCCCGCGATCTCGAACGGCTCCCGGCATTCGGGGAACAAAGCGGCCGCGATGCCCAGCGCTTCGATCAGCGGATACAACCATTGCCTGCCGCGTGTGTTGAAAGCAAGCGAGCTTGAAGCGTCCGTAGCCTCGCAAGCGATGCGTCCTGTCAGTTTGTAGCGGATGTAATCCTTCGGCAGAACGATGCTGCGAATCGCCGCGTAATGCTCCGGTTCATTCTCTTTGATCCACAGCAGGGACGAAAGCGCAAAACCCGTCGACGCCTTGTTCATCGTTTCCCCGGTCAGGTTCATCCGCTCCAGCATATCGTTGATGCGGGCAACCTGCTTTTTGGATCTTTGATCCGACCAGATGATAGCGGGCCTGACCGGCGTTCCTTGCGCATCCAGCGTCACAAGTCCGTGCATTTGGCCGGACAAGCCTAAACCGGTTACACGATTCGGATTGGCGCCCGTTTCGGCGAACAGCTTGCGGATCGTATCGGCAGTGGCGGTCCACCACCTTTCTGGCGACTGTTCCGCCCAATCCTTACGGGGAACGTCGATATCATAATGCTGCTGCGCGATGCCGTACGTCTTGCCGTGCACATCCATCAGCAGCGCTTTTACGCTTGAGGTCCCCAGGTCAATCCCCATCAATAAGCTCAACTCGGATGCTCCCCCTGCCCATTTAACCGCTTACATTACTGTTCTTCCTCAATTGTATCGAGAGATTTGCGCAATAGAAATGCATTATCTTTAAGTTTTTTAAGCTTTCTTTTTACACTCTTTTAACAGGCTCGCGGCGGCGGTTCAGTTGGCGGCAGCGCTGTCCTCGTAAAGCCTGGGGAGCACAATCGTCATTTTGGTGCCTTCACCGATGCTGCTGCTGATGGTTAAGCCGTATTGCTCGCCAAAATACAGCTTGATCCGTTCCTCGACGTTTTTAAGGCCGATTCCGGTATGCATTTTTTTCGTAACGCCCGCTCCGCTCCGCCATTCATTCTCGTCCATTCCCAAACCGTTGTCGACGACGCTGATCTCCAGATGCTCGCCGTCGCGGATATACGCCTCTATTCGGATGACGCCGCCTTCTTCCCTGGACTCCATCCCGTGATAGATCGCATTCTCCACCAGCGGCTGCAGGATCAGATTCAAGGCACGGCAGTCCCTGGCCTCATCCTCGATGTCGAACTCCACCTCAAAAATATCGCCGTACCGGTATTTCTGGATCGTTATATAATTTTTGATCATGCTGATTTCTTCCGACAGGGTCACCATGCGGCCCTTGTGCGAAATGCTGTATTTCAGCAGCTGGATCAGCGATGTCGTCATATGGCCGATATTTTCAACGTTTTGAATGACCGCAAGCCATCTGATCGAATCCAGCGTATTGTACAGAAAGTGGGGATTGATCTGCGATTGCAGCAGCTCGAACTCCATCTCGCTTTTCTTTTGCTCCTCCTCGATCGTTCTTTTCAGCAACGTATCCAGCTTGACGACCATTTTGTTGAAGGAGTTGCTTAATTGGCCCAATTCATCGCTGCGGATAATATCGATTCTGGTTTCCATGTTGCCCTTCTCGAATTGCTTAATCTTTCTGTTCAGCTCGATAATCGGTTTGGTAAAGTAGATCGACAGGCGGTAGGATGCCACGGACGAGATGATCAGAGAGAGCAGCAGCGCGAGCAGCCCGATTTGTCCCAACTGGTTCATCGACTCGTTGATTTTGGCCGTATCGATCATGCGCACGATTCTCCAATTACTGTAGCTGATGGAATCGGAGACGATAATGCTTTCCTTGCCGAAAATCTTCCCGTTGATCTGCGTCTGCTCCAGGTTCAACAGCTGCGGATACTGCTCGGTGATGCCGCTTAAATTGGCGGTGTACGGGTAGCTGAGGATGGTCTCGTCCTGCGCCGTGACGATCAGCACCTTCTCATCGGCGCCGCCCGTCGTCGTCGCGACGATCTCCTCCAGATACGACCGGTTGATATCGATCACCAGAAATCCGATCCGATAGCCCGATTGCGGCTGAAAAATGGGGACGACGAACGAGATAACGTTGCCGCTCACGCACAAAAAATAATAGGTGTCCCCTGCATCCTTATAGCAGCCCTTCAGCTTCTCGTCGATCTCCGCATTGCGCTCCGCAATGCGCCCCTCGACCTCTCCGGTGATCGTGCTGTAATATTTGCCCTCCGCTCGGTTACCGATGATTTCGATTTTGCGGATATATTCGTGGATCGAAACGAGATTGCTCAGGAGCGAATGTACAATCGTCCGCGAGTTCTGCGCCTCCTCCTCGCTGCTGTAAAACTCGCCGCTCAGTTCTTTGATCACGGTGCTGTTTTTGCTTATGGAATTGACCGTGTTATTCATAAAGCTGAGTATGAGCTCAACGCTTTGCTTCGTGCCGTTGGAATAACGGACCGCGCTGTCGATCTCCTTCTCTCTCATCGTTTGAAAAAAATAAACATAAACAATGATGCTGATCGAAATCAGCAGGAGCACAACCAGGGAAGAGATAAAGAGAAAGATTCGTTTCTGTATCAAGCTAACACCTGCTTTTGTAGGTTGATCGCTTATCTGTCATGGCCGAGCGATGCGGATGTCCTTTTGAACTCCTGACAGTTCATGCCCGTCGTTTCCTTGAACACCTTGCTGAAATAATACGGATTGTCGAAGCCGATCTGCTTGGCGATCTCATAGGCCTTGTAATTGGAATGGAGCAGCAGCTCCTTCGCTTTCTCGATGCGGATGTTGTTCAGGTAATTGGTGAAATTCACGCCGATTTCCTGCTTGAACAGCAGGCTCAAATAGCTTTTGTTAATTTGCAGATAATCGGCCAGCTGAGACAGCGATATATTGTCGCTATAGTTTTTTTTCAGGTAATGAATGCTCTTCGTAATATGGACGGAATGAATGTTGCGCTCGTTATGCAGGCAATTTTTTTTGTATACGTCGATGACATATTGCCGGACATCCTCAAAGCCAGAAAAATCGCCGAAAGATTGCTGGTTCAGAATAAGGTTGTTCGCGGCGAACAGCTCCGCATTATCCTTGATCAAACGTTGGAATATGTTCTGCACGGCGGCTACACTCTGCAGGTTGTAGAGGATGTCGAACACATCCAGCAGAAACTTCTCGACACGGCCGGTGTCCTTCAATTTGACCAATTTATTCAGCTGCTCCATGTCGAGGCGCGGGAGCGCGCCGTTGTCCTGCTCCATGACCCGTTCCTCGGAGCAGACCATGATATCATTGGAGAAAAAGCTCTGTTCCCGTGCCGTTTTGGACTGCTCATACAGCATGCGCAGCTCCTCGAGACCGCCGCCGGCTGAGCTGATTCCGATAAACAGGTTCCGGTTCAGAAACTGCTTCGTATTATTTTTGACGGTGTGCATCATCTTTTTGATTCTTTCGTTTATCCCGCCGGCTTCGGAGGTGTTCACAATAAATAGGACTTCATTTTTTCGCAGGAGGGAAAAAACCTGGAAATCCTTGCCCTTCAGCGTTTCCAGCGCCAACTTCTCAATGGTTTCTTCTCTCGTCAGATCACGTGAATCCGCTTCCGTTCCGCTGAATTGCAGAAGCATGGAGATCACCGTAAAATAGCTGCCTTGTAAATCTTTTTTCAAGGTATTAAGAACGTCTTCCTTTTCCTGTTCGGAAAGATTATCCTTAACCATCAGGTGATACAGCTGCGTGCTATAGTCTTTCCTGCCGGCCGCGGCGGCCGGGAATTCACTGCCGCCGGCAGGCCCGGTAACACTTTCAAGCGCCGCCAAAATCTTTTCCGGCGAAATTTCATGCTTCAGGATGTATTCATTGACCCCTAGCTGAATGCCCTTTTGCGCATATTTGAAATCGTCGTAGTTGGATAGAATGATGACTTTTAACGATGGGCTCTTCCCTTTTAGAATACGGATCAGCTCCAGCCCGTCCATGAACGGCATCGAGATGTCGGTCAACAGAATATCAGGCTGCGTCTCGTTAAACATGTCAATCGCTTCGGCGCCGTTTTTGGCGTCGCCCAGCAAGGTGAACCCTTTTTCTTCCCAGGGGATAATCGATTTCAGCCCCATTCGAACGAGAAATTCATCGTCGACGATTAACACTTTCATCGTTAAAGTTACCTCCAATGGTGCCGAGAAATGAAATATTATATATAATAAACCTAGTGCGTTATAATGAAATGATTCGTGGAAGCGATTTCTCTTTTTTGGGAGGTTTGTGTTTGGTGCTCGGCTCAGGTTTCCTCAGATTCTCGGTTTTCGCCAGTTTATGTTTACTCGTTTTTATTGCGGGATGCCAGCCGCGGCCGCAGCCGGAGCCTGAATACAATTGGCGAGCCTTCGAAGGCCAACGGATCAACGTCATGCTCAATCAGCACCCGTATTCGGCGGCAATCGTGCAGAAACTTCGGGATTTCGAGAGTTTGACCGGTATCCAAGTAAATTATATCATAACGCCGGAAGACTATTATATCGACAAATTGGATCTGGCGCTCAACGATCGCCGGGGCACTCCGGATGTGTTTATGACCGGAACGTATTATATTTGGGAGCATGCCTCGAAGCGGCTGATGCAGAGTCTGGACGAGATGCTGGCCGATCCCGCCCTGCTCATACCCGGTTATGACTTCCGGGATTTCCAGCCGAAGGTCTTCGATTCGATGAAATGGAATCTGACGCCCGGCGATCCGGTCGGAACCGGCTATCAATGGGCAGTCCCGATCGGCTTCGAGCTTAACTCCCTCGCCTACAACAAACGGATTTTCGAGCAGTATGCGCTAAAGCCGCCTTCAACGCTGTCCGAGCTGATGAACGGGTGCGAAGCGCTCAGCGGCAGCGGCATCGACGGGCTGTCGCTGCGGATCTCCGATAAATGGACGAGCCTATCGACTTCTTTCATTACGACTTATATAAACTTCGGCGCCAAAGACCTAGTGTCGGAGAACGGCAAGCTGCGCTCAGCCGTCAACTCGGACGAGGCTGTCCGGGCCACCGAGCTATGGGTAGACCTCGTCCACAAATGCACCTCCGCAAGCTCCTGGCAGCAGAATCCATGGAACGAGGCGGGCGCCGCCCTGGGCTCCGGCAAAGTCGCCATGCTTTTCGATGCGGACATTAACTCGTATATCCAGAATGTCGAAGGCTACTCCAAGGAAGCGGGGAATATCGCCTGGACCCCGGCTCCGCTGTCCGATCTGAACCAACCGGTCACATCGAATCTTTGGGCCTGGGGGCTCGGCATGAACAATGCGTCCAACAACAAGAAGGCCTCCTGGCTGTTCATGCAATACTTCAGCTCGAAACCATTTATTCAATGGGCCGCGATGAATGCCAACGTCGTTCATCCGGCGCGCAAATCGGTATTGCAGGACAAGGACTATCTGAAGCTGATCGGCCGGGCGGACGGTTTTGCGCAAACGCTGGATTCGCATTTGAAGAACGCCGCAGTCTTGTTCACCCCTCAGCCTGCCTTTTTCGATACGGCGAACGAATGGGCCAGAACGTTAAGAAAAATCGTCAACGGAGAGTATTCGAGCGCCCGGGAGGGCTTGGATGAATTAAAACCGAAAATCGATACCATGCTGGACCAATCGGGATAAACGGGGCAGCCGGCGCACCGCCTCGGGGTACGGCCGTCAAATGCCAGAACGGTCAGTCAGGCTGCCTGCCTAAACTGACCGTTCTGCATGTTTTCGTCCTGCCCGAGAAAGTCCGGTCAGATTTTGATTTGTATTTTCAGGTGATTCGGATCCCGGGGAGAATTGAAGAAGTCGATCGTTTCCTCGAGCGTAATCTGCTTCGAAACGAGGTGATTGACTTCGATTCTGCCGTCCTTCAGCCAATGGTAAGCCGGAATAAACGTATTGTTGATGGCCATGGAGCCGATGATCGTCCAGTCCTTGTTATACAGCTTGAAAGGACTCAATTGCACCTTGGCGTTCTCCGACGTCACACCGAACTGCAGAAACTTCGCCGTCGGTCCCATGTAGTCGAACGCCTGCTCGATGACGGCCGGAATGCCTGTGACATCGACCACGATGTCGAAGCCGTACGGGTATTTCTCCTTGGACAGCTCCTCGCCCAGATCCCGGCTCAGAACCCCTTTCGTCGCGCCATACTTGCAAGCTATGTCCAGCTTCTGCTGCGATACGTCGACAACGACCAGCTCCGAGGCGCCCGATCTGGCGATTGCCTGCACGAGCTGCTGCCCCATGGCGCCCGCCCCGAACAATATAACCCGGTCCCCCGCCTTCACCTGCAGCCGGTTCATGCCATGCACGACGCAAGCGAGCGGCTCAATGAACGCGGCCTGCGAGAAGGACATTCCTTCAGGCATTTTGACCACATTTTTGACCGGAACAGCGACATACTCGGCCATCGTGCCGGAGGTCGTATTGCCGAGCGCTCCCCAATTCTCGCATTGATTGCCGCGGTTCGTCAGACAGAATTGGCAAGAGCCGCAGAATAAGGACGGATCCGCGCTGACCGGATCCCCGATCCGCCAGCCTGTAACGCCTTCGCCAAGCTCCGCAATTGTGCCGGAAAACTCATGTCCCGGAATGATCGGATACTCGGAAATAAAGTCGCCTTCAAAAATATGAACATCCGTGCCGCAAATGCCGACGCTGTTCACCTTGATGGTCACTTCATTCGGTCCTGGCTTCGGGTAAGGCATCTGTTTCACGACCGCTTTACGCGGCTCCTCAATCACGAGCGCTTTCATGGTTCTGTCCGTCATTTCATATTCCTCCCTATTTTTAATATAAAATCAACCTTTTACAGCGCCCATCGTCATTCCGCGCACCAGCTGCTTTTGCGTAAACCATCCCAGGAGCAAAGCCGGTACGACCGCAATCGAAGCGACCGAAGACATTTTAGCCCAGAAAAGCCCCTGCTGCGTCATGAAGGACGCCATATGGACAGGCATCGTCGCCGCGCTGGTGGCGGTCAAGCTCACGGCCAGGAAAAATTCGTTCCAGGCAAAGATGAGCGACAGCAATGCGGTGGAAATGAGGCCGGGTCTGACGAGCGGCAGCGTAATTTGAAAAAAGGTCCGGATATCGGATGCGCCGTCCACCCTTGACGCTTCCAACAGCTCGTGCGGCACTTCTTTGAAGAAAGAGCGCATCATCCATACTACAAGGGGCACATTCATCGCTGTGTAGAGCAGGATCAGGGCCCAAAGGCTATCCAGCAGCTGCAGCTCTTTGAACAGCATGTAGATCGGGATAATAATGCCTGCCGCCGGCAGAAATTTGGTAGAAATGAACCAGAACAGAATGTCCTCCGCTTTTTTCAGCTTGAACATCGCCAGAACATAAGCGGCCGGTACCCCCAGCAGCAGGGCGAACAGGGTGGAGGTCAGCGTCACGACTGCGGAATTGCTGAAAAACGAGACGACGCCGCTGTCCCAAATGAGCTGATAGTTCTCTTTCGTCGGGTTGAAGAACAGGGAAGGCGGCATTTGCACCGCATCGCCCTCTTTTTTGAAGCCGGTGATCAGCATCCAGAACACGGGATAGAAATAAAGGACGGCCACCACATAAGTAAACAAGGTCACCAAGACAGCTGATAATTTTTTCATGACAGTTCTCCTTGAAACGTTTTCCGCAAAAATTTGAACAGCACTGTCATTAACGCAATGGTGATGATGACAATGATGACACCGACAGCGGACGCGCCGCCGACATCCCAGCCCTGGAAACCGACCCGATAAACGAAGTAGGGTAGGTTGGTGGATGCAAAGCCCGGTCCTCCGGCTGTCGTCACGTAAATCTCGCCGAAGGTCTGCATAATGAAGATCAGGCCCAGCAAAACCGCAACTTCAACATATTTCAGAAGATGCGGGAAAATGACGTTGTAAAACCGCTGCAGGGCGTTTGCCCCGTCCAGATGAGCGGCTTCCATAACGTCGTCCGGTACGGATTGCAGCCCCGCAAGCAAAATCAGCATGAAGAACGGAATCCACTGCCAGGCGATCATAAACATGATGGTCGTCAGCGGATAACTCGCCAACCAATCGATCAGCGGAAATCGAAATACGGAAGCAAAATAAGCCGTAAATCCGAAGCTCGGATTTAGAAGCATTGTTTTCCACACGATACCGGCAACGGCAGGCATAATAAAGAATGGGGAAACCAGCATCGTCCTGACGATGCCCTTGCCGAAAAAATCCCGGTTCATCAGAAAGGAAAAGAAAAGTCCCATAACCAGACAGATGACAAGCGTCCCGCCCGTCAATACAAACGTGTTCCACAAAACCTCGTAAAACGCCGCATCGAGCAAAATCTTCGAATAATTGCGGATTCCCGCAAAAGTGATTCCCTTATCGGGTCTCATCAGATTCCAGTCTTGGAAGCTGTAATAAATCGTGATCAGGAACGGAATTTGCGTGATCAAAGCTACAAAAATGATACTTGGCCACAGCAGCCGTCTGACCGGCGGCGCGAACGACTTGTTCACCATCACGCCAGGCTCCATATTCACCTTCTGGATTTCGGTTAATTCTTGCATCATGATCAACCCTACTTTTGTTTTGTAGTGCGGGAGGGGAAGTCCCCCTTCCCCTCCCGCTATGCCTTATTTTTTATAACCGCCCTCTACAGCCACTCGCTCGGCTTTCGCCTGTGCGTCCTTCATCGCTTGCTCTACGGTTTTGTTGCCCGCGATCGCAGCGGCTATATCCTGGCTGACTTCAGTTCCCAATTGCTGGAACTCCGGAATGGCAACATACTGGATGCCGACATACGGTACCGGCTTAAGAGTTGGCTTCTTGAAATCCGCGTTGCTCATCGCTTCCAAAGTAATGTCCGCGAACGGAGCGGCTTTCTTGTAGTTCTCGTTCTCGTAAGTCGATTTGCGGGTGCCTGCAGGCGCCACTACCCATCCTTCAGACTCGCCCACCAGCTTGATGTACTCCTTGCTCGTCGCCCAAGTAACGAATTTGAACGCGGCTTCCTTGTTCTTGCTCGCCGCTTCGATTCCCAGCGCCCACGACCACAGCCAACCGTTTTTGTCCTTCGCTTGGCTCGGCGCCAGCGCATAGCCGACTTTGCCGGAAATGGTGGAGCTGTTCGGATCTTCAAGGAAACCGGCCGCCGTCGTCGCATCGTACCACATAGCCGCTTTGCCTTGTTGCATCAGGGTCAACGCCTCGGTAAAGCCTGTCGTCGTCGCTCCCGGTTGGCCTGCCGCTGCCAGCAGATCCACGTAGAACTTGATCGCGGAAACCGTCTCCGGACTATCCAGCTGCGCGTTCCAGTTCTCGTCATACCAGCGGCCGCCAAACGCGTTGACGATCGTGTTGAGCGGTGCCAGCATCTCGCCCCAGCCGGGAAGTCCGCGAATGATGATGCCAGGCTCGTTGTTAGCGGCCTTCGCTTTTTTCGCTGCTTCCGCTACCTGATCCCAAGTCGGGTTTTTCGGCATCTCAACGCCGGCCTTCGCCAGCTTCTCCTTGTTGTAGAACAACAGACTGCTCTCCGCGTTGAACGGAATGGCGTACAGTTTATTCTCGTAGGACAGAGCGTCGCGGATAACCGGGAAAATATCTTCCAGATCATAGGCTTGCTTTTCCTCGTCCGTCATGTTGCCCAAAAATTGGTCGAGATTTTCGATCCAGCCGTTTTTCGCCCAGATCGGCGTGTCGTACGTTCCGATCGTTACGATGTCGAATTTGCCGGCTCCGGAGGAGACGTCCATCGTCACTTGCTTTCGGAGATCGTTCTCCGGAAGTACCACGTAATTGATGCGGATGCCCGTTTCTTTCTCGAATTCCGGAGTCAGCTTTTGCATGATCTTCATATCCGGATTGTTGACGGTTGCAACGGTCAGCGAGACGCCTTCCATCTTCTTGTCGCCGCCACTGTTGGCGCTTTCATTTGCCGCAGCGCCGCTTCCCCCATTGCTCGATTGCTGAGTGTTGCCCGCATCTTTGTTGCCTGAAGAACCGCAGCCTGCAATGACCAAAGCCATAATCAGCAGTACTGCGCTTAAAACTTTGAATCTTTTGACCATATCAATTCCCCCATCAAGTTTTTAAGGCGTTACCCTCACCTAGAATGATAAAACAAGATGAAATCGCTTTAAATGAACGGTGTTTGACTTTGATACACGATTTTTTTATATAATGTAAGCGTTTTATATATATTTTCCCCTTCGGTGCATGCCTGCAAGCGGACTTGCGCACCCAAAAATATTTTACCAACTAAAGTAAACACCCCTTGATGTCATCCGGCAGCCTTTGTCGCCCGATGCCCATCAAGGGGTATTGCGGCTTGGCAATCAAGCTACTATCACCTGTATGCCGCGCTCACGAAGCTTGTCCACCTCATCCTGCGGCGCCTTGCCGTCCGTAATGAGCGTCTGGATCCGCTCGGTAGACACGATCCGATAGAAGGCGGCCTTGCCGAATTTGCTGTGGTCGACCAGTGCGACGACATGCTTGGCGTTGTCGATCAGCCGGCGAACCACCCTCGCTTCCTCCATGCTGGGCGTGGTCAAGCCTTCGTCCGCACTGAAGCCGTTCGCGCCGAAAAAGACGTATTCCGTATACACCCCGTCCAGCGATTTCTCGGCGGTCTCGCCGATCAACGCGAACGTATTGGGACGTATCTGCCCGCCTGTCAGGAATAGCTCGATTCCGCCATAGCCCATCAGTTCCGTTGCGACGTTGAGGGCGTTCGTTACGGCCGTGAGCGAGCTTCGGTCCTTGAGCAGGGCGGCTAATCGGCTGACCGTCGTGCCCGTGGACAGCGCCACAACCATCCCGTCACGAACGAGCTTTGCCGCTTCGGCGGCAATCGCCGACTTCTCTCTGGTCAGCCGGTCCTCTTTCTCAATAAAAGAAGGCTCGACGAACAGATTCTCGTTCAGCACCGCCCCGCCGTGGCTTCTGACAAGCCATTTGTCCCGCTCGAGCTTCTCCAGATCCTTCCTTACCGTCACTTCCGAAACCGACAGTTCGGTGCTGAGGAACGAGACGTCGACGCTTTTATGGGTTTTGAGATAGTCGATAATATATTGATGCCTCTCCAGGCTGCGCATTTTCCGCTGATTCTGCTGCTCATTCATTCGGGGCATTCCTTTCGACGATCCGGGCTGACGTTGCGCTCGGCTCCGAATCGTTTCGTTTCATTTGGATGTTCCCAGTATAGGGAATTTGACATCGGGAAGCAATCAGCCGGGAAGCAGCATGAGCTTGCCTTTGACGGCGCCTGGCGTGCGGTATAAATCAAATGCCTCGTTAATCTCGTCCAGCGGGAACGTCCGGAAAATCAGCTCTTTGAAATTTAATTTCCCCTGCTTCAGAAAATGCAGCGTCAATTCCCACTCACGGCCGGGAAAAGGTGCGCTGTAGGACATCCACGAGCCGGTTAAGGTGAACTCCTTGCGGTTCATCAGCTCGAATTGTTTATGCGAGAAGGTGATGTCTCCGGCCGGCGTTCCGATGAAGCATATCTTCGCCTTGCTCGCGGCCAGCTCGAAGCTTTGACGCATTGTGACATCCGAGCCGGCGGTTTCCAGCACGACCGGAAACCCTTTGCCGTCCGTCATGCGTTTCACCTGCTCCTCTACATCCGGATGCTTCGCGTTGATCGTATGGTCGGCGCCCAGCCTGCTCGCGGATGCCAGCCGATCGTCGTCGATATCGAACACGGTCACCTCGCGGGCTCCCAATAGTTTGGCCCATTGCAGGGCCAGCAGTCCGATGTTGCCGCCGCCGAGCACTGCCACATTCTCTCCGCCTTCAAACCGAATGTGCTGCAGCGCATGGAGCGCCACGGCTGACGGCTCGACGAACGCGGCTTCTTCAAAGCGAATCGAATCGTCGAAGCGGATCGCGTTGATTTCGGGAATCGCCACATATTCCGCCCAGCTGCCGTCTACCCGGGAGCCGATGAACGAGTAGTACTTGCACTGCGCGTAATTTCCGCTCAGGCAGTCCTGGCATTTAAAGCAAGGCTTGAGCGGCACTCCCGCCACGCGGTCGCCCACCTTCACCTTGGAAACGCCGAAGCCGATCCGCTCCACCACCCCCGCAAACTCATGCCCCAATACGATCGGGTAGTGATGGGCGGCGTCCCCAAGCACCCTGGGAAGGTCGGAGCCGCAAATACCCGTCGCCTTGACCTTGACCAGTATTTCATGCGGCTCCAAGGCCGGAACCGCCTTCTCTTCAACCCGGATATCGTTCCGTGCGTACAATACGGCCGCTTTCATGCCGCTCACCACCCCATCCTGGGAAATAGATCCTTCAGCCGATTGTAGGCTTCCAGATAAATGTCAAAGGCCTGATTGTAAATCCGTGTGTGACCGGGAAGCGGCGCCTGCTCGCGCTGGATGCGGACCGTTCTAGCAACCGCGTCTTCGGCGTCCCGGTAAATGCCGGTGCCGATACCGGCCAGAATGGCCGCCCCGAGCGCCGCAGCGGAATCGGAGGAAGGGATTTTGAACGCTTTTCCGGTCACATCGGCTTTGATCTGCGTCCAGAGCGCGCTATTGGCGGCCCCGCCGACGCTGTGCAGCGTGTGTACGGGAACCCCGCTGTCCTCGGCGGTCGCCAGATTGTGCCGCAGCGCCATCGCGCAGCCTTCCATGATCGCGCGGATCATGTGCCCCTTCGTCTTTTCAAAGCTTAAGCCGAGGAACACGCCCTTGGCATTCGGGTCCCAGATCGGCGAGCGCTCGCCTGCCATGTACGGCAGAAAAAGCAACCCCTCGCTGCCCGGCTTGACCCGGGAGGCCGCCTCGTTGGCCAATGCGAAGAAGTCGTCCCCCGCTTCTCCCGCGAACTCTCTTTTCAGCCAATTCAGGCTCCCGCCGCCGACTGTGCCGCCCTGCAGAATCCATCTGTCCGGCACGACATGGCAGCTCAAAATGAGCTTCTCATTTTTGACCGGACGGTCCATCACGATGCTCATGCCCCCGGCCTGACCGCCCTGCTCCTGCACCTCGCCGACATGGATCGCCCCCGCGCCGAGCGTGGCGCACGCGGCGTCGAGTCCGCCCGCAACGACCGTCGTTCCGGCTGTCAGTCCGGTCTCCGTCGCAACCGCCATCGTGATCCCGCCGACGATATCGCTGCACCGATAGACGGGCGGAAGCAACTCTGGGGCGACGCCGATCCGCTCGGACAGCGCCTCATCCCATGCGGCAGTTTCGATGTCAAACGCATGAAAACCGTTTCCCTGCGAGACGTCCTGCGAATATTCGCCGGTTAATCGATAGACGATGTAGCTGTTGCATTGCAGCACTTTTGCCGTACGGGTATACAGGTCAGGCTCATTTTCCTTGATCCACAGCATTTTCCCCGTCACGTAGGAGGGAGACATCGGGTTTCCCGACACGGCAAACAGCTGCTCCGCGCCGATCCGCTCGGTAATCGATTCGCATTGCCTCACCGTCCGCCGATCGAGCCAAATCATCGCATTGCGCAGCGCCCTGCCTTGTCCGTCCATCGGCACGGCTGCCCCGCTCATCCCGTCGACGCCGACTCCCTTGATTTGCTTAGGGTCGACGCCGGTGCGGTGCAGCATATGCCGCAGCCCGTTACATACGGCCCGCCACCAATCCTCCGGATTCTGTTCGGCGTAGCCAGGCTGAGGATAGTGCGTTTGGTATGGGGTCGTACCCTGGAACAGGATTTCGCCGTCAGGCGTGAACAACGCGACCTTGCAGCCGGACGTTCCGATATCGATTCCGGCCAAATATTGATTCGTCATGACACAGCGCCACCTCTCCCCTGTACCGGACCGCTTAAGCTTTGCCCGTACAGCCGCACAACTGCATTTTTTCGAGTGCCATCCGTTTGACCACTTTCTTCGCCGCCGCCATGTACGACCGCGGGTCCAGCTCGGCCGGGTTTGCCGTGAACGACTCCTGCAAGGACAGTGAGAAGGCGTTCTTCAGCTCCGTCGCGACATTCATCTTGGCCATGCCGAGCGACACGCACCGCCTGACCTGCCCCTCCGGAATGCCCGAGCCGCCGTGCAGCACGAGCGGCACGGCGACTTTGCCCGCAATCTCCTCGATTCGCGCGAAATCAATGTTCGGCTCCCCTTTATAAATGCCGTGCGCGGTGCCGATCGCCGGGGCCAGCGTCGGAACGCCGGTCAATTCGACGAAGCGGCGGCATTCCTCCGGATCGGCCAGCGTCTCCATTCCGTCTTCCACGCGGATGTCGTCTTCCACGCCGCCGACCTTGCCGAGCTCCGCCTCCACGTTGACGTTCAGCGCCCGTGCGACCTCGACGACCTTGCGGGTCATCTCCACATTGCGCTCGAACGGATGCATCGACTGGTCGATCATAACCGATGTGTAGCCTGCACGCATACATTGTAAAATCAGATCGAAATCCTGGCAATGATCGAGATGCAGTGCGATCGGCACACTGGCCTGCTTGGCCGCCGCCTGCGCCGCGCCGACGATATAGTCGATTCCCAGGTGCTTGACGGTTCCGACCGTCGTCTGCAAAATAAGCGGGGAACGGCTCTCCGCCGCCGCATCGACGACTGCCTGCAGCATTTCGAGCGTATGCACGTTGAAAGCAACGATCCCGTAACCCTGCTTCCGCGCTTCTACCAATAAAGGAGTGGATGATACCAATGACATGGTCTATGCCTGCCTTTCCAAATTTGATTGATCCATGAAAGCCAGGATCGCCGGCAAATCGCGAATGCCCTCCATCGGGCCCTGCTTTGTGGTCGATAGCGCGGCTGCCGCATTGGCGAAGCGCAGCGTCTCCTCCCATGACCAGCCCTGCAAATAACCGTATACGACACCGGCGCAGAAGCAATCTCCCGCCCCCGTCGGATCGACGCAGTCGACCGTGTAGCCGGGAGCGGCGGCGGATGACGCGCCGTCGAGATACACCATGCATCCCTGTTCGCCCATCTTCCTGACGACTGTGCCGATTCCGCTCTTATACAGTTCAGCCGCCGCTTCATCGGCGCTCGTACAGCCGGTCAGCCATGCCAGTTCTTCCCCGCTCGGCAGCAGAATGTCCGTCTGCTCCAGCACGGGCTTATACCACGCCATCCAGGTCCGGTCTTCCGCAAGCTCGGGCCGCAAATTCGGATCGAACGTGACGATGCCGCCGCGGCTTTTCACATAGCGGACCGCTTCGTAGCAAATCTCGCGAATCGCGTCGTTGATCGTCAGGCTGGTGCCGCTGATATGCAGCACGTTCGTGCCGGCCAGATAGCCGGCACCGGCGGGGCGCGGAATATCGACGGCGGCGGAATCCTTCATATGAAAAAGAAACTCGCGCGAGCCGTCATCGTAATAAGTGACGAACGCCATGCCGGTCGTTCTCGAGCCGCTGCGATGCACGTGCGCGCAATCCACCCCGTCCTTCTCGAGCCTATCGATGAGACAGCGGCCGAAAGCATCCTGCCCTACGGCGCCGACGATGCCGGCCTTCAACCCCCACCGCGCCGCCGCGTCGATGAAAATCGCCGGCGCCCCGCTCGGATAAGGACCGGCAAACAAGGCCGGCTCCGACAGCGGGCTGTTTTTGTCCGTCCGCATGATTTCGACCAGCAGCTCACCGATCGTGAATACCCGATGCATCCGATCACCCCTCAAGGCAGCCTGACGACGCCCTTAATGACGTCATCGTCGCGTTTTCCTTCCAGCAAAGCCTCTACCTCTTGCAAAGTCATCTCCTGGATCATCGAATCGAGCTCGAACGCTCCCGATTCGATCAGCCGAATCGCCCGGACCTGCGTATCCGGATAAGTGAACGAGCCGGCAGAATGTCGATACCCCCGGGTTGCGGAGGATGAGGGAAACGGATTTGTCTTTGCTCACTTTTTTTGCCCCCTGTTTAGATTACTTGGTTATTTGTGTTATTTGGTTATTTGCTTCTTGCCAAAGGGGTAACCGTCACTTCCCTGGCCCATTCATGCACGTCGGCGGGATTGACATGCCCGGCGATCGGATACATCGCATTCGAGGCGGCGGCCGCGGTTCCCAGCACGACGGACCGAAGCAGCTCCGCTGCATCCGGCTGCCGGCCGAGCTCGTCCAGATAACAGGCAATGCCCGCCACCAAGGCGTCGCCGCAGCCGACCGTGTTCACCGCGGCAATCTTCGGCGGGCGGACCGCCCAGGCCGAATCGGCCGTGACGACGACCGATCCGTCCTTGTCCAGCGAGACGACTATCATGGACACGCCCTTATCGGCGATGATCTGTCGCGCCGCTCCGATGGCGCCGGCCGGCGTATCCACTCCCCCTCCCGTCAACTGCGCAAGCTCCTCCCGGTTCGGCTTGCATATAAAGGGACCGCTTTCGAGCCCTTGGGCCAAGCTTTCCCCGCTGGAATCCAGGATGGTCAGCGCACCCGCCGTCTTGGCGATTCGAATCAGGTCGGCATAGGCTTGAATGGGTACCCCTCGCGGCAGGCTGCCGGAAAAGCAAACGATCCTGCTCATTGCAGCCAGCGTTTGCGTTAACGCTTTCATCCCATCCCATTCAACTGCTTCGATCTCAGGTCCCGGCTCCAGAATCTCGGTTTGCGTGCCCCCGACCCGGTCGATGATGTTCAGCGCTTCCCGCGTTTGGCCGGCCACCCATACCGGCTTGCTCCCCACTCCCTTGACGGTCAATTGCTGATGCACGAAGCGCCCGCTGTCACCGCCGAGAAAACCCGACGCCGTCACGTCGGAGCCCAGCAAACGGGCGACCTTGGCGACATTATTGCCTTTGCCTCCGGGCTCGGCCGCGATTCCGCTCACCCGGTTCACCTTATCTACCCGAAAATCATCGATATAATGGACCTTGTCAATTGCGGCATTTAACGTGAAGGTTGTGATCAAAGCTCTCCCTCCGCACTGTGGTTGGATGGATTTCGATTTTACAGATTGATGGTTGTTGAAACTCTAAGAATGCTGTTTTCCGTTCCGTAAGTTACGTTTTATTTCGTTATTATCATATGGCAGCTTAAATCGACTGTCAATAGTTTCGTTTAACTTTAAATAATTTTGATTAATTTCGTTTAATGAACGAATGGCGACTCAGCGGACTGTTCTCCGATCGGCCTGCGAAGTGCAGAACATACACCTTATTTCCGAGTTTCGCATGCATTCGGCAGCCTGAAGAGCAAAACATGCACCTCGAATAACACAAATGGCTGAAATGGCTCCCTCCACCCCATTTCAAGTACATGCTTTGCACCTTGCACGGTATGATAGCCGCAACCTGACCGTCAAAGTTAGAAAACGCTGCTTATTGCCTCTCACCAACCCCCTTTCGTCGCCATAACACGCAAAACGCTGCTTATTGCCTCTCACCAACCCCCTTTCGCCGCCATAACACGCAAAACGCTGCTTATTGCCTCTCACCAACCCTCTTTCGCCGCCATAACACGCAAAACGCTGCTTATTGCCTCTCGCCAACCCTCTTTCGCCGCCATAACACGCAAAACGCCTCGTACCTAGCTTGGATTGAAAATCTCAGGAAACGGCCAGCACGCCGCTGGGCCGTTTTTAGGGAATCCGCGGTCGGAATACCCTCATGCAGCGCCTCACCGCGTTCAAAATTCAACAACAGCCTCACCGTTCTCCGTAGCCAGAGGAAGCTTTTTCCTGTATCATCGAATCTATCTATCATCCATAGACGGGTTGTGTTCGCTTGGGCGTATTGCTGCTGGTATTATCGATGCTGATGTGGAGCCTGGTAGGCACCTTCGTTAAAATCTCGCTGACGATGGTCGATGCGACGACCGTCACGTTTTTCCGCTTCTTTTTCGGCGTCGTATTTATAGCTCTCCTGCTGCTGATTAAAGACCGCAAAATTCAATTGAGGGGAAACCTGACGTGGATTTGGTTCGGAGCGGCGGGAAAAACCGCGAATTACATTTTCGAGAATATCGGGCTGCACTACGGCTACTCGTACGGCAATATGCTGGTCACCCCGATTCAGACCGTGTTTCTGCTGTTCATGACGGTGTTCTACTTCAAGGAAAAAGTGACCCCGGCCAACTGGGTCGCGGCGGCGCTCTGCATCGGCGGCGTCCTGATCGTAAGCTGGAACGGCCTACCTTTGCAGCTCATGTTCGAGAACAGCGGGTTCACGACTTTGCTGTTTGCCGGGGCCGGGATCGGGGCGGGATTCCACTTCCTGAGCCAGAAGGTGCTGCTCCGTTCGATGGACGCCGGCAATATGAACTTCTCGGTGTTTTTCTGGGCCTCGCTCATCACGCTGATGCCGCTGCCGTGGACGTTCGAATGGTCCGGCACCGTCGAAGCCGACGCCCTGCTTGCGCTCGTCGTCCTCGGCTTCATTACGGGCGTCAGCTTTTACTTTTTTTCCATCGCGCTGGCGAAAGTGTCGTTTCTGGTCGCCGTCCTGGTCGGCAACGCCGCTCCGCTGTTCATGATCCTCTGGGGACGGCTATTTTTCAATGACCCGGTCACCCTCTATATTATGGTGGGAACAGCGGTTTTTCTCGCAGGCATTCTGCTTCTGAACCTGCCGGTCCGCACCGGTGTAAAAGCGCCGCTGGAGGAATGATAGGCAAAAAGCTGTCGTTCCTTCCCCCGGTTGGGGAGCAGAACAGACAGCTTTTCTTCAATCCGCCTCCGCAGCAAAAGCCTGCAGCACCTTCCCGATGCTGTCCTGAATCAAATAGTCGGCCCGTCCGTCATAAGGAGTCGGCGTCCGGTTAATCAGAATCAGCTTGTTTCCATTGTAGAGCCTGACGAGCCCCGCCGCAGGGTTCACGTCAGCGACGTTCCGCCGACAATGAGCACATCCGCCTCGCCGATATAGGCGACCGCCGCCTCCAGCGTGTTCCCGTCAAGCGCCTCTTCATACAGCACGACATCCGGCTTCACGATACCGCCGCATTTGCCGCATTTCGGCACGCCTCCGCCTATATCCGCAAACTGCAGCACCTCTCCGACGATTTTTCGCAAGGCTCCGAAATCCATCGGCTATAGTCTCCTCTTATACGGTCATTGTATTTAAATGATTCGGAACTAATTTTGTTTGAAAGCTGCTGCAATAGATAAGACGGTTCCTAAAACACTTAAAAAGATGGCGAAATTCATAAGCCATACAGAATCTTGCGCCGTCAGCTTCCACAGCACGAGCACAGAAAGGCCGAGGATTGTAAATTGTATCCCCAAGAGCACAAAAAGCAGTCCTTGGCTTTGTTTAAAACGCTTAAAAAGGATCCAGCAAACGATCATGCTCACAAGCAGTGCCGCGGGAATCAAAATCAGAAATGATATCAAGGCATTAAATTCTCCTTTTCGACCGCATCATGCACCAGTCCTTTTTATACCATAATAATACCAATTACCTGTTTCGCCAAGCCCGCGCGGGATTAGTGTCTTGCATAAGCTTATTTTTCTGCTGCTTAACAATTTTATTTGGAAAGAGCGAGGTGGTGACACTTAGCTTTTTTCTTTGTACGCGGCGATTCTACTGGTCTGTACGAATTTCATGGTATTCCTACGCATAGATTTTTTTGCACAAAAAAACTGCCCTCATCAGGACAGTTCCTCCGCTTCGACCGCTTCCATCCCCTGCCGCTCTTTCACGCATTCAGGGCAAACATGCAGACGGTCGACGCCGTTATGCCCGCCGACAGCCGCCGCGTCCTCCGCGGGGGCGTCGACGGCGCCGCATACTTCGCAAATGCTGGCCATTGCTGATCGCTCCTCCTCACTTGTCTTCCAGGTGCCAGTCATGAAAGCTCTCGATCGACTCGCCGTCCCCGGTCTTGATTTCAAACCCCAAATCGAGCACCGCCTGCTGAAAATCGCGCATCGACGCCGCCAGCTCGTCGTACGCCACAACCGCTTCCTTCCGGTCCAGTGCCACCTCCGCCGAGCGGATGCCCCACGTGTCGTGGAGCGCCCGGCTGATTTTGTCGGCGTCGGTCTGGTCGCCCATGCCGGGAATGATGATGGTTCCGTTAGCCATGCAAAAACACCTCATTAGCGGGATTTGTTGAGACTCCGGCCCATGCCCTGCAGGAACCGGACCATCAGGGACAGAGAGGCCATCACGTCCGGCCCCCGCATGCTTTTCACGATGCTCCACAATCCGCCGCCCCCGCGCTCCTGCCTTCCGGCTTCCCCAACCGTCCCGGCCGCTGTCGCGCTGTCGATGCCGGCGGTCAGGCCGTTCATCAGCACCGCCAGCTTCGCCGGGTCCAGGCTGCTGAGAAACTGGAGCGCGCCCATCGCGTTCTTGATGATGCGGTGCGCGCCCGGCTTGTTCATCTGCTCCAGCCCGATCGCCGTAATCTGGCCGCTCTGTTTCAGCATCGCGCGCATCGCATCCAGCACGCCCAGCCGGTCGAGCTCATTCAGGATATCGAGCCCTTTCAGCAAAGGCTCGCTCCCGCCGGCGGTCGCCTGGAGCAGCCGGTCCATCGCCTGGACCTGTTCCTCCGCCGCATTCTGCGTCTGTCTGTCAATGCGGGTGATCGCTTCGGCCAACGGCCTCGCCTCCTGTCACGATATCCGGGATCGGAATATAATCCGGCCGCTTCCACTTGTCCTCGACCCTCACGCCGATTTGCGGCACCGGGTTGCCGAAGCGATGATTTTCCCGCGGCAGCGGGCTGTCTCCCTTCGGCTCCAGCACCTCCATCTTCACGTTCATTTCCTTGTACGCCGGCGTATGGGTAATCCGGTCATGGTAGCTGCTCGTCAGCATGTTCACGGCTGAATCGACATCGGGAGAGTTCATCGTCAGATACAGCTCGTTGCCCCACACCCGATCCGTCACCTCGACGCGAACCTCCACTTGTCCGTACGGGGACATCAGCCGGACCCGCGCGCCGCTGCTGATCCCCCGCTCCCGTGCCAGCTCCGGCGATACCTCCAGCCACTCGCTCGGAACTTTTTTCGTGATCCCCTTCGAGCGGTAAGTCATATTGCCCTCGTGAAAATGCTCCAGCAGCCGCCCGTTGTTCAGATGCAGGTCGTATTCGGGACCCGGCTCGAACGGCGGCGTCCAGTCCACCGGAATCAGCTTGGCCTTCCCGTCCGGGAAGCCGAACTTCTCGGTGAACAGCAGCGGCGTATCCTGCCCGTTCTCCAGCACCGGCCAGACCAAGCTGTTCCAGTTATCCAACCGCTCGTAGCTCACGCCCGCAAACACGACGGCAAGACTGGCCGCTTCCGCCATAATCTCGCTCGGATGCGTATAGTTCCACCCGGCGCCCAGCCGGTTCGCAACGTCCTGAATGATCATCCAGTCCGGCCTGGAATCGCCGAGCGGCTCGAATACTTTATAGAACCGCTGGATGCGCCGCTCCGTATTGACGAACGTGCCGTCCTTCTCCAGACTTGGCGCCGCCGGCAGAACGACGTCGGCGAACTGGGCGGTTTTCGTAAAGAAAATATCCTGCACGACGAAGAAATCGAGCTTGTTGAACGCCTCGTGCACATGGTTCGCGTTGGAATCGACCAAGGCCATTTCTTCTCCGAACAGGTACATCGCCTTCAGCTCGCCCTTATGAATGCCTTCGATCATCTGATGGTTGTTGTACCCGGGATCGGGCGGCAGGCTGACTCCCCACGCCTTCTCATATTTGGCGCGAATCTTCTCGTCCTGCACCGCCTCGTAGCCCGGGAACCAGGCCGGCATCGTGCCGAAATCGCACGCGCCCTGCACGTTGTTGTGCCCGCGCAGCGGATAGGCGCCGGTACCGGGCCGCCCGTAGTTGCCGGTCATCAGCAGCAGGTTGGAGATCGCCGTACTCGTATCCGTCGCCCCCATATGCTGGGTCACGCCCATCGCCCACAGGATGCACACGCTTTGGGCCTCGTGAATCATCGTCGCGATGCGAATCAGTTCGTTCTGCGACAGCCCCGTTTTTTCCTCGGCGTATGCCAGCGTATATTTATCCAGCGACGCTTCATACTCGCGCACGCCGTTGACCCGGCCGTTCAGGAACTCCCGGTCCTCCCAGCCCTGGTCAAGAATGTACTTCGTCACGGCGGAGACCCAGATCAGATCCGTGCCCGGCTTCGGCCGCAGAAACACATCCGCCCGCCGGCCGAGCTCATGCTTGCGCAGGTCGACGACGATCAGCTTCTGGCCGTGAAGCTTGTGCGCGCGCTTGACACGCGTTGCCAGCACGGGGTGGGATTCCGCCGGGTTCGCGCCCACAACCATGACCAGCTCGGCGGCCGCAATATCGCGTATCGTGCCCGAATCGCCGCCGATGCCGACCGTCCGCATCAGCCCGGCCGTCGCCGGCGATTGGCAGTAACGCGAGCAGTTGTCCACGTTGTTGCTGCCCATCACGGCACGCGCAAACTTCTGGAAAACATAATTTTCCTCGTTGCTGCACTTCGACGACGAGATGTAGCCGATCGAATTCGGCCCGTGCATATCCTTGATCTCCTTCAGCCGGCTCGCGATCAGCGTCAGCGCCTCTTCCCACGTCGCTTCCACGAACCGGTCGCCCTGGCGGATCAGCGGCTTCGTCAGCCGCTCCTCGCTGTTGACAAAGTCCCAGCCGAATTTTCCTTTAATGCAGGTCGAGATGCCGTTCACTGGAGCCTGCGAGGTCGGCTGGATGCGAAGAATCTGGCGGTCTTTGGTCCATACCTCGAAGCTGCATCCTACACCGCAGTATGTACATACCGTTTTGGTCCGCTCAATCCGCGCCTGCCGCATCGCCGCCTCGACCTCGGAAATCGCAAAAATTTCCTGATAACCCGGCTCGACCTCCTTGGTCAGGTTGATCATCGGCAGCAGGAGATCGTTCGGAATGCCGGTCAGGAAGCCCGCTTCGCCAAGCATCGACTTCTCCATCAGCGCGTTGCACGGGCACACATTGACGCAGTGGCCGCACGAGACGCACGACGATTCGTCGATCGGCTTGCCGTTATCCCACAGCACCCGCGGGCGGTCCAGGCTCCAGTCGATCGTCAGCGTTTCATTGACCTGTACATCCTGGCAAGCCTCCACGCAGCGCCCGCACAGGATGCATTGATCCGGCTCGTAGCGGTAGAACGGATTCGTATTGTCCGGAGGGTAAGGCTTCGGCTTGAACGCGTATTTCTGATGCTGCACCTGCAGATGCTCGGCAGTATTATGGAGCGTGCAGTTGCCGTTGTTGTTGTCGCAAACGGTGCAGTACAGCTCATGATTTTCCAGCAACCGCTGCATCGCTTCCATCTGCGCTTCCTTGGCTCTCGCCGACACGCTGTTGACGGCCATCCCGGGCCGGGCCTCGGTCGCGCACGCCCTTTTCAGCTCGCCGTCCACCTCGACCATGCATGTATCGCACGATTGAATGGCGCCGAGATTCGGATGATAGCAGACGTAAGGCAGGTAATGTTGATGCGTTTGGGCCGCCTGCAAAATGCTTTGTCCCGGCGTCGCCGTATATTCCCCATCGTCGATGCGGAACGTGAACGCTTGCTCCGTTTGCTGGTTCATGCTGGCACCACCACCTTGTCGTCTCTGGTTCGGAATCTGGATCGTATAGCATAGCTTGACATTCAGGCAATAGTGTTACCAACTGAGGCAAATCCATACGACCATCCCAGAGCGCGCTTCAAGGCTTATCTCTTCCGCGCCAACAGCGCCGGCCTGCGCCTCACGCCGCCGCAGCCCGTTCCCTCGCGGCCAGCAGCAGAAACACGGCGACGCCCGCCCACGAAAACAGCGATGCGCCGATGAGCAGTCCGGTCATCGGGATGTCCTGCGCCAGCAGCGAAGTGCTCAGCAGCGGGCCGATCGTACCGCGGACGCCGAACAGCATCATATGCAGGCCGAACACGACGGCCTCGCGGCCCGGCGCCAGCCGGAACAGGTACGCCATGATGCCGATATCCCAGATCGCATCCCCGATGCCCTGAATGCCGCTGCCGGCCAGCACGGAGGCGTAATTTCCGAACAGCCCGTACAGCAGCGGCACAAGCGAATACGCGAGCAGGCCGTAGACGATGCTTTTCTTCGCGGAAATCCGGTCGATCACCCAGCCGACCGTCAGATAGGCGAGTAGCAGGCAGCCGAAGTAAGTTGCGCGCGCATAGCCGAGCTGCGCATTGCTCAGCGACAAATATTCGACCTGAATCATATTATAAAGCGGTTGCGAGAATAGGTTAGCGAAGCCTGACAAGGTGGTCGCTACCAGAAAAAAAGCCAGCTCGCGGTTTTGCCTGACCAGCCCGAACTGATCCTTGAGCGACGCCCGCTTAACGGCGACCGGACGCGCCGGTCCGACCCCCGATTCCCGCACGCCCATCAGAAACAGTATAGACAGAACACCGGTCGCCGAGGCGGCCAGCAGCGGGCCGGCCGCTCCCGAGTAGTCCATCCAGCGGCCGATCAGATAAGCGAGCGGGATCATGAGCGCGCCCATGGCGACGCGCACATTGCCCATCAGCCTGCCGCGCAGATGCGGCGGATAAATGCGGGTGATCAAGGCCGGATACGCCGGTGCCTGAATGCCCATCAGCAAATGGAACAGCAGCGCCACGGCAACGAACACGATCGGCGCCCCGAAGAAGGCGGGGAGAATGATCAGTATCCGGCCGATCAGATTCGGGATGATGACGAACGGCTTGGGACTTGTCCGCTCGATCCACGACGCCCACACGGGCGAGAACAGCAGGCCGATCGCCGGGGCAGCAGCCAGCAGGCCGACCTGCAAATTCGTCGCTCCGGCCCGCAGCGCCATCGGAATGTAAAATTGGTTAAACACAACGTTGAACACGCTGAACGTCATCGCCGCCCAGGCGTCGAAGCGGAAATTATGCCACGCCTGCGGACCCATCTGCACTTTAAGCTGCTGAATAAACGATCGCGGATTTATCATGAATGTCTCTAGTCCTCCGATTGGCAGCCGTTGACGTTCGCCCGGCGGCAAGCTCTAGTTGTAGAATCCCACGGTTGCCCCGCCAGCGCAAGAGAAAATTTTACCAATACGCACAAAAAGTGAGCCCTCCAGCCGGAGGACCACTCGATGCGCATTCGTTCTATTGCAGCCCCTTCCCCGACGGTGCGGTTAATCCCTTTTTCTATAATTTTACTATATTTTATGGTAAAATAACAGATAAAAAGGAACCCCCGCGAAGCGGATCGGTCCGCTTCGCGAAGGCCCCTTTTTGCAGCTTGCTGCAGCTATCTTATCACTTGCCTAACAGTATGCGCGTATACTCGGAGTCGATCGGCAGCATGATGACAGGCTCGCCGCGGAACGTCGTCACATAGCTGTCCAGTGTCCGGTACAGTTTATAGAATTCCGGATCCTTGCCGTACGCTTCATTATAGATGCGCGCGGCCTCCTGCTCGCCTTCGGCGATAATCTTTTTCGAATCGGCCTCGGCCTGGGCGATCAGCTCCTGCGCCTGCCGGTCCGCATTGGAGGTAACCTTGCGCGACTGCTCGTCTCCTTCGGAAAGATAGCCGGCGGCGATCGACTGGCGGTCGGAGATCATCCGGTTATAGACGCTTTGCTTGTTCTCCTCTGGCAGATCGGTTTTCTTGATCCGCACGTCAATGATCTCGATACCGTAATTTTGCCGCTCCGCCACTTCGGCGACAATGCTCGTAATTTCGACGTTAATATCCCCGCGCGCCGTATTTTCGCTGATGATGCTTCCGTAGTCCGTCTCGGAAAGCTTGCGGCGCACCGCGTTGTAGATCGCATCCCCGATCCGCCCTTCCGCCGTTGAGACGGTTTGCAGCGAACGGAGAAAACGCTGCGGATCGCTGATGCGCCACACGGAGTAATTGTCGACGATGATCGGCTTCTTGTCTTTCGTCAGAATCGTCGTCGGCTGGCTGTCGTATACCTTCTGGTATTTCGGCAGGGACTGCACCGACTCGATGAACGGGATCTTGAAGCGGATGCCCGGTTCCTCGTGAATACGTGTCGCTTCGCCGAACTGCAGCACAATCTTATACTCGCCCTCGTTCACGATAAATATCGAGCCGGTCAGCACAGTGATCAAGAGCAGCATGCCTGCCGCCGCTGCGATCCATTTATTTCTCGTCATCGCGTCGCGCCCCCCTCTGCGCCCGGCTGTCCGGAAGCGCCCGCTTTAGCGCCGGCCGGGTTTCTGAGAAAACTGTCCAGCGGCAAATAATTGACCGTATCTCCGCTGCCGTCGGTCACGATCAGCTTGGCGTTCGGCAGCACCCGCTCGAGCGTTTCCAGAATGAGCCGGTCAGCGGTGACCGCCGGATTTTTCACGTATTCGTTGTAAACCGCATTAAATTTGGCCACATCGCCTTCGGCATTCAGAATACGCGATTTTTTCTCGGCCTCCGCATTCTCGATCAGCGCCTGCGCTTCGCCGCGCGCCTTCGGCAGCCGGTCGTTGACATATTTCTGCGCCTGATTGATCTTCGTATTTTTCTCCTCGCGCGCATTCGTCACTTCCTTGAACGCTTGCTGAACCTGGCCCTCCGGCGGCTCGATGTCCTGGAATTTCAGGTCGATGATTTGGATGCCTGTCTGGTAACGCGTCTGGATCTCCTCGAGCTTCGTCTTCACCTCGGTCTGGATGACCGTTTTCCCTTCGGTAATCGCAAAATCGAGCTTCGTCGAGCCCATAACCGAGCGGATCGCTGCGCTGGCCGAGTTGCGCATAAACAGCTCGGGATCCTCGATATTGTACAAATAATCGCGCACGTTCGATATTTTCCACTCGACGACCGCATCGGCGGAAACGATATTCTCATCGCCGGTAATCATAAGCGCCTCTTCCTCCACCGGCGTCACCTGTCCGCGATCGTCCTCCCGGTATCCGATCTGGATTTTTTGCGTCAGGTTGGCCGGCACCTTCACGACCCGCTGCACCGGATACGGCAGCTTGAAATGCAGGCCGGAGCTTTCCTGCGTCGCCGTATATTTGCCAAATGTAAGAATCGCAGCCTGTTCCTGCTCCTGTACCGTATAGAACACGGTCGAGCCGATCCACACTGCGATCAATACCGCGGCACCGATTACCGCGTTCCGCCACAAATTTTTCGGCAGCTGGGGCACCCTGTGCGTGTTGCCCGTTTTACCGCCTTGATAGACATCCATATGCGTCCTGGCCCCTCTCCTGGCATTTGTCTCCAGCATCGTTCTATTTATACTTTCGGTTGCTCTCCTTCATACGATGAACGGCGGAGAAGCGTTTCGAAAAAGCGTGCCGTCATACCGCTTGCCCCGCGATCATACGATGAGTATGAAACGGTTTTTTCGGCTGCGAGGCCGAGAGTTGGGACACAGGGATGTAGGTATAGAAGGAGGAAACGCGCGTGAATGCAGACGAGATGAAGCAATTGGAACGGTCGATCGACGATGTCACCGAGATCGCCAAGGGGTTTGGGCTCGATTTCTACCCGATGCGCTACGAGGTTTGCCCGGCGGACATCATTTACACCTTCGGCGCCTACGGCATGCCGACCCGGTTCAGCCACTGGAGCTTCGGCAAAACATTCCATCGCATGAAGATGCAGTACGATTTCGGGCTCAGCAAAATTTACGAGCTCGTCATCAACTCGAATCCATGCTACGCTTTTCTGCTGGACGGCAACTCGCTGATCCAGAACAAGCTCATTGTGGCGCATGTCCTCGCCCATTGCGATTTTTTCAAAAACAACGCCCGCTTCCGCGCCTCCAACCGCAACATGGTGGAGAGCATGTCCGCCACGGCGGAACGGGTCGCCGGCTACGAGATCAAGCACGGAGCGGATGCGGTGGAATCGTTCATCGACGCGGTGCTCGCCATCCAGGAGCATGTCGATCAGACGATCGTGAAGCCGTATCAGCTCGACAAAAGCCGTTATATCGACCTGCTGCGCAAGCAGGACAAGGAACGCGCCGAAGCGCCGGAACCGCGCGCGCCTTACGCCGACCTGTGGGAGCTGGACCCGGATACGAATCCGGCTGCCGCCGGCGGGAAAAGGGAAGGCGAGCAGGGAAAGCATTTTCCGCCGCAGCCGGAGAAGGATGTCGTCTGGTTCATCGAGGAATATTCGACCGCGCTTCAGGACTGGCAGCGCGACATCATGTCCATGCTACGAGATGAAATGCTGTACTTCTGGCCGCAGATCGAGACGAAAATCATGAACGAGGGCTGGGCTTCGTACTGGCATCAGCGCATCATCCGCGAGCTGGATTTGACGAGCGAGGAAACGATCGAATTCGCCAAGCTCAATTCCGCCGTCGTGCAGCCGTCACGCCACAGCCTGAATCCGTATTATTTGGGGCTGAAAATTTTCGAGGACATCGAGAAGCGCTGGGATGAGCCGACCGAGGAGGAACGCCGGCGGTTCGGGCGCGAGCCGGGCAAAGGCCGGGAGAAAATATTCGAGGTTCGCGAGTTCGACTCCGACATCTCGTTCCTGCGCAATTATCTCACGAAGAGGCTCGTTGGCGACCTGGATCTGTACGTGTTCGAGAAAAAAGGGCCGGAGTGGAAAATTACCGACAAGGCCTGGGAAAGCATCCGCGATCAGCTGGTCGTATCGCGCGTGAACGGCGGCTTCCCTTGCATCGAAGTGACCGACGGCGATCACAACCGGACCGGCGAGTTGTACCTTACCCATCGCTACGAGGGAGTCGAGCTCGACCTGAAATACGTGGAGCGGACGATGCCCTACGTCGTCCGGCTATGGGGCAAGAACGTCCACCTGCAGACGGTGGTCGAGGATAAACCGATCGTATTCAGCTGCGATGGCAAGAAAATCAGCCGCAAATTCATCTGAGCCCGGCCGCCATCGGCCGCCTGTGTTTCGCCCTCATTCGTTGCAGGTATTGAAAAGCAGGAAGGCGGTCAGGCGGATGAGCTTCGAAAGAGAACGCAGGGCCGACGAGGAGCAGCTGCATATTTAGCGGACACAGGTCGCCGCGCCGAATGCCGGCATATCCGGTCAACACAACCGCCGAAGCGAATCGCTTCGGCAGTTATTTTTTCACTTTCGTTGGGTTGCCTAACGGTTCGGATAATCTATACCTGCTGGACCTCAGGTATCCCAAACTCAAACCAATTGCCTACTTCCCCGAACCCGTCCAGTCTATAGTACATGTATTTATCGTTTTCTTTCTTAACTTTAATTGGAGCTAACGGTTCCGGAAGATAATATACATCAAAGTCTTGCCCAAAAAACCGAACAGCAGAACAAGATTCACCGCACTCGGTCGATCTTCCGCACCGATCAATGCGCCTCTTTCGCGCGCACCGCCATCCAATCCGTCCGGTAGAACCTCACCATAACCGCAAGCCCGAACACCGTGAGGAACGAATACAAGGACAACCAGGCGCCGAGGCTCCCCATATCCAGCACATAGATAAATAAGTAGGCCAGCGGCACGAACAGCCCCCAACTGACGGCGAACGACACTCTCAGCAGGAAAGTCGTGTCGCCGATTCCCCGCAGGCCGCCGGCATAGAAATTGAGCAGCCCGTCGAAAATTTGCAGATAAGCCGAAACCTGGATCAGGTAGGCGGCCGTCTCGTACACCGCCGGATCATGAGGCGCGTACAGGCGCGCGATCGGCTCCGCGAAGAACAGCTCGACGGTGCCGAGCAGAATCAGAAAAATCGTTCCGAGGATCGCGGTATCGGTGCCTGCGCGCCGGCCCGCATATGGATTGCCCGAGCCGATGTATTGGCCGACCAGGATCGTCGCTGTCGCCCCGAAAGCGAAAGCCGGCATAAAGCCGAACGACATGACATTCAGCGCCACCTCATTCGCCGCCAGCGCTTCATCGCCGAGGCTCGCCACGAACACCGTGAAGATATACATCGACAGGCTGAGCGAAAACTCCTGCACGCCCAGCTTGCCGCTTTCCTTGGCGAGCAGCTTCAGCTCCGAACCGTTCAAAGGGACGGGACGACGGGTCTCGAACTGCCGATTCAACATAAAATAAAAAACGAACACGCACACGAGCACCTGCAGAGCCTCTCCTGCCAAAACGGCCAAGCCTGCCCCGAACAAGCCGAGCTCAGGGAACCCCAGCTTGCCGAACGTAAGCGCATACGTCAGAAAAATCATGGTGCCGCTGCCGATGAGCGAGATGTACATCGACATCCGCGTAGCCCCGATCCCGCGCAGAAACCCGTGAAACGCGAAAGAGACGATCCCGAACGACATGGCATAAAACCGAAGCTGCAAATAACCGGCGCCCGCCTCGACGCCTGCGGCGGATACGCCGGTCAAGCGCAAAATATCGGTCGCAAACAGCCAACCTGCCGAGGCCGTGACGCCCGCGAACACCAAGCAGAGATAGAAAGCGAGATACGTCCGTTCTATGCCCTTCTTCATGTCGCCCGCGCCGTAGTTTTGGGCCACCAGATAATTGACCGTATGGCCGATGCCGGAGAAAATCGCAAACGCATTGTACATGATAATGTTGCTGACGCCGACGACCGCAATGATCGTCATGCCGAGTCCCCCGACCATGATCAGGCTTATGGTGCCGGTGACCGTCATTGTGGCGAAAGAAACAAGAGAGGGGATGGCGAGCAGCATAATTGTCTTCCAGTTATTGAACACGGTGGCACAGCCTCTTCTCTCTATATAGTCTCTTACATTCTATGAGAGACAACAAATAAAGTCAAGAGCACAGGCCGTTATCTTGTCGTAATCTTCGGGATCAGGCAGCCGACGAAATAAGCGGTTTTTTTGTGATCTAACGGGTGCAAAGTCAGGCTCGCCCCACCGAAAAAAGCGGAAATCGCTTCCGCTTTTCAAAGAGAACCCGGGGTGCCATTGAAGTTCAACGACTCGAAGTCAAAAACGTCTCCGGCTTGTTGTCCGTACTGCCCAGAATGAGCTGGTCGACCGTCATGAAGGCGCAGCCGATCAGGCCCGACATTTTGCCCAGAATCGATTTGTTGATTTGCAGATGGCGGGTCGCCAGCGGCAGCGAGCGCCGGTAAATGCCTTGCCGGACGGAAGCGAGAAAAACGTCGCCGAATTCCGCCACGCCCCCGCCGATTACAACCAGGGACGGATTGGAGAAATTGACGAGCGACGCTATGACCCTTCCGACCCATTCGCCGCTCTCCCGGATGAGCTCCGTGCACAAGGGGTCAAGTTGCTCGATACCCGCCCGAATATCCTTCAGGCTCAGCTCGCCTTTCTCCTGCAGCACAGTCTGCAGAAACCGGCTCCGCCCCGTGACCGCGAGCTCCCTGGCCTTGCCCGCGATCGCCTTGCCTCCGGCCGTCGCCTCAAGGCAGCCGGTGTTGCCGCACCAGCAGAGCACATCCGCGCCGACATCGAAATGGCCGATGTCCCCGGCGCTGCCGCTCGCCCCGCGATACAGGCTTCCGTCGCAAATGACGCCGGCGCCGATGCCGGTGCCGATTTTCACATAGATCATATTATCCACTTCAAAGCTTAGTCCTTTGGCATGCTCTCCGAGCGCCATCACATTCACATCGTTATCGACGTAACACGGACAATTGAAATGCTTCGCCCAGAACTCCCGGATCGGATAACGGTCCCAACCGGGCATGATCGGCGGCGAAACAGGAAGCCCGGAAATGAACTCGACCGGACTCGGGATCCCGATGCCGATGCCCATGACGGTTTCCTTGCGGATGCCGTGCCCGCTCATCAGCTTGCCGGTCAGCGCGAGCACCCGCTTCAACACATTCTCGGGGCCTTCCGCCAGATCGACGGCCGCCCGGTCATGGCAAATGATGCTGCAATCGAAATCGCAAAGGGCGACCCGCACGCTGGACGTGCCGAGTTCGATCGCAACGACGTTACCGGCGTGCCTGTTCAAGGTATACAGCCGCGGCTTTCGCCCTCCGCTGGATTTGCCGACGTTCGCTACCTTGATTAATTTTTCGGTCAGGAGACGCTCCACATGATCGGAAACCGCCGACAACGACAGGCCCGACTTGTCGGCGAGCGCCGTTTTGGACAACGGACAGTCTGCTCTGCGAATAAGCTGCAATAGGTGTGCGGTCATGGAGAGCACGTTGCATTCACCACTTTCATGATTACTGACAACAATCCCGTGGAAGCCGCCGGACGCTAGTAATGAAACCGGGACAGCGACGCATTAAGCTCATCGGACAGCTGCCGCAGCCGCTCCGACAGCTCCACCAAATGACTGCTGACGGCCAGTTGTGCTGCGCTTTGCGACGCGACCTCCTCGGAAACCGCCGAGGACTCCGGCGACACCGCGCTCACATGGCCGATTGATTCCCCGAGCGCCGATTGCGAGAGCTTCAACCGCTGCAGAAGCAGCGAATTGTTTTCAAGTCGTTCGGCCACGTCCTCCATAGCGGCGTCCACGCAATGAAGCTTGATGGTGAACGGACGACGCTTATCCGACATATCGGCACCCTCGCTCTACAGAATGGCGTTTCGGTCGGCGGCCCCGGCAGGCTCTACCTTCTCCCAGGTTCCGGAACGCGCGCTTTGCAGAACCGCATCGATAATCAGCATGATCTCATAGCCATCCTTGAACGAAGCGACGGAATCCGCAGGCTTCCGACCGTCCCGCACCGCTTCGTAGAATTGCTGCATCATATTTTTCAGGCTGTCGGTCCAGCCTTCCTCATGCCCGCCCGGATAGTGGACATAAGGAAGCGCCTCCTTCTTGAGCTGGCTCGGATCCCGTCTGACCGTCTGCCCAGGTTTATCCCGGTAGCCGACAAGCAGCCGGAACGGCTCCTCCTGTTTCCAGTTCCCGGAAGCGAACGATCCGTCCAGCGTCAGCTCCAGCGCGTTCTTGTTGCCTGCCGATACTTGGGACACCGTAAACACACCGTGCGCCCCGCCCTCGAATTTGACCAGTATTGAGCAATAATCCTCCGTGCGAATGGCCACCGGCTCTCCGCGATCTTCGCCGCCGCCGAAGGTTGACGCCCCCTTAAGAGGTTTGTAGCGCGTCGGAATCACCGTCGACATGTCAGTCAACACCTCCGAAACACGCAGGCCCGACACATATTGGCCCAAGTCGTACAGGTGCGAGCCGATATCGCCGATCGCGCGGGCCGCTCCCCCATATTCGGGCTCGATCCGCCAATTATAATCCGTCTCGTAGAGCAGCCAATCCTGCAAATAGTGACCTCGGACGACCCGAATATCGCCCAGCTCGCCGTCCAGGACCATCCCCCGCAAATGCTGCACCATCGGAAACTGCCGGTAATTGAAATGGACGCCGGTGACCCGTTCTTTCTGCTCTGCCAGCCGGTACAGTTCTCTCGCCTCTTCGCTTGTCAGCGTCAGCGGCTTCTCAGAGAGCAGATGCTTGCCGTGAAGCAGCACCTGCTTGTTCGTTTCATAATGCAAATGGTTGGGGGTGCAGTTGTGGACGACGTCGATCTCTTCATCCTGGAGCATATCCAGATAATTGCCGTACGCTTTCGGAATATGCAGTTCGGCGGCGAGCTCCTCCGCCCTGCTCTGGCCCTGCTGCACAACGGCCACGATGTCTACGAATCCGAGACGTCTGATGGCTTCGATATGCGCCTTGCCGATAAAGCCGGCCCCCATTATCGCTGCCCGTATTTTCCGCATATACGTCCCGTCCTTTCCGATTACTTGTTGATCGCTTTGCGTCCGAAAGCGACCGCCAGTATAATGATCAGCCCTTTCACGATCATTTGCTGGCTCACATCAAGGCCCATAATGATCAGGCCGTTATTGATCGTGCCGATCATCAGCGCGCCGATGACCGTGCCGATGACCGTGCCGACGCCGCCGAACAGACTCGTACCGCCCAGAATGACCGCCGCAATGACGGACAGCTCGTCTCCTTCGCCGAAGGTGTAGCGTCCGGAATGCATCCGGCCGGCGTACAGCATGCCCGCGAGCCCGGCCATCATCCCCGACCCCAGCATGACATAGAGCTTCGTCCTGCTCACATTGACGCCCGAGAACCGTGCCGCGCTTTGATTGCCTCCGGTTGCAAGCGTCCGTCTGCCGAATGCGGTCTTCTTCAACACGATGTGGCCAACCACTGCAGCCGTAAGCGTCCAGAAAAACATAACCGGAATGCTGCCGATTTCGCCGGATCCGAATATAAACACATAGGTTTTGTCGATGATCGGTACGGGAGCGGTGCCGGTAATCCACATGGCGAGCCCTTTCGCTATGCCCATCATGCCTAAAGTAACGAGAAACGACGGAATCAGCACCTTGGTTACCAGCAGTCCGTTAATCAAGCCGATGATAAGCCCTGTACCGATGCCGGCCACGATCGCCCCGAGAATGCCGAAGCCGGACTCCAGCGCCATAGCGGACGTCAACGACGACAGCGCCGCGATCGAGCCGACCGACAAATCGATTTCGGCGGCGCTGATGACGAAGGTCATCGCGACGCCCATGATAGAAATGATGGCGGTCTGGCGAATGATGTTGAGCATATTGTTTGTCGACAGAAAGCCGTCGTCGCTCAGCGTGGCCGAGAAATAGATCAGCACGCCGACAAATGCGATGTAAACGATGTATTGTCTCCAATTAAACGGTCTGACAGCGGAAGCTCCGCCGGTCACTCCGTTTCCGCTAGAAGCCTTGGATAGCATGCTGCAGCTCCTCCTCCGAACTAATGTCCTTGCGCATGAATTGCTTAACCGCTTTCCCGTCGTGAAACACGAGAATACGGTCGCTGACTGCCAGAAGCTCGGTCATCTCCGAGGAGACGAGCAGGATGCTTTTACCCTCGTCGGCCAAGCTTCGGACCATCTCGATGATTTCCGTTTTCGCCCGAATATCGATTCCGATCGTCGGCTCATCCAGCATGATGATGTCCGGATTGTTGGCCAGCCATTTGGCGAATACGATTTTCTGCTGATTGCCGCCCGACAGCAGTCTGGATTCCTTATAGATCGAATCCGTCTTGATGTTCAGCTTCGCGACCCATTCTTCGGCTACCCGGTCGCCTTTCTTATCGTTGACGAGCACGCTCGTCACCTTGGAGATCGAAGGCAGCAGAATATTGTCCCTCACTTCATGCTCCAGCACAAGTCCCTGGACCCTTCTGTCCTCCGGCACCAGCGCTAATCCATAACCGATCGCGTCCTGCGGCGACCGTATCGACGCTTGCCGGCCCCTGATATGCACCTCGCCTTCGATAATCGGATCGATGCCGAACAGCGCCCGCATCGTCTCGGTCCGCCCGCTGCCCATCAAGCCCGCTATGCCGAGAATCTCGCCCTGGTGCAGCTCGAAGTCGACGCCGTTTACCCGGTTGTTCGTTTGGAGTCCCCGGACCTCAAGAATGACGTCCTCCTTGGCGATCCCGTTCCGTTCCTTCCACTCGAACTTGTCCAGATTTTTGCCTGCGATATGCCGGATTACGCTATCCATATCCAGCTCGTTCACAGCGGCGGTGACGATGTGCTTGCCGTCCCCCATAATCGTGATCCGATCGCAAATCTGAAAAATTTCCTCCATCCGGTGCGATATATAGATGATTGAAATCCCCTTCCGCTTCAGGCGGCCGATGAAATCGAATAAAATTTCGGTCTCCCTTTTCGTCAGCGATGAAGAAGGTTCATCCATAATGAGCAGCTTCGTTTCCTTCGACAGCGCTTTGGCGATTTCGGTCATTTGCCAGTAGCCCACGCCCAGATCCGCTACCAGATCGTCCGGCTTGATATCGACGTCCAGCTCCTCCAGCAGCTGCCGGGTGCGGCGCACGCATGCCTTGTCGTCGATCATGCCCAGCTTTGTCCGCGGTTCTCTTTCCAGAAAAATGTTCTGCGCCACGGTCAAGGAGGGCACGAGACTGAACTCCTGAAAAATCATCGAGACGCCGTGCTTTTCGGCGTCCTTGGGCGCCCTGATCTGCGCTTCGGCGCCGTCGATCACAATCTTTCCGGAATCCAGGCTGTACACGCCCGTCAAAATTTTCATCAAGGTCGATTTGCCTGCGCCGTTGCCGCCCATCAAGGCGTGCACCTCTCCTTTCCGCAGCTCAAAGCCGACGTTGTCGAGCACCTTGATGCCGTTGAACGATTTGGAGATATCGCGCATTTCCAATATTGGCGTTTCCATCGCAAGTACCCCTTTGCAAGATGGGATCGCAGCGTCGGGCGCTCCGATCCCCGCTTTAATTTCCGTCCGGTTACACCCCGGTTCTCACCCATTTGCCGCTGGCGGCCGATTCCAGAATTGCGTCGGAAATGACAGAAATCCGGTAACCGTCATAGAAGTTCGGCGACACCTCCGTGTCGTCCACGATCGATGCGATGAAATCATGCGCTTCGATGATCTTCGTCTCCCCGTAGCCGATGCCAAGCGCCGGGATCGGCCACAGTGCGCCGCCGTTTGGATGCGCGGGACCGGTATAGATCGTGCGGAAGCCCCGTCTGTCGTCCGGATCGTTCGAGAAACAGACCTGCAGCTCATCGCGCCGCTCATAATTAAAGGATAAGGAGCCTTTGTCGCCATGTATTTCAAACGTCAGGAAGTTGTTTCGGCCCCAGGCGTTGCGGGTCGCTTCAATGCTGCCCACCGCGCCGTTCTCGAAACGAACCAGCGTGCTGATTTCATCGTCAACGTCAACCGTCTGCTTCTGCACGTCTCCGGCCGCCTTCACGGCGCCAAGCTTGTCGGCTCCGCCCGATTGCACGGGACGCTCTTTGATCCAGGTGTTCGACGTTCCCATAACCTCGGTAATCTCGCCGACCAGATAGCGGGCAAAATCGATCACATGCGTCGCGATATCGCCGAGCGTGCCCGAGCCCGCAATGTCCTTGCGAAAACGCCACGACAGCGGCGAATTCGGGTCTGCCGACCAATCCTGCAAATAGGTGCCGCGGAAATTCAGAATGTTGCCGATCGCGCCTTCTTCGATATACTTCTTGGCCAGCGTAACGGCTGGCGTCCGACGGTAGTTAAAAGCGACCATATGCTTGACGCCCGCTTTGTTGACCGCCTCCAGCATCTGCTTTGCTTCCTCGGTCGTGCGCGCGAGCGGCTTCTCGGAGATGATATGCTTGCCCGCTTGCGCTGCGGCAATTGCGATTTCGGCGTGCGTGTTGTTCGGAGTCACGATATCGATGATGTCGATTTCCGGATCCTCGATGACCCGCCGCCAGTCGGATGAGTAGTTGGCGAAGCCGTAACGGTCCGCCGCTTCCTTGGCCAGCGCATCGTTGATGTCGACCACGGTTTGACGAACCGGAATGGCCGGCGCCGGCCAGAAAAACATCGGCATGCCCGCATAGGCAAGCGAGTGAGCCTTCCCCATGAACCCTCCGCCGATCATTGCCACTTTTAATGTACGCATTCCATTTTCTCTCCTCTATATATGAGTTGAAGTTCTTCTGCCCTGAACCTTGGGCTGCGGCCGGAACCTTCAGCACCGGCCGCAGCTTCGGTTGTTAGACGAGGGGCCCTGTGCAAGCCGCCCCGCGCGTCAAATTACTTCGCCGCGTCTTGAATCGTTTTCGGCGCATCGGCCTGGTACACCGTTTTCCATGCATCGAGAATATTGTCCTTCGTGACCGCCAGAGCCGGAACCGCTACATAAGGAGGCGCTTCCTTGCCGAGCAGCGAGTATCCCGCCAGAATCGCTTCGGCAACCCCTTGGTCGTAAGGAAGCTGGGCGCCGAGGCCCTTGATCATGCCGCCGGATGCGATATCGAGCGCGACGTTGGTGCCGAGGTCGATCGTCGTGATGACGAGGTCGTCGCGGCCGGCCGAGCGGGCTGCCGCCAGCGCGCCTTCCGCCGGAACGTCCCATACGACGAAGATGCCTTTCAGGTTCGGATTTTTGGTCAGCATCGCGGAAGCTACCTTCTCGCCATCGTTCGGGCCGGTGATGCCGCCGCGTTCCACCAGCTTGATGTTCGGATACTTCTCCGTGATCGTCTTTTCAAAAGCATCCGTGCGCTGCTTTGTTACGAAGAAATCCGCATCGTGGAAAATCATCCCGATCTCGCCTTCTTCGCCGATCGCCTTCGCCATGATGTTGGCCGCTTCCACGCCGTTGCCGTAGTTGTCGGCGGATACGACGCTGACATAATCCTGGCCTGCCTGAAGACCGCTCGGCTTGTTGTCCATAAATACCAGCTTCACGCCTTGCGCAGCCGCTTTCCTGAACGCCTCGGCAGTCGAGACCGGGTCAACCGGAATGCTGACGATCACATTCGGCTTCTGCGACAGGATCGTTTCGATGTCGGATACCTGTGTCTCGGATTTGAAGTTCGCGTCCGTCGTCGCGATGACCTCGATGTTCATTTTCGCAAACGTGTCCTTCAGCCCTTTGAGCTGGGCGGTTGACCAGTCATTGCCCGCGTAGTGCATGGAGATCGCGGCTTTGTAGTTGCCTTCCTTAATCTTGGCCAGCTCTTCTGGCGTCAGCTTCAGCGTTTTGGCGGAAACGGCGCTTTCTCCGTCCGGACCTTTGCTCAGAATTTCTTTATCCGGCAGCGACTGGTTGATCGTGATCGGTCCGTCCGCCGCAGCGCCGGCATCG
>NZ_KK082115.1:40890-44673 GCF_000598065.1 Paenibacillus darwinianus | reverse complement strand
CGGCAGCCGAGCCGTCGGTTGATGCGCCATTATTTGGCGCAGCGGCGTTACCGCCGCCGTTGTTGCCGTTGCTGCCGTTACCGCCGCAAGCGGCCAGCACCAGGCTGAATACGAGAATAAGCGTAAGCCATACAAAATTTCTTCTTTTCATGGATATAAACCCCCTCGTTATAATGGTCAAGCTTTGTTCGCCAACTGTCCGTTGATATATTGCCTGCTGACGGCCGCGCCCTGAAGCGGATTGTCATGGCTGTCGAGCTCCACCGTCACCCAACCCGAGTAACCGTTTTCGCGAAGCGCCGCCAGCATGGCGGCGAAATCCTGGCCGCCTTCCCCCAGCGGCAGGAATGCTCCCGAACCGTAATCCTTGAAATGCACATACGGTATCCGGCTCGAGTAGGTGCGGATAACGGCAAGGGGATCGCCGCCGCCGGCTTCAATATGGGCCGTATCCGGGCACAGCGGGATGCCGGTCAGCTTCATCAGCCGATCCAACTGATCGGGCTTCTCCACCAAACTGCCGAGATGCGGATGATAACTCGGCGTCAAGCCGTGCCGCGCGGCGACCTCGGCCGCACGGTCCAGCGCTTCCGCCAGCGCCGCATAATCCTCGTCCCGGATGCCGCCCGCACGGATCGCGCCGCCTCCGAACACCAGATGCTCCGCGCCTGCGGCCGCCGCCGTTCGCGCGACCTTGTCGATCTTCGCGAACTCGTCCTCCAGAATATCGCCGTAAATAAAATTGGCTCCGGTGTAGACGCCGATCAAGGACAAGCCATGATCGTCCAGCAGCCGGCGCAACTCGCCGAGCCGTTCTTCATACTGCATCAGATTGCCGTCAAACAGCTCGATTCCTTCGTACCCCGCCGCCGCGATGTCTTTTACGGCCTCCTCAGTGGACCCGTTCGCCAAATAATACAGGTCCTTAACCGAGGTAACGCCGGCGGGATGCCCGACTACACCACCCCATGTGTTGGTTTGATAACCCCATTTCATTGCCTCAACCCCCTTGTGTAATGTACTTTTTGCACCGGCCAAGCTGATATATGGCGTTGAACGCTTTACTTTTAACGCCCGTCGTTAAAAGTAAAGCCGGTGAAAACAGACCTGTTACTGACCGGATCTTCCCCATCCAAGCTCATCGAGCTTGTGCCTCAGAAACGCAAGTGAAGTCTCGGCGTACCAATCCGGGTCGGCCTTGCGCGTATGAAATCCGACCTCCATCGACAGATACCCCTTGTATTCGGCCTCCTTGAGCGCCTTCAGAACGGCGTCGAAATTGCCGTATCCCTGCCCCGGGGGCAGACGATCGTTATCCGAAAGATGAACATGGCGCAGCTTGTCCTTCATCCGGTGCACGTAGTCACTCGGCACCTCGTTGCGGTACAGCGCGTGGAACGTGTCGAACATGACATGCACGTTGTCCATGCCGGTATCCCCTGCCAAATCGAGCGCGTCATCCGCCGTTTCGATCAGGTTGCTGTCGGTAGGCGTCGGTTCGACGACCATGTCAATTCCCAATGGCTTGGCGTAGGCCGCGCATTCCTTCAAACCTTCGAGGCTGTAGCGGAACGCTTCGCGCTGGCTGGTACCGTGAACGACCCATCCCGCTACCCAAATGACGGTCGGGCACTGCCAGTCGTGCGCGAGTCGGATGACATCCTTGTAATGCTTGACCGTAAACGCCCTTTCCTCCGGCAGCGGCGACGACGGATTCATGCCAGGGCCGCCGCCCGGCGCAGGCAGCATGGCCGCCACTTTCAACCTGTTGCGCTCCAGTATCCTGCTGATATCGGCCCGTTTCTCCGCCGATAAATAGTCCGGCCAGGCATGAGGGCTTGCGCAGCCGATCTCGATTCCGTCATAGCCGATGCCGGCCAGACGCGCAATCGTCTCCTCCAGCGTGTAGGAGGGCAGCCACGAAGGAAAGCTGCCGTATACCCATGTGTTGAACGAAATGCCTTTCATGCTTCCAGCCTCCCTAAGCGAAATTATAGGATTCCCCCGTAAGGTATAGCTCCCTGTCAGAGGAAGCCATCAGACGACATCCTCCCGGTACAAAAATCGGATAAACAGCGAAGTGATCACCATGACGACGATCAGGAAAATCCACGATACCGCAGAAGCGTATCCGGTCTCCCAGAACTTGAACGCAATTCGGTAAATCTGGGAGCTGAACAATTCCGTGCTGACCCCCGGGCCCCCGTTGGTCAGAATCCATACGACGTCGAACGATTTGAACGAATCGATGGTTCTGATCAGCAGCACGACAAGAATGACCGACTTGAGCTGCGGCAGCGTTATATACCGGTAGATCTGCCAGGCGCTCGCACCGTCGATGTTGCCGGCTTCATAAGGCTCGGATGACAGTGATTGCAAGCCGGCCAGCAAGGACAGTACGACGAAGGGCGTCCACTGCCACACGTCGACCAGAATAACGACCGGCATGGCATAGATGTGCTCGCCGAGCCAATTGATCGGGTCCGACCCAAACCATGCGCCTGCAAAATAATTGATCAGCCCGTAATCGGTGTTGAACATCCATCGCCAGAGCAGGCCAACCGCGACCGGCGTAACCATCATCGGCAGCAGCAGGAAGGTCCGGATGAATGTGATGCCCCTGACCTGCCTGTTCAGCAGCACCGCCAATGCCATCCCCAGCACGAACTCGATGCCGACCGAGAAAAAAACGAACGTCAGCGTATTCCAGAACGCTGCCCGGATGTTGGTGTCGCCCCAAGCGCGGACGAAGTTGTCGATCCCATTGAAGGCGAAGCTGCCGTTTTCGGTCGCCTTGTAGCCGGTGAAGCTGGTAATGAGCGAGAAGGCAAGCGGCACGACCGTCATGAAAATAAGAATGGCCAGCGTCGGGATGAACAGGTAATACTTCAACGCTCCCGATTCGACCTTGAGCTTCCTCACTCCCATACGAAAACCGCTTTGTCGGTTACCCGCTCGTCGAACAGGCGGAACGCCTCGTCTGCCTGCTCGATCGAGAACCGATGAGTGATATACTGATTGACCGGAATGTTCTGATCGATGACGAACCGCGCAATCTCCTCCCATTCCCATACCGGAAAATGCCAGCCGCCGACCACTCTCAACAGCTTCCGGATCATCTGGTCGCTCGGATTGATCGTGGTCGACCGGGACTCGCCGACGAAGGCAACCGAGCCCAGCTTGCGCGCGGCGTCCAGCGCCGCGTTCTGCGCGATCGGACTTCCCGAGCAATCGATTGCAGCGTCCACGCCTTCGCCGTACGTCCAGTCGCGCAGCGCTTGCACCGCATCCTGCAGCGTGCTGTTGACGATCGCATCGACGCCCAGCTCCTTCGCCATTTGCAGCCGGGAATCGAGGACGTCCACCGCAATAACCCTGGCGCCGCGCGCCTTGGCGACCAAGGCAGCCGCGCTGCCCATCGGTCCGAGACCGAAAACGGCGACGCTGTCCTGGCCGGACACGCCGAGCATTTTCTGCGTATGGTATTGCGTTCCGACGTTGTCGGTCAGCAACGCACCCGTCTCGTAGGACATCCCGTCCGGCAGCTTCAGGCAGCAGGCAGCAGGCGCAACCATGTAATCGGCGTCGCCGCCGTCCACGTCAAAGCCGACGCATTTCCACTGCGGACATAGATGCATATAACCTCTTAGGCAATAGGAGCAATGCCCGCATCCGATCGCGAGGTACACCGCTACCCTGTCGCCCGGCTCCAGCCCTTTCACACCGTTGCCGACCTCCACCACATCGCCCGCCGGCTCGTGCCCGGGAATGATGTAGCCCGTC
>NZ_KK082115.1:6067-40790 GCF_000598065.1 Paenibacillus darwinianus | reverse complement strand
AATGATGTAGCCCGTCTTGGCGGCATTGCCGCCGACGATCGGCGTTCCGTTATACAGACTCATGTCGCTTCGGCAAATCGCGGAAACCCGCAGGCGGATGAGCACCTCTCCTTCCTTCGGCGCCGGCTTCTGCCGGTCAACGACATGCACCTCTTTGTTTCCGGGCAGTATGACTGCTCTCATCGTCGCTCTCTCCTGTCCATTGATCTTGACCCGATGCGGCCATCCGCCACGCCGCTCATTTCACCGATCCGAACGTCAAGCCCTTGATCATGTGGTTGCGGACCAGAATGGCGAAAATAAGGACGGGCGCCGTCATCAGCGTGGAGGCTGCGGTCAATTCGCCCCATTGTATGCCGTACATCGTCACGAACTGGTTGGCGATAATCGGGGCCGTGACGACCTCGTTGCGCGTCAGCACAAGGGCAAACATAAATTCGTTCCAACTGAACATCAGGCAGATAATGGCCGTTGCCGCGAGGCCCGGAGCTACAAGCGGGAGAATAATCCGGCGAAAAGCTTGAAACCTCGTGCAGCCGTCAACCATCGCGGACTCTTCCAGATCCTTCGGAATTTCATCGAAGAACCCTTTCAGCATCCATACGACGAACGACAGGTTGAACGCCGTATACGGGATGATGAGCGCCGCATACGTATCCATCAGGCGCAGCCCATTCATCATCATGAAAACAGGTATTAGCGTTGCCGCCGGGGGAAACATCCGGGTGGACAGAATCCACATCGCGATATCCTTGCCTCGCTTTGTCTTGAACCGTGATAACGAGTAGGAAGCCAGCGCACCGCACACGACGGACAGAATCGTCGAGGACAGCGCTACAATCGTGCTGTTGGTGAGCAGCACCTTGAAATCGCCCGAGCTGCTCCCCCCGTTGAAAAGATTCACGTAGTTCTCCATCACCGGCGCAAAAAACCAGATCGGAGGCAAAGCCTGCGCGTCCCATGACGTCTTGAAGGAGGTCATGACCATCCAGAGTACGGGAAATAGCGCCACGAACAACGCGGCATACATGACGATGTTCAACAGGGCGGAAATGAGCGTTTTGTTCGTCTTCCTATAAGCTGCGTGCATGGCGATCATCCTTATGCTTATGAGACGTGAGCTTACATATTACTTGTAGTACCCCGCCTGCTCCATAATGGCCTCGACCTGCTTGGCGGCGCTGTCCAGCGCTTCCTTGGCCCCTTTGCGGCCGGTGAGATAATCGTTCATCCCGACCTGCACGGCTTCGGATACTTGACCGTAATTCGTAATTCTCGGACGGCCGACGCCGACCTTCAGCGACTCGCCCAGCACTTGATAAAATTCTCTGACCGTTTCGTCTTCAATGGCTTGGGCCGCCTTGTAGCTTGAAAGCCGAGTGACGTGCTGCTTGAACGGAATGTAGCCTTCCTGCGTCGCAGGGCTGGTCAGCCACTCCGCCAGATCGTATGCAGCCTGTTTGTTGTTCGAGTATTTGCTGACTGACAGCTCCCACGAACCGAAATGCGGGCCGCGGACATTGCCGCTGCCGTCCTCGCGGCCGGGGAACAGGAAGTATCCGGTCTTGCCGTTCACCTTCGGATCAAGCTGCATATCGTGGTAGTTCATGCCCATTGCGACTTGACCGGAGCCAAAAACGGTTGCGACTTCATCCCACGTATAGGTCGTCGTTCCCGGAGGCGTCACCTTGTACTCGTTAATCCAGCTGCCGTACAGCTCCAGAGCTTTAACGCCTTGCTCGTTATTGAACATCGGCTTCATGTTCGCGTCGAAAATGGAACCGCCGAAATCGCTCAGGAACGACTTGAAATCGACGAAGCCCGCTTCATGCTTTTTCGCCATCAGCGTCGTCCCGTACATATCGATCTTGCCGTCGTTGTCCGTATCGCGGGTAAAAAACTTGGCGACGTCGAGGTATTCATCCAGCGTATTCGGCACCGCAAGCTCACGGCCGAATTGCTCCTTGAACGCGGCCTGGTTGGCTGGGTCCTCGAACAAATCCTTACGGTAGCTGACCGTCAGCGCATTCGACTGGATCGGAAGCCCGACCGCCTCGAAGCCTGCGCCTGTAATCGCATCGAGCGAGATGGTGTTCATTGCCGGCGGCTGCTCGTTCGGCGCGTCCAGCTTGAACACCGACGTGTCAAGGAACACTTTGGCGATGTAGTCGTCCAGCGCCAGCAGATCCGGGTTTTTCGTGGCGCTCATGTAGGATGAAAGCGGCTCCAGATGCTGGATCAGCTGCGGCACCCAAGGCGTATCGATCGCCATCAGGTCGTAGTAGTCGCTTTTTTGCGCCAGCTCGGAAAATACTTTCTCCTGCAGATTGTTATAAGGGAACGTGTCCACGGACACCTTGATGCCGAACTCAGTCTCGTATTTCTTCACCGCATCCAGAATCGCTTCGGAGCCGGCCTCGGCCGTCGCATACAGGATTCTCAGCTCCTTCGGCTTCTCCGCAGCGCCACTGGCGTTTCCGGCGCCGCCGGTATCGGCGGTATTCGCGGAGCCTTGGGAATTCGTTTTCCCGTTATTGGTCGAGCATGCGGTCGTCATGCCGATGATCAAAACCAGAACGAGGATCATACACCCTTTTAGCACGCGCATTGCTTCATCCCCCAAAATGTTTTATGATCGGCGTCGTCTTTGTAAGCGCCTATAGAATGATTATAAAAGTTAGCTCATACGGTTCACAGCGGAATAATTTAACGCGAGGTAGAGAATTTTTTAACGTTAACGGCCAAATGATTTAGATTGGCACGGTAACCGCTGTCTGGATCGATTATTTTTTCCAATAATCAACTAAATATAAAAAAACCGTCAACTTTGCGTTAACGGTTGTTTCCGTTGCTATTTTCCGACGCGCCGGTTGAAAGCACCCGCATCAATCCACCTCGTCTACGCCGCCTGCGATCCCGTTGCTTCTCCGGTATTCGGACGGCGTCATGCCGAACTCCTTTTTGAAGAGCGTGCGGAAATATCGGTAATCGACGTATCCGACCTCTTCCGCGATATCGTTAATATTTTTCTCCGAGTTCAGCAGCAGCTTTTGCGCGAGGCGCAGCCGGTTCCGCACCAAATACCGGACAAAGTTCATGCCCGTCTGCTGCTTGAAAATACGGCTTAATGTGACGGAATGAACGCCTACCGCCTCAGCCACCAGCTCGAGGCTCAGATTCGGATCGGCCGAGGTGTCGAGCATATGCAGCGCCTGCTGAAACCAGCCTGTATGCGACTGGCTTTCCGGCTGCGTCAAAGCCCTGATGCCGTCGAGCACAAACTTGCGGATTTTGCCGCTTAATTCGCCCCAGGTCCGGTGCTTGCTCACCCATTGCGTCCAGTAATGGATTTTCTCCTCCTCGAGCACAATGACTTCGCCGCCGCCGGCCAGCCCTTCATCCAGCAACGCCATCAGGTTGACGCATTCCTTTCTTAGCATCGACAAATCGAGGCCATACAAGCATTCCAGCCATTCATTCAAGGATTGCTCCAGACGCTGATGGCTGCCCGTCCGTGCGGTGGCCATAATCTGACGGCGCAGCTGGGCGGCCCGCCGACCGGCTGTCCTCCGGGTATTTGCATGGCTTCTCCCTTCCGGCGGTCTGCCGAAAAAGCGCTCGCTCTCCCATCTGTCGATGCCCTCCAGCACCGCCGGCACGAAATGTTCCACAAGCTGAAAAAAAGGCCCCCGGTGCACCGGCTGGCGGACGACTACCGCTCCTTCATAGTCGTGATTGACGCAAAAAGTAAACACGGTATCCTTCGGGGTCTCCTCAAGCTGCCGGTGCAAGCTCCCGGCGTGTCCGAACAGGACCGTTTTTTCCCTTCTTTCATCGAACCACAGGCTTGTGTTAAAATAGCGCAGCGTATCGATGAATACATACTTGGCGGAAAGCCTTCCCAGATGAATGTCGATTTCCTTGCCGAACGCCTTGTCCGTTTCCGATTTGACCCGTTCGACGACCGCTCGCAGCTCCTCCCGGTCCGCCGGCTTCAGCAAATAATCGATCGCGCCCAGATGGAGCGACTTTCTCGCATACACGAAATCGTCATAACCAGACAGCATCGCCGCCTGTATGGAAGGCCTGCGTTGCTTGATCGACTGCAAAATATCGAGCCCGTCCATTTCCGGCATCCGGATATCGAGAAAAACGAGATCGGGATTGACCGCGGCGATTTGCCGCAGCGCCTTGCGCCCGAATTCCACATCGTAGATTTCATCTTGCGGGTACAAGGCCCTCAGCTTATGAATGATGCTTTCCCTTACTTCCTTTTCATCGTCTGCGACGCAGATTTTCATCGTTCGTCAGCTCCTTGCAAGGATTCCGTCACGGAATGTTGAATACATTGCTTCAAGCAGCGCACCTATATGAGGAGGTCACCCCGGCATGAAGTCGCTCCTGCTTTCCCTGAAACGGATACTGGTGTATCTGTCGCTCAAGCATAAATTATTTGTTATTCTGGTAGCGATTTCAATTGTCCCTACCGCAATTGTGAGCTACAGCTCACAGTATTTCATGTTCCGTTCGGGCACCGAATACTCGTCTTCAATCTCCTCTCAATATGTGCAATCGGTGTCCAAGGACCTTACCGCCTATCTTCAGGATGTCAGCGATTCTTTCGATTCGCTGTTCACCAATTCCGCGTTTCAACGATTTATGGAGACGCCGCCCGACGATCTGGTTGCGCAAGCGGGTTATACGATCGATTATCAGCCGATCCAGCGGCAGTCGCTGCAGGAGCGCAATGAAATTCTGGGCGTTCTCTACATGGACAAACTTGGCAAAACGTATTTCGATTCATACCAGAAAAGATTCGATTTCAATTATCCGCTCGCCAGCGACCGCTTGTACGGCAATATGGATCGTCTGAACGAGACGACGCTGAGCGCCCCCCATCCCCTTAATTATGCGCTGGATACGAAGGAAACGGTGTTCTCTTTCATGCGTCCCGTCTACAATCTGCGGACCGGCAGCATCGGCGCCTGGTTCTCGATTGAAATCAGCGAGGATAAAATCAAAAGCCTGCTCAGCGGACCGGAGTATGAGCAGGAGGGGCATCTTCTACTATATCATGATTCCAATAACGCCGCAGTGTCCAATGTGAACATGGAGGACCTCCTGCTGCGGGACTTCAGGAATGCGCTTCATTTGGGCCCGCGCAATAATCGTGAATTCATGTTCACTTCGGACGCGGTCCGGTACGAGGTCACCTATTCCGATTTGCCTTACGGCGATTGGAAGCTCGTATGGATCGCCCCGCTGAGCAGCATGACGAAGGGCGCTGCGCAATCCACCAGCCTGACGCTGCTTATTGCGGTCGCAAGCTTCTCCATATCCCTGTTCGTAGCCTATCCCATGATGAACATCGTCCTCCGCCCGCTTTCCAAGCTCAAACAGGGAATGGCACGTCTAGGACGAGGCTCATACCATCCGATCAGCGAACCGTCCAACAACGACGAGATCGGATTTCTGATTCACGGCTATAATCAAATGCTGAACGAGCTGAAGCGGATGGAGCAGGAAGTTGTCCAATCGAAGCTGAAGGAGAAAGAACGCGAGCTGCTCCAGCTTCAGGCCCAGATCAACCCGCATTTTCTGTTCAATACACTGGAGACGATCGAATCCTATGCCGGCAAAAATAACGGGGAAGCGGTCGGGGAGATGGTGCAATCGGTATCGCGCATGATGCGGTACAGTGTAAGAAACGACGGCGGGCGGGCCCCGCTGAAGGAAGAGCTGGCCTACATCCGTAATTTCCTGACGATCCATTATTACCGGAACGGTACGGATGTGGATGCGGTATTTGAGGTCGATCCGGCCGCGCTCGACATCCCGATCATGAAGCTCAGCATCCAGCCGTTTGTGGAGAACGCGATCAAATATGGCTGGAGCCCCCATATGAATCCCGGTGCGTTCACCTTAACCGTCATGGCCCACCGCCAGGAGGATATGCTGCTGATCGAGGTCCACGACACCGGGATGTCCATGCCCGACGATGTGATGGACAAGTTGAACCGGCTGATCGATTCCAGGACCGAGCAAGTCGATCCGTTTTTCCGCAATCATACGGGTATTCTCAACGTGTACCGCCGTTTCCTGCTTGCCTACGGCGAGCGGGTCCGGTTTCAGATCCGCACGGAGCCGGAACGCGGAACCCGAATTCGGATCGAACTGCCGCTTGTATAAAATTCCGCGTTTTGTTTCACCTTAGTGGGGTACGAACATCCATCAGCCACGAGGGATATTCACGATGAATAATCAGCAAAATGCGCAAAACAGTACACAGCAGAACGCCCAGCAGCTTCAACAAAGTGCGCAGTAAGCCGCCGTAAACCCATTACCCCTGCGGCGCGTTTACTCGCTCAGGATATGAAGGCCGTATTGATACTGCTTGGTTTCCAATTCCTTTTTCCAGACGATTCGGCCGGCAACGAGGGATTCGACGTTAATGCTGGGAAGACGAAAATGAATCTCCTCGTCCTTCCGAAATTCAACGTCGGCCGTAAATCTCACCCCCTCAAAGCTGACCTCTTCAATCACGACGCGGACATTTTCGTATTTGTCCTCGCTGCCTTCCATCTCTTCGATCACGATCTCCAACGGCTCCGTTCGGGTGCCTTGATATTTGCGGTTCTCCAGCTCCATGCCGGCTCCCCCTGTTCCTTTTATGATGCGCCGCCCTCAAAATCGCTCATCACGTCATGCCCCAAAATATCCGGCAGCTGCAGCAGCTCAAACACCTGCTTCACTTCCGCATTCAGATGAATAATCCGTGTCTTTATTCCCTGCTCCGTCAAATGCTGAACGAGCGAAATCAACAGTCCGATGCCGGAGGAGTCTACAAACTGAACCTCTGCGAAATCGAGGTGAACTTCTTTGCGGTACGTCAACGCCGGCATGACTTCCTCCTCGATCGTCTCCGTGACATCGATGTCCATATCCCCTTGCAGGAAGACGACGGTCCTTGTTTCCTCATCAACGATTTTATAACGGAACATCCGGTTCATTCCTCTCAGTAAAGTAGCAGTTCCCCATCTGAATCCAGTCTTGCGTACACATTGGAAGATCGAACGTCGAATTTGTATATCCGGGCGCCTACCTGAACAACGGTTTCTTCCATGGCATCGTTGATTTTAATGGTTTCCCCTTTGGGGACAACGATCTTGGTGGGTGCTCCTCCCTTGGTCCCGGTTTCTCCTATTTTCACGCTTTTTGAAGCGTATATTTCTCCTCCGCGCACAGATCCCTCCACCTCGACGTGTCCGCCGGACCGAATGATCGATTGATAGATGCCTTGCGCGGAAATCGTGATATCGCCGCTGGAGTACAACCGGCTGTTATGAACGCCCCCCGCTTTGATGAAGCAACCGGCGCCCTGCTCCTCATCGCTTGTATCCGCCAGGAACTGTTCGGCCATCTGAATCGTCTGTACGATATCTTCCACCGATTTGAATTCCGAAGCATGGCTCATGATAAAGCCTTTGTGCAATCGTTGGGCAAAATCCTTCCACTCCTTCTCCAGCACATCCTGGCCGCTCTCAATTTTATGAATCAATGACTGGGTCAAAGCCGGAAACGACTTGAACTTGCCGTCGCATAAAATTTTAATCAGGGGCCCGAGCCCTGTCCGCGTGAAAGACGATGCCTTGAACGCCGGGACGGTGGAAAGCTGCTGAATCGCCGCCTCCATCAGTCTCATTTGCTGCACAAACCGGCTCAGCAGCTGGTGAATTTCCGCTTTCAAAAAGCTGCTTTTGCCGGCGGTAACCTCGCTTGTCACAATATTGTGCCTCACGATGACAGAGCTGCCCGCGCTCACCTTGGCCATATTGATATTCCCGTAAACCATGATGTTCCCTTGCGCTTCGACCAGCATCCCGTCCTGCACCGAACCGACAATTTCCACGTCGCCCGCGTAATGCACATTGCCGAGCTGAAGGTCGACGTCCTTGCCGATCCTAAGCATCGTCACAATCGATATTTGGGCCGATCTCCCTTTCAGTTTAACGTCCGGGTGTCCCGCTTCGGTCGCGATTATTCGGGTGCCCCCCGCATCCTCTACCGCAATGATACCTTTGCCGGCTAGAAGTGCAAGGGGCAGCGCTTCCGGCGGATAAACGGCTTCGCCGGTCACCGTCGACCCGGGCACGCCCGGCACCGGCGGCCGGACCGTTCCCAATACCTGTCCCGGCTCAACGGATGGAAACTGCTGAAGCTCCCGGTAATCGATCGAGCCGTCGGATCGCTCCTTCAACCCCTTTTTCACTTCAAGCTCCTGCAGCGGCAGGAAGTACCCGTTTTTGCCCGGGGACGGAGGCGTTCCTACGGCGATGACGAACGTTCCCGCCTCGTCAGTTGTGCAAGCGCGGGCAATCTCGGTATAGTCGACACCGTGGACAATGCCCAGTTCGCGCAGCTTTTCAAGCAGCGGCTCGGTTTCGATAACGAGCGGAATCTTTTTTTCCTCTACCTCGATCTGAACGCAGGTGTCCGGCGCCTTGTCTTTTATTTTGCGCCGGATGCGGAAGCCCGGTACGATTTTCAACACGGCTGACATTTTCCCCGGCCGTATTTCCAGTTCCCAGACGGGCTCCCGGATCTCATCCTGAATGTCCACCGTCAGATGATCGGTTTCGCGAATGAGCACCGCGTTCTTCACAAGCTCGTTATTTTTATACAATTGCACCTTGTCGCACGGCTTGACCATCGGATATTTGTCGGGCGCCTCTTTGCAATTGATTTGTCCGTTTCGAATCCATGCTTTGCCGGACAGGCTCTCGTCTTCGAAGGTCCGCTTATTCTCGCTCCCCATGGGAGCATCGGCAAGCTCCGGCAATTCCATCGATTCGACGGCCGCCTCAAGGTCGGCCACAGGTTCAGCCGTTCTCCCTATCACCGTCACCCGCACAACCGCCAGCTTTGAGCCGAGCCCCAAAATCCCCTTCGACCCGTTTTCCATCACCACCACATCTACGGCGTCAAGCTTTTCATTTAATAAATCCAAAGCGATCATGACCGCTTCCTTGACGTTTTTCCCTTTCGATATGATGCTTTTTCCTTGTGCTTTCAAGCTAACCAACCTCCTCAGGCGATGACAGGGACGTTAAAACGGTGATCTTGGCATTTTCGCAGCCCCTGCTTTCAGAGTCACCCTCGTAATGTCATCTGTTCGGTTGCGATTCAGCTTCCTCCCCTTACAAGATACCTAGCGGAGGCATTATCGTGATTTCATCCACTACGCTGCCTGCAGGCTGGCACAGAAGATAAACCAGATGTTTGGCCAGCGATTCGACGGGAATCATTTTCGACATGTCGGGTTTCGGGTCGATCCCGTTCCAGAATGAAGTGGCCGCCGCTCCCGGCAAAACCGCCGTCACCTGTATGCCCTTGTCCCGCAACTCGGCCTGCAGCACCCTTGTCAGCCCCAGCACGCCGAATTTCGAGGCGGAGTAACCGCCGCAGCCCGGCAGCGCGGTCGTACCGGCGATCGAAACGACATTGATCATTTTGCCGGCCCCGTTGCGTACCATGTGCTGACCGAACCATTTACAGCTCAAGAACGTGCCTGTAAGGTTAACGGCGATCATACGGTCGAAATCGTCGGCCGCCATCGTGATCAGGGACTCGAATACGCCTGTGCCGGCGCTGTTGATCAGTCCGTCTATTTTTTTGAATTTTGAGACAGCTTCCTCCGCAAAGCTCCGCACCGATTCCTCATCGGTCACGTCAAGCGGCAGCGTTAGAACCTCCGTATCCAGCTGTGACGCGGCCTCATCCAATTCGTCCGTATTTCTTGCCCCGAGCGCCAGATTTGCTCCCAGACCTGCCAACAATCGCGCCGTTTCTTTGCCGATGCCGCGGGACGCCCCGGTGATGGCGATCGTTTTCCCTTTCAGCTGCCCGAAATCGATCATGACAGCTCTCCGGCACCGCGGTACTCAAAATAATTTTTTTCGGTTTCCCATAGCCCGATTTTATGCAGCTCCGGAAGATGGGGATGAAGCATATTGTAGATAACCATCGCCACCGCCTCCGACGTCGGATTCAGGTCCTTGAATTCCGCAGTGTCCAGGTTCAGATGCTTATGATCGACCTTGTCAAGCACCTGCTTCTGCACGATTTCATCGAGCTCGGCCAGATTGACGATCATGCCGGTAACCGGATCGGGCTCCCCATGGACCGTCACATCAAGGTAGTAATTGTGCCCGTGTCCGTGCGGGTTGTTGCATTTGCCGAACAACTCCAAATTTTCCTCCGCGGACAACTGGTCGCTGTGCAACCGGTGAGCCGCACAAAAGTGGTATTTTCGCGTAAGCCGTGTCAAAGCAGCCTTCTCCTTTTCCGCGCTCAAATAATGGTTTTCATACAGTCGAATCCGGTGAAGCTCGCAATTTTCAAAGCGGTTTTCAAGGGACTGCCAAATATAGCCGGCCAGATTTTCCGTCGTCGGCATATGGGTCACGAAGTAAGGATGCTGCCTGTCCAGAAATTTGCCGTCGAGCTCGTCTTCCACAAACGAACCGACGATATGCTTAATATCGGTCGTATTCACCACAATGCCGGATTTTTCGTTCAAAGCGCCTTTGACCACCACCTCGAGCCGGTAATCATGGCCATGGCCGTTCGGGTTGCTGCAAAGCCCGAATACCCGCTTGTTTTCCGCTTCGCTCCAGGACGAAACCCGATAGACGTGGGTCGCGGAAAAATCGATTCTTCTTGATATGAAAAGCATATGGGACCTCCCCCCGCCTCCGATTGGAACGGACATGTCTATTTCCTTGAAATCGAACGGTCAAATTCCTCGCACAAGGCCACGTTGTCGGCGAATATGCCTTTCTTCACCGTCGTTACCGTCGAGGTGCCCGGTTTTTTCACGCCGCGCGCGCACATGCACAGATGCGTTCCTTCAACCGTAACGATGACGCCCTTCGGTTTCAGCACGTCGACAACCGCAGCTGCAATTTGCTGGGTCATTCTCTCCTGGACCTGCGGCCGCCCGGAGACGAGCTCTACCAGCCTCGCGAATTTGCTTAATCCGACGATTCGTCCCTCCGGCATATAGCCGATATGAGCTTGTCCGTAGAACGGGATCAGGTGGTGCTCGCAGAACGTGTAATAAGCGATATCTTTGACGGTTATGATCCCGTCGTACTCCTCTTCAAAGGTTGTCGTCAATGCCGTTGCGGGATCGACTCCGACATTCGCGAAAACCTCGCGGTACATTTTGGCGACGCGTTTGGGCGTATCCAGAAGGCCTTCCCGGTTCGGATTTTCTCCGATCTCCTCCAGAATGGTTCGAATGCTCATTTCGAGCGGATCGCTGCCGGCCAATCTCGTTTTAACTAGCGGTTTCATCGATGTCCCTCCCAGTAAGATAAAAAAAATCCAGCCCGAATAAAGGACTGGATTTGTCTTTGCAGATCCGTTCCTAATTCGGCAACCCGGCTGCCATAGCATTTCGCCTTAGGCCCGTGGCTTTGCGCCTCCATCTTTCGGTGGATTTGCCGTTTCGTTAAGAAAAACAGTGCTAGGCGGTTAGTTGTCTGGTCTTTATTCCTACTACAATATCCTGAATGTTCTATGTATGATAAATTATACACGACAAAATTCGACTTGCAACCGAAAATTAATTCCGCGGTCCTACATTGACTTTGCGCGGTGCGCATTGCGATAAACCGTCAGGCAGCCCTGACGGTTTATGCGCTTGCCGATCGAGCCGGGTTAGACCGCCGCCAATCCGTTACCTGTTCAGCAGGCTGCCGACATACCGCATCAGCTCGTTGGCGCACACGGGGCAATAGCCATGCTCGTCGATCAGCCGTTTGGTCACTTCGTTGATCCGCTTCAGCTGCAGCTCATCCGGCGTTTTGGTGGAGGTCGTGATTTTGACGATGTCCTTCAGGTCGGTGAACAGCTTTTTCTCCACCGCTTCCCGCAGCCGCTCGTGGCTCGCATAATCGAATTTTTTTCCTTTGCGCGAGTACGAGGAGATGCGGATCAGAATCTCTTCGCGGAACGCTTTTTTCGCATTCTCCGATATGCCGATTTGCTCCTCGATCGAACGCATCAGCCTCTCGTCCGGATCGAGCTCCTCGCCGGTCAGCGGATCCTTGATTTTGTTCCAGTTGCAGTACGCTTCAATGTTGTCCAGATAGTTCTCGAACAGCGTGCGGGCAGACTCCTCGAAGGAGTAAACGAACGCCTTTTGTATTTCCTTTTTCGCCAGATTGTCGTATTCCTTGCGCGCCGACGAGATGAAATTGAGATATTTCTCGCGCTCCTCCTTGGTGATGGAAGGATGCTGGTCAAGGCCGTCCTTCAATGCCCGCAGCACATCGAGCGCATTGATGCATGCCAGGTCCTGCTTGATCAAGGCGCTTGAAATCCGGTTGATGACATGGCGCGGGTCGATGCCCGACATGCCCTCCTCCAAATATTCGTTCTGCATTTCCTTCAGATCGGCTTCCTTGTAGCCTTCGACCTCTTCCCCGTCGTACATCCGCATTTTTTTGATCAGATCCATGCCCTGCTTCTTCGTTTCCTTGAGCCGGGTAAGTATCGAGAAGATCGCCGCGGCCCGCAGCGCGTGCGGCGCGATATGGATATGCTTCATGTCGCTCTGGCCGATCAGTTTGTTGTAAATCTTCTCTTCCTCCGACACCTTCAGGTTGTATGGAATCGGCATGACGATCATCCGCGACTGCAGCGCCTCGTTCTTCTTGTTGGCGATAAACGACTTGTACTCGGATTCGTTGGTGTGGGCAATAATCAGCTCGTCAGCGGATATCAAGGCGAAGCGGCCCGCTTTAAAGTTGCCCTCCTGCGTCAGGGACAGCAAATTCCACAGAAATTTCTCGTCGCACTTCAGCATTTCCTGGAACTCCATCAGACCGCGGTTCGCCTTGTTCAGCTCGCCGTCGAACCGGTATGCGCGCGGATCCGATTCGGAGCCGTATTCGGTAATCGTCGAGAAGTCGATGCTGCCTGTCAGATCCGCGATGTCCTGGGATTTCGGGTCCGACGGGCTGAACGTGCCGATGCCGATCCGGCTGTCCTCGGAGATGGTGACCCGTTCCACCATCACATTCTCGATGTTGCCGCCGTATTCGGTTTTTAGCCGCATTTGGCAGGAAGGGCAAAGGTTGCCTTCAATGCGTACGCCAAGCGTTTTTTCCACGTCGGGCCGCAGCTCATTCGGAAAAAGGTGCAGCGGCTCCTCGTGCATCGGACACCCCTTAATGGCGTACACTGCGCCTTGCTCCGTCCGTGAGAAAAGCTCCAGTCCCCGCTTGAGCAGCGTCACGATCGTCGATTTGCCGCCGCTGACAGGCCCCATGAGCAGCAAAATCCGCTTGCGCACATCCAGCCGGCGGGCCGACGAGTGGAAATACTCCTCAACCAGCTTCTCCACCGAGCGATCCAGCCCGAAAATTTCCCGTTCAAAAAACTTATATCGCTTATGCCCGCCGGTTTCCTCTACCCCGAAAGACTTGATCATCTCATAGACGCGCGCATGGGCGGTCATTGCCGGTGTCGGATCTTTCTCGAGCAGTGCAATGTACTCCTTGAACGTCCCTGACCAAACCAACCTCTCGTTCTCCGCATTGTACTCCGAAACCCGTTTGAATATATCCATGCCCTGCCTCCTCCCTGTCTCCGTTGCCGTTATAGCGACCGCCCAAAGCTCCCGCAAGCGAGTAATACATAACTATGCAAAGTCGGACGGGAAATTGCTCCATATTTTATGTCTTGTTCCATCAAATTGCGACCTTGTTCTCGGGACGGCGGCAGGCGTTCCTATGCTATAATGGGAAAAACTTCAACGCGAACCTGCGAGGAGCGCAGGCGGGTTCGACTATGCCTTCTATCAGAAACGGAGTGTTCGCAGCGCTTCGGCATTCGTCATCAGGAAAGGGGGAGCCCGGCTTGGCCGTCAAACATGAAACGGAACTATACGAACCGGTCAAATCGTTCTTCGAGCAGCGGGGATACGAGGTGAAAAGCGAGGTGCTGCACTGCGACATGGTGGCCGTCCTGCCCGGCGGAGAGACGACGGTTATCGTGGAGATGAAAAAAACGTTCACGCTCGGGCTGCTCTTGCAGGGCGTCGAACGGCTGCGTCTGACGGACCGGGTCATGCTCGCGGTTGAGCGGAACCGGATGAAAACAGGCGCGGTCAACCAGCGTTTCGGCGACTTGGCGGAGCTGTGCCGGCTGCTCGGCCTGGGACTGATGACCGTCACTTTCTTCAAAACGAAAAAGCCGGTCCTCGAGGTGCTTTGCGAGCCGGGCGAGCCGCCGGTTCGCGGCATGCGGCGAAAGCGGCAGTCGAGGCTGCTGAACGAGTTCAAGGAACGGAGCGGCGACTATAACGTCGGTGGCAGCACGAAGCGCAAGCTCGTCACCTCTTACCGCGAGAAGGCGCTCCGCTGCGCTTGGGTGCTGCGCGAGGAAGGCCCGTCAGCGCCGCGCCGTACCGCGGAACTGACGGGCTTCGGCCAGGCGGCCCGCATGCTGCGGGCCGACCATTACGGCTGGTTCGAGCGCGTCAGCCGCGGGCTGTACCGCCTTCGTCCAACCGGCGAGCAGGCGCTGCTCGACTATGCGGACGTCGTCGAAGCCTGGCTGGCCAGCCGGCCTGCTCCGGCGTCCGCCGACGGGGGTTCAATCGATGGTGGTCCAGTCGGCGGCGGTTCGCTCGGCGGTGATCAGGCCTTCCGCACCTCTACATTCAATCCTACCTGCGGGCCGTAAACTCCCCGATCGCTTCCGCCAACCGCGCCACGCCCGCTTCCATGCGCTGCCCGGTCGTATACGTGAAGTTCATGCGGACCGTGTTGCGTTTCGGCTCGCCGGCGTAGAACGATACGCCCGGCACGAACGCCACGCCCTTCTGCACCGCGCTGCGCAGCAGCGCTTCCGCGTCGAGCGCTTCCGGCAGCTCCAACCAAATGAACATCCCGCCCTGCGGCTCCGCCCAATTCAACTCCGGTACGCCGCAGCCCTTGAGCAGCGACACCATATGGCGCATCCGTTTGCCATATTCATCTGCGATGAGTCGAATATGATCGTCCAGCGCAAAATGCCGCAGCAGCTCGCTAAGCGTCTGCTGATCCAGCGTACTCGAATGCAAATCGGCCGCCTGCTTCACCTTTGCCATATTGCGAATTACGCGTTTGTCACCGATCGCCCAGCCGGTGCGAAGCGCAGGAGCAACCGTTTTCGAGAAGGTGCCTGTATAAAGCACGCAGCCCCCCTCGGCCTGGCCGCCCAAGGAGAAAATCGTCGGATAGCTCGCGGACGCATCGAACCGAATGTCGCCGTAAGGGTCATCCTCAAGAATCGGAACGCCGTATTTCCGGCAAAGCTCAAGCAGTCCCGTCCGCCGCTCCAGACTCCATACGCGCCCGGTCGGATTGCCGAACGTCGGCACGACATAGACGAGCTTCGGCTTGCGCTCGCGTAAAATGCGCTCCGCCGCGTCCAGCAGCATCCCGTCATTGTCGCTCTCCGCCGCTTCCACGTTCAGGCCGTTCATCGCAAACACCTGAAGACTCGCCAAATACGTCGGATTTTCCACCAGCACCGTATCGCCCGGTTCAGTCAGCACGCGCACGATCAGATCGATCGCCTGCTGGGAGCCTGTCGTCAGAATCATTTCGTCCGGCGATACCGGCATGCCTTTATTTGCCATCCGCCCGCACAGCTGCTCGCGCAGCGGGAGAAAGCCCTCCGTCAAGCCGTACTGCAGCGAGCCGCTGCCGTTTGTGAAAACCCGGTCGGCCGCCTGCCGGACGGCGTCGAGCGGAAACAGCTCCTCCGCGGGCAGCCCGCCCGCAAACGATACGATTTCCTGACCCTGCGTCAGCTTAAGAATATCCCGCACTGCGGAGGATTGCAATTGATTCACCCGACTCGAGAATCGGTAGTCCATGTCCATGTCCGTGTCCCGCCTTCCGTCTCATTCGATGACTTATCCTTGTATTTTACGCCGATTCCCGTCCCCCGGCAACAGAAAATGCCCCGAACCGCTTTTGCGCGGCCGGGACATTGTCGACGTTCTTATTTCTTCCGCAGGTTTTCCCACGATTTCTGGAACGCTTCGAGCATCTGCTCTTTGGTCGTCTTCTTGGCAATGTAGGATTGCATAGCAGCGCCAAGCTCTTGCGTTACGCCTTCAGGCATGCGGGTCCAGTTCCAGGTCAAGGCATTGCCTGCGTTGCTGTAAGCGATGACTTCGTTCGCGATATCGCCCAGAACTTTCTGGTCTTTCACTTCGATCGATTTCAGCGCGGGAATGAACTTGAACTCCTCGACGACATAACGCTTACCCGTTTCCGTGCTGACCATCCAGTTGAGGAACGCTTTCGCTTCTTCCTTCACCGCGGATTTATTGTTGACTACCCAGTTGTTCGGTACGCCCGCATACAGCTTATCGTTCTTTGCAGGATCGTCGCTGATCGGCATAGGCAGCACGCCCAGGTTCAGATCCGGATTGATGCCGTCGATTTGAACCTGCGTCCAGTTGCCCTGCTGCATCATAGCCGCTTCACCGCTCGCAAACAGCGTGACTTGCGTGTTGTAATCCGTCGTGAGCGGATTTTTGTTGCCGAATTCGACTGTCGTGTCAAGCAAGTTAACCCATTGTTCGAAGATCGGGTTGCCTGGAATTTTGCCGATGCCGTCGTTCATGCTTGCGATGAATGCAGTCGGGTCTTCCTGCTGCGCAAGCGCCACGTTGAAGTTATGAATGCCAAGAACCCACCATTCCTGATAGCCGTTGGCAAAAGGCGTGATGCCCGCGTCCTGCAGCTTTTGAGCAGCTTCGTTCAGTTGGGTGAGCGTTTTCGGCTGCTCCGTGATGCCCGCCTTGGCGAACAGGTCTTTATTGTAGATGTAACCGTAGCCTTCGAGGTTCATCGGCATGCCGTACATTTTGCCGTCTTTGGTAATTTGGTCTTTAGCCGCATCAACGACATCGCCGACCCAAGGCTGATCGGACAGGTCTTCAAGATACTCCAACCAGGTGTCCATCTCTGCGTTGCCGCCATTGTTGAAAATGTCCGGCTCGTCGCCCGCGGCGAACTTCGCCTTCAGCGCCGCGCCGTAATCCGCACCGCCGCCGACCGTTTCGAGTTGAATCTTCACATTCGGATTTTCTTTCTCGTAATCCGCGATCATTTTGGCGAGCGCTTCCGCGATTTCAACCTTAAATTGGAACATTTTGATCGTGACGGGCTCCTTCGGCGCTTCCGCGCCGTTCGTTCCGCCCGCTCCGGAATTCGTGCCTGGTTCAGCGGCGTTGCCCGGCGTGTTGGCATTGTTGCCTTTTCCGCCGCAGGCTGCGAGCACCACGACCAGTATGACGGACAACATGAACAGCATCGTCTTTTTCATTTTGTTGATTCCTCCCTTTTTTGTGTGAACCTGTTAAAATCTTTACATTTCCAGTATAATTGTTCTTTGAAAACGCCTACACCGATGATGTTGAACAAAAAAGTGTAGAATGTTGACCATTACCCTTTGACCGATCCTGCCGTGATCCCTTCGATAATATGACGCTGCAGCGTCAGGAAGAAAATAACGATCGGCGTCACGCCCATCACGAGAGCGGCAAGGGCCAGGTCCCATTTTTTTGTATATTGCCCGAAGAACGAGAACGTGGACAACGGGATGGTGCGCAGCTCCGGCCCGCTAAGCATGAGCTGGGGCAGCAGAAAGTCGTTCCAGATCCAGAGGCTGTTCAGAATGACGATCGTGACCGTCATCGGCTTGAGCAGCGGGAACACGATTCGCCAAAATACGCCGTACGGCGAGCAGCCGTCCACCACCGCCGATTCCTCGATCTCCAGCGGGATCGACTTGACGAAGCCGTGATAGAGAAAAATCGTCAGCGACGAGCCGAAGCCGAGATAGGCGAACCAGAGCCCCGGCATGCTGCCCATCAGGCTGAACCAATTGGCTACCCGCATAAGCGGAATCATAATGGATTGGAACGGAATGACCATCGCTGCGACAAACAGCAGGAACAGAATCTGATTGTACTTTGTCGGCCTGCGCACCATGCGGTAGGCGGCCATCGAGCTGATCCATACAAGACCTGCGATGCTCGTCACCGTTATGAGCAGCGAGTTGCCGAACGCCCGCGGATATTTCATGATTTCCCAAGCCTTCGCATAATTGTCCCAGTTCAGCTTTTTGGGAAGCGCCGCCGAATCGAGCAGAATTTCCGCGAACGGCTTCAGCGAGTTGCCGATCAGGAAATAAAACGGGATGAGGAATACGATGGCCAGCAGAATGGCGGCGATTTCCATTGTGAAGGTTCTGAAGCTATATCGTTTCATTCCCATTAGGCTTGCACCTCCCGTTTCTTCGTGATCCAAACCTGCAAGGTCGTGATGGCCGCCACGATGAGGAAGAAGACGAATGCCTTCGCCGTTCCGAGTCCGTAACGGTTATTCGTGAATGCCTCCAAATAAATGTCGAGCGCCACCGATCTCGTCGAGGCGAAGGGGCCGCCTCCGGTGAGCGACAGGATGACGTCGAACGTTTTGAATGACCAGGATAATGCCAGAAACAGCGAAATCGTGACAGCCGGCATGATCAGCGGGACAATGATGTGCCGCAGGCGCTGCCAGGCGGTTGCTCCGTCGATCTCCGCCGCTTCCGTCAAATCCTGCGGCACGTTGATCAGTGCCGCAATATAAATAACCATGAGGTAGCCCGCACCGCTCCACACGCTGACGATCACGACGCCCCAGAACGCGGTTGCCTCGTCGCCGAGCCATGGCAGGTTGAAGAACGGGATGCCGGTCAGCCCGCCGATCGCGGCAAACCCTTTTACGAAAATAAACTGCCAGATAAAACCGAGCAGCAGGCCGCCGATTACGTTGGGCAGAAAAAACAGCGTCCGGAGCATGTTGCGGGTCTTCAGCCGCTGCGTGAGCAGCAGCCCCAACAAGAAAGCGACCGCATTCGTAAGCACGACGGCAACCGCCGTGAAGCGGGCCGTAAAGCCGAACGATGTACGGAAGTTCTCGTCAGCAAGCAGTGCTTTGAAATTGTCCAGGCCCACGAAGGTCGGATTGCCTGCAACTCCATTCCAATCAGTAAACGAATAATACATGCCCATGAAGAACGGGAGCACTACGATTATGGCAAACGCCAACGTAGCCGGTCCCGTGAATACAATCTGCTGCAGCCATTCGCTGACCCGATTGCCTCTCATTGTACCTACTCCTCTCAGACGGTTAACTACAATAACAAGATAACCCAAGTATAAAAAAACGCGTCTGCCCGAGGAACCGATGCGAATGACGCGAAAGGTGGAACATATTGATCTTTTCGAATCATCATCGCTATAATACCTGTACAAGGTCCGATGACTGGATAATGGGGAGGCTTTGCTCATGCGTTTCGAATGGATGCGCCGCAGTCTGCGGGCGAAGCTCATCGTTTTTCTGATCCTCGCGATCGCCGTCCCGATGCTGCTGTCCATCATTGTCACGAACGCCCGAACGTCGGATATCGTCAAGAAAGACGCGCTGCGGCAAGCTTCAAACCTGATGTTTCAAGGGAAGACCAATCTGATCCAATATTTCAATGTGACGAATCAGGCATCGCTGCTTCCCTATAATGACAGCAAATTCGGCGATACGCTGTACAAGGTGCTCGAGCAGGGCAAAACCGATTATTTATCCGAGCAGGAAATTTACCGGACCGTGCAGTCCATCGCCCGTTCCGTCAAAGAAATCCGCCAGGTGTATCTGCATACCCAAGCCGCGGGCAAAGGATATCTGGTCATCAAGGGCAATCTGTACAAAGCCGTGCAGGCCGAGCCCTACGGCGGTGACCGCATCCCGGCGGACCGCAGCGTTTATATCGAGCAGGCCCATACCAGCCATCCTTATGGCATTTTTAATACGCCCTACTATGCTTCGGAAGAAGTCATTACGATCCACCGCAAAATCATGCAAATTCCGGAAAACAAACAAATCGGCACGATCGCAATTGACATCCGGACCGATGTCATCAATTCGATCTCCAGCCAGTTGTTTGGAGACGACAAGGAGCAATTGTACCTGCTGAGCGAGACGGGCTCCGTCGTGTACGGGCCGGAAGGAACGGCAAGAGGCGAGCGGCTCGGCGAGGAATGGGTCGATGAAGTGCTGCAGCTCAAGGAGGAGCGCGGCACGCGGACGCTGCAAACCGACGATTTCGACGGCTGGTACGTGTATGAGAAGCTGAATACCCCGTACATGAACTGGACGCTGGTGCGGCTGCTGCCGAAATCCGTCGTCACCGCAAGCACCCGCCAGGTCACCGCCGTCAACACGATCATCCTGTCGACCTTTCTGCTCGCGGCGATCGCGGCGGCTATCTATGTTTCGTTCCGGATCACGCATCCGATCAAGCGGCTTATCCGCTATATCAGTCATGTGCAGGCCGGAGACCTGGAGGTGGACATCAAGTTGCAGGGCTCGGATGAAATCGGCATCATGGCCGCCCGATTCCGTAAAATGATGGAAACGATCAACCATCTTATTTTGCGGGAGTACAAGCTGCAGCTGGCCAATACGTCGCACCAGTTAAAAGCGCTGCAGGCGCAGCTCCAGCCGCACTTCCTGTATAACGCCCTGCAATCGATCGGCACGCTCGCCCTGCAGCACCAGGCGCCCAAGGTGTACGCGCTGATCGCCCAATTGGCGAAAATGATGCGCTATTCGATGAACGGCTCGGATGAGAAGGTCGATATTTCGCAGGAAATCGAGCATGTAAAAGCTTACCTCGATCTGCAGCAGCAGCGGTTCGGCGACAAGCTGACCGTTGACGTCGCCGTCGAGCCGGGAGCGGCCTCCTGCAAGGTGCCGCGTATGATCGTTCAGCCGCTCGTCGAGAACGTATTCAAGCATGGGTTCGATCCGGCCGGCGGACTTATCCGTCTCTCCGTATCGGCATGGATGGACGGCGAGACGGTTACGGTGACCGTCGAGGACAACGGCGCGGGCATGAGCGCGCAGCGGCTGGAGGAGGTTCGCGGCATGCTGCGGAGCAACGAGCTTGAGGAGAAATGGCCGGATGAACACATCGGCCTCGCCAATGTCATGACACGGCTGCGGTTGTATTGCGGTCCGGATGCCCGGCTGGAGCTTGAGCCGATCGAATCGACGGAGGGTGGAGCCGGTCTGCGGGTGACGCTCCGAATCCCCGTCGCCGATAAGGAGGGAATGGTCGGATGAAGGTGCTCGTTGTGGATGATGAACAACATGCGCGCGAAGCTGTAAAACTGCTCGTCGATTGGTCCGGCCACGGCTTCGAGCAGCTGCTCGAGGCCGATAACGGCGAGGAGGCCAAGCGCCTCATCACCGAGCATCGGCCCGAGCTCGTGCTGACGGATATGCACATGCCGATCGCGGACGGCAAGGCGTTGATGGAATGGATTGCCGGCCATTACCCGGGCACGCAAACGATCGTGATCAGCGGCTTCAGCGATTTCGATTATATGCGGCATACTGTCAAATACGGCGGCTCCGACTACCTGCTCAAACCGCTGGAGCCCGATCAGTTGAACGAAGCCGTCCGTAAATCGACGGATCTCATACGCGCGCGGAAGGAAGCGCTTCTGCGGCAATCGGCTCATAATATCGAGCGCAACCAGTACAAGCCCGTTTATTGGGACAGCGTATTTACGCGGCTTGCAACGGAGCCGTCCGTCAACGTCCCGCTCGCGGAGCAGCTGGGCAAGGAATTCGGGTGTCCCACGGGCGGTGCGCCGTGCGTGGCGGTGGTATGCGGATTGAATCCGTCGCCGGTCTCACTGCTGAAGCGGTTCCGGGGCGACAGCGAGCTGCTGGCATTCGCGGTCGCCAATGTGCTGAACGACTTCGTACGGCTGCAGTGGCAAGCAGGTTACGCGTTCCGGCTTGCCGGCGGGACGGATGCGGTGGTCATGCTGTTCTGGGACGGATTCGATAGACTTTCCGAAAGATTGGAAAAGCTTCAGTCGGCCTTATCGCGCACGATGAACGCTCCGATGCATTTCGCCCTCAGCCTCCCGCAGCCTTGTCCTAAAGGCTTAAGGGTTGCGGTGCAACAAGCCAAGGAGGCGCTGGCGGGCCGTAACTTGCTTGATCCGCGAACGCTTATCCACTCCTACCGTCCGCGGAGCTCCTCAGCCGCCGTACGACCTCACCTGTCCGATGTTGAGGAAGCGCTTCGTTTGGCGGTCGTCAGCCGCAGCGAAGAAGAAATAGCTTCTGCGCTCAGGAGATGGACTTCGGAGCTGCAAGCCATGGACAAAATCACCCCGGCCGATGTCGCCGCGTGGGAGCAGGAGTATCGGATTCTGAAATCGAAATGGCTTCAATCGTTATTCAGAGGCGTCGCCCCGGCTGAGGATGCGCCGGCCGCCTCTATGGAGGAACTGCCCGTCGTCTACGATGAAGAAGGCATGTTTCTCACGGGTGAGATGGAGAGGCGACTCATCCGCACCTTGTCCCGAATGTCCGAGGCGCTGTCCGTCCGCAAGCGCTCCGAACGCAGCGTAATCGCCGAAATTCTGCAATACATCGACCAGCACCTGGACAAGGATCTTTCGCTGTTCAACGTTGCGGGCCGGTTTTATTTAAGCCGGGAGTACATTTCGCGCCGCTTCAAGCAGTAAACGGGGAGCACGCTCTCGGAATACGTCGAGCGGCTGCGGATGGAGAAAGCGAAGATATTGCTCAGCAATCCTCAGATGAGGATCGCCGACATCGCAGCCATGGTCGGCTACGAGGACGAGAAATACTTCAGTAAGGTGTTCAAGAAGCAAGCCGGATGCTCGCCGGGCCAATACCGCAAAGCCTTGGACGGATAAGCTGACAAGCTGTAACAATCTGTTCACAATGTCGAGCGTTTTCTTTTCTCCAACGATTGGTTATAATAAAAGCAACTATTGGAGGTGTACGAGATGGTGTTCAGCTTAAAGTTCCTCATCGTCATGACCGTTTTCGTCCTGTTCCTCGGCTCCATTCTTACGGCGGCCTACAACGACGACAAGACCAAAGGTCTGTAACCGGTTCCCCGGCCGGACAAGTGACATTGAAAGAAGCTTCCCGGTCGCGGGAAGCTTCTTTTCGATTTCTATTCGGTTGAAAAGCGCCTGGGGTGACCGCTTATTTCCGCAATGTGATCATATCGGATATGCAGCCGGCGCATAAATAACGGTCCTTAAATTCGCGAACCTCGTCCATAGCGCCGCAAAAAACGCATCTCGGGCGATAGCGCTCCAATATGATGTGATCGCCCTGTACCAAAATTTCGACAGGATCTCCTTCGTTCATCTGATACCTTTTTCTAAGCGATTTGGGCAGCACGATACGGCCCAACTGATCAACTTTACGCACAACTCCAGCCGGTTTCAATTATATCACCTCTCCTGTGTCCTAGTCCTAGTCAATGACATGTGCAGAAACCCTGTGCACTTATAAACTTTCTTTAAGTGCGTTGCTTTTCCTTCCTTGTTTTCGTTTTTGCTTAATTTCCCGCAACTTGGTTCCATCTTCAAGAGCAGGAAGCTCCAATTCAAATTAAACCAGCCGGCCTCTTTTGAAACGGCTTACATCAGCCCCGGGAACCGATTTTGGCGAAGCGCCTCATACACCACAATGGCCGCGGAGTTCGACAGATTCAGCGAACGAACCTTATCCGTCATCGGCATTCTCATGCCATTTTCCGGATATGCGTCCAACAGCTCACGCGGCAGTCCCTTCGTTTCTTTGCCGAATACGAAAAAATCGCCGTCCCTGAACTGGAAATCCGAATACCGTTTATTTCCTTTGGTGCTGGCAAAAAAATAACGGCCGTCCGCATATTTCCGCCTGACATCGTCGAACGAATCATGGTGTTCCACATTCACCGCGTACCAGTAATCGAGGCCCGCCCGTTTCAGCGTCGCATCATCCGTCCGGAAGCCGAGCGGATGCACCAGATGCAGATGCGTGCCGGTAGCGGCGCATGTGCGTGCGATGTTGCCGGTATTGGCCGGAATTTCCGGCTCGACCAATACGATATGAAAAGCCATCGTCCTTCCTCCTTGCTTGCGTCTATTTTTCTCTCGATCCCGTCAAGGTTTAACAATTGGTTTACGCCGGCTTAATATCACGATTAACGCCACTCCGTATGATAAAGGTACTATTCAGGGCAAAGGAGAGACCAGTGTGAATAAAAAAATATTGGTCGTAGACGACGAGCCGTCGATCTCGATGCTCATCGAATTCAATCTGAAGCTGGCGGGCTACGAAGTACGCTGCGTGAATGACGGAGAAGCCGTGTTCGATGTGCTCAAGCCGTTCCGGCCCGATTTGATCGTGCTCGACCTGATGCTGCCCAAAATGGATGGCTTTCAAGTGTGCCGCGAGCTGCGCAAACAAAGAAACGAAGTGCCGATTGTCATGCTGACCGCCTTGCAAGACGTGACCGACAAGATCGCCGGGCTTGACAACGGGGCCGACGATTATATGACCAAGCCATTCAGTCCGCAGGAGCTCGTCTCACGCATCCAGGCCATTTTCCGCCGCATCCATACACTGCCTGCTTCAGGAGACGGGCTGCGTTACGAATTGGGACGCTTGACCGTTCTGGCCGAGGGGCGCGAGGTCCGAATGGACGGCAAACCGGTCGATCTGACGCCCAAGGAATTCGAGCTGCTCCTGTTTCTATGCCGCCACAAGGGCAAGGTCCTCAGCCGCCAGCAGCTGCTGCATGGCGTCTGGGATTATCATTTTCTCGGCGACACACGCATCGTCGATGTCCATATCAGCCATCTGCGCGACAAAATCGAGCATAACGCCCGGATGCCGGAATATATTTGGACCGTCCGCAATGTCGGGTACAAGCTGTCCGCTCCGCAAGGCTGACAAATACACAGCACACCGCCCTTTCCTCCGTCGCCGGAGGAAAGGGCGGTTGTTGCTTTGCGTTTTATTGGATCAGGAAACGGGCGCGAAACAGAGCGAAGACACCGAACAATCGGACACTACCCGTTGCGGCGCTGGAAATCGGCCATGAATTGCGCAAGCGCCTGGCAGCTCTCAAGCGGAACGGCATTATAGGTGGAAGCGCGAAGGCCGCCGACATCGCGATGGCCCTTCAGTCCGACAAAGCCCTGCTGCTCGGATTCCTTGACAAACAGCTTCTCCAGCTCTTCGTTATGAATGCGGAACGTGATGTTCATGCGCGAGCGGCTTACCGGAAGCGCGAAACCTGTGTAAAATCCGCCGCTGTTATCGATCGTGTCGTACACAAGCGCGGTCTTGGCCTGGTTCGCCTGCGCGATTGCGTCGACGCCGCCGCTCGAGCGAATCCATTTCAGCATCAGATTAACCATATAGATCGCGAAGGACGGGGGCGTATTATACAGTGAGTTATTCTTGATATGCGTATCATAGCGCAGCATCGACGGCAGCGATTTGGGGCTTTCGGCCGCCAGATCTTCGCGTATGATGACGAGCGTTACGCCGGAAGGACCGAGATTTTTTTGCGCCCCCGCGTAAATGACGCCGAACTTCGACACATCCACCGGGCGGGATAAAATATCGCTCGACATATCCGCCACCAGCGGGACGCTGCCCGTATCCGGAAAAGCCTGATACTGGGTGCCTTCAATCGTTTCATTCGAGGTAATATGTACATAAGCGGCATGCTCGGGGACGATAATATCGGTAAGAGCCGGAGTCCGGCGGTAACCGTCGCCCTCGGACGATGCCGCAACGATCGTCTCGCCGATCAGCTTGGCCTCTTTGACCGCCTTGTTCGCCCAGTTGCCGGAAATGGCATAAGCGGCTGCGCGGCCGGCCGTCAGCAGGTTCATCGGCAACATGCCGAATTGCGTGCTAGCGCCCCCTTGCAGAAACAAGACGCGGTAATTGTCCGGAATCGCGAAAAGCTCGCGCAGAAGCGCTTGGGCCTCGTTATGCACTTGCTCGTAAGCGGCGCTGCGATGCGACATTTCCATAATCGACATCCCGGCTCCGTTGAAATCGACGAATTGCTCCTGCGCCTGCTGCAGCACCTCAAGCGGCAGCGCGGCCGGTCCAGCATTGAAATTGTATGCGCGGTTGCTCAATCTACCCACCCCTTACTTTCTTTTTCTGATATCGTTATGATAGCAAGTTTAACCGGGTGCTTCAAGTGAATACATGCACATAGGGGGTAACCTTTGTGAACAATTCGATTCGACTGTTCACCGGCATCGCATTGCCTGAACCGATCCGCAGTGAACTGCGCAGCCGGTTGCCCGAGTGGCGGCGCAAGCTCGTCTTCGAGCGTTGGCCTGAAGCCGAGAAACGCCCGTATCATCCTCACCTAACCATCGCCCGTAAATATAAGGGAACCGACAGGTGGGACGCTTCAATGATGGACGACGGTTTTACTCCGCTGTCGATCATGGTTCATGAAACCGTGCTGTTCCAGAGCAGTCTGGGACGTTCGTCGATGTATGAAATCATACACCGGTCGCCGCTCGGATAAGCGCAAAAGGTTCCCTCCCGGGAACCTTTTGCGCTTGTATTCATAGGATTGCAGCTCCCCCGGCAAACGGCCGGCATAAGCCGCAAAGCTTAGCGTAACGGAATGCTTAGCAATCGTAATACAGGCTATACTCGTGCGGATGAATCCGGATCGATACGGCTTTCGCTTCCTGGCGCTTAACGGCAACATAGTTGTCGATGAAGTCCTGCGTAAATACGCCGCCCTCCATCAGGAATTCGCTGTCCGCTTCGAGAGCGTCAAGCGCCTCGTCCAGCGAGCCTGGAACGCTGCGGATCTCACTTTTCTCTTCGTCGGACAGATCGTAGATGTTCTTGTCGAACGGACCGTAGCCAAGCGCTTGCGGATCGATTTTGCGCTTAATGCCGTCCAGACCCGCAAGCAGCATAGCTGCAAATGCAAGATAAGGATTAGCGGTCGAGTCCGGCGTACGGAATTCGATGCGGCAGCCTTTAGGCGTAACGGCTGCGACCGGAATCCGGACAGCTGCGGAACGGTTGCCTTTGGAGAATACCAGGTTAACCGGTGCCTCGTAACCCGGTACGAGACGCTTGAACGAGTTCGTCGACGGGTTCGTCAGCGCGATCAGCGCCGGCGCGTGGTGCAGAATGCCGCCGATGTAATGCATGGCCAATTTACTCAGGTTCGCATAAGCGCCCTTCTCGTAGAACAACGGAGTGTCGCCGTTGAAGATCGAGGAGTGAACGTGCATGCCGCTGCCGTTGTCTCCGAACAGCGGTTTCGGCATGAATGTGGCCGTTTTGCCGTATTGGCGAGCCGTGTTATGAATAATATATTTGTATTTCATCAGGTTGTCGGCCGTTTTGGTCAGCGTGTCGAAGCGGAAGTTGATTTCGCCTTGGCCCGCAGTCGCCACTTCATGGTGATGACGCTCAACGCGCAGTCCCGCTTCTTGCATCAGGCGAACCATTTCGGAACGGATGTCCTGTTGTGTGTCGATCGGTTGAACCGGCACATAACCGCCTTTGGTGCGCACTTTAAAGCCGAGGTTGCCGCCTTCTTCCTTGCGGCCGCTGTTCCAGCCCGCTTCCTCGGAGTCAACCGAGAAGTAGGACGTATTCATGCCGCTCTCATAGCGGACATCGTCGAAAATGAAAAATTCCGATTCAGGAGCAAAAAACGCTGCCGTGCCTACACCGGATTTCTGCAGGAATTCCTCCGCCTTCTGAGCAATGCTGCGCGGGTCGCGCTCATAACGCTCGCCGTCCGGCGTATGGATGTTACACATAATCAACAGTGTCGGATGGTCCGTGAAAGGGTCGACATAAGCCGTTTCCGTATCGGGCATCATGACCATATCGGACTCCTCGATGCCGCGGAAGCCGACAATAGACGAACCGTCGAACGCTACGCCGTTTACGAACGTATCGCCGTCAACCTCGGTGGCAGGCAGCGTAATATGATGCGCGCGCCCCGCGAGATCCACGAAACGGAAATCGACAAATTGAATGTTGTTTTCTTTAATTTTGTCCAAAACACTTTGAACTGACATCTAAACTTCCTCCATTTCCGAACATTAACGGTAGTTAGAACGACGAACGTTCTATTTTCCTCTTCCAAACTGTCATTATTATAGAACTCGGCACTTTACACCGTCAATACTTATGTCAGGTATTTTTTACGGAAGTGTCAGCTATGCTAACAATTGTTCACATTTTCAAGAAATCCTTGCGGCACAACAAAAAAACGGCCTCTCTACTTGGAAAGTTCACCTTGGAGAGAGGCTTTTTCGTTTCGTTCTTCCGGTATTTTCCGAATATTAGACGACTTTCCAGGCCACGAATTTTTCCTTCGGCTCTTTGTTCGTCTCAAAGGTTTTGCCCACGACTCGGGCGATAACCTCAAGGTCCTTCAGCAGCGCAGCGAACTGGTCCGGGAAAAGCGATTGCACGCCGTCGCCGGTCGCCGAATTGTCGGGGTCGGTATGCATTTCGACAATCAAGCCGTTCGCCCCGGCAGCCACCGATGCTTTGGCCATTGGCTCCACCAGCTCGCGGCGGCCTGTGCCGTGGCTCGGGTCGGAGATGACCGGCAGATGGCTGAGGCTTTGCAGCACCGGAATGGCGGCAAGATCGAGCGTGTTCCGTGTATACGTCTCGAAGGTGCGGATGCCGCGTTCGCACAGCATGACGTTCGGATTACCGCCGGCCAGAATGTACTCCGCTGCATTAAGGAATTCATCGTAAGTGGCGCTGAAACCGCGTTTCAGCAGGACAGGCGTCTTGATCGTGCCGAGCCTGCGGAGCAGATCGAAGTTCTGCATGTTACGCGTACCTACCTGCAGGATGTCGGCATATTCGGCGCACACATCGACATACTCGGGCGTCATAACTTCCGTAATCGTCAGCAGCCCGTGCTTCTTGCCGGCCTCCGCCATCATCGTGAGTCCTTCTACCCCGATGCCTTGGAAGCTGTACGGTCCGGTTCTCGGCTTGAACGCTCCGCCCCGCAGCACCTGGCCGCCGGCCGCTTTTACGAGACGCGCGATTTCATCGATCTGCTCCGGCGATTCAACGGCACACGGCCCGCCCATCACGACCAGATTGGGACCGCCGATTTTCACACCCTTGATCTCAATGACCGTGTCGTCCGGATGGAAGTCCCGGCTGGCCAGCTTATACGATTTCGAAATTTTGATCACATTCTCGACCTGCTTCATCGAACGGAGATGCTCCGCGAGCGCCGGGTCGGCCTTACCGATAATCCCGATCACCGTGCGGTCCGTGCCGCGCGATACATGCGCCTGCACGCCCGTTCTCTCAATATGCTGAACGATCTCCTGAATTTTATCTTCCGTTACATCCGGCTTCGTAATGACAATCATCGCCACGTTCCCCTTTCGCGCTTCAACGCTTATATGCTTTTTAGCTTTTATGCTTTTATGCTTTTATGCTTTTAATCAGTAAAGCAATCATACCGGATAAGGCGCTATCCAGTCAAGAACAAATTTATGCGAACCTTCAACCATCACAAAAGGCTGCGAACATTTTATGTCCACAGCCTTTGCACTAACAGCACTTTAGGTTAAATTTGCTTTTCGCTTGCTTGCCCGTAGGCAGCCTATAAGGTAGCCGACTTCTCCCGTACCGTCGGAAGCAGCTTGTTCATGTTGACGGTCCGGTTGACGTCCCAGGTTTCGGGCCGGTCGTTGTCGTATTGCTCCAGATACGCGATCACTTCCTTCGTGATCGGGGTCGGCGTCGAAGCGCCGGACGTTACCGCCACCCGGCTGATGCCCGCCAGCCATTCCCGCCGGATCTCCGTGACGTCGGCCACACGGTACGCCTTGACGCCGGCGATTTCCTCCGATACCTGCGCCAGCCGGTTCGAGTTGTTGCTGCGGGGGTCGCCGACGACGATGCAAAGCTGGGCCTGACCCGCCTGCTCGGCTACCGCCTCCTGGCGAACCTGCGTCGCGAGGCAGATCTCGTTATGAATTTCCGCTGCGGGAAACCGCTCAAGCAGCTGGGCGATCAGATGCTTGATATCCCATTGCGACATCGTCGTCTGGTTCGTGATGATGATTTTGCCGGAAGACACCTGAAGCTTGTCGATCTCCTCTTCGCGTTCGATCAGATGCACATGCTCCGGGGCGATGCCGATCGCGCCCTCCGGTTCGGGATGCCCTTTCTTGCCGATGTAGACAACCTCATAACCGTCCGCCACCTTCTCACGGATCAGATCATGCGTCTTAGTGACGTCCGGACAAGTGGCATCGACCACGGCGAGACCCTTCTCCCGCGCAATGCGGCGAACTTCCGGGGAAACCCCGTGGGCCGTGAAGATAACGGTGCCTTGATCGATCTGATCGAGAATATCAAGCCGGTTGGCGCCGTCGAGCGTAATGACGCCTTCCTTCTCGAACGCATCGGTGACATGCTGATTATGGACAATCATGCCCAAAATATAAATAGGCCGCGGCAGCTCCAAATTTTTGGCCGTCTGCAAGGCCAATACCATGGCATCGACGACTCCGTAGCAATAGCCGCGAGGTGATATTTTTACGATTTCCAACATGCCACCCGCTTTCTGTCCGGCTGTCCGACGGCTAACCGTCCAGCCGGTCCGGTTCTTCCATTATACCCGAATCGTCCTTGAGAGGAAACCATTCGGGCAGCCAGACGATGAACGTGGTGCCTTCGCCTTCGCGCGTTTTCACCTCAACCGAGCCGTTGTGCTCGTCGATAATCCACTTGGCGATCGATAAGCCGAGCCCGGTGCCCGTCGTTTTGCCCCGCGACAGATCCGCCCGGTAGAAACGCTCGAAAATGTGGGGAATTTCCTCGCTGTTCATGCCGATGCCCGTGTCCCGCACGACAAGACCGGCCTGGCCGTCGACCTTGATCGCCTTTAATTCCACCTCGCCCGAGGTCGTGTATTTGAAAGCATTTTCGATAAAAATAAACACGAGCTGCCGCAAATAGTCCGGATTGCCGTTCACGACAAAACCCCGCAAGGACGATAAATCGCCCACCAGCCATTCGGCCTTGCGCGGCAGCAGGTGGGCGCGCCGCGCCACCTCTTCCACAAGAGGCAGCAGCTCCACAGGCTCCTTCTCCATCTCGTATCCGGCATCTGCACGCGCTAGCGAAAGCATATCCGCCACGAGCCGGCTCATCCGCTTCGCTTCCTCGGAGATGTCCTGCATCGCTTCCAGTGACAGCCCGGCCCGGTCCGGCTCTAGAATCAAGGACGATCCGCCGGCCTGACCGGCCTTGATCGCCTTCAGCTCCGTCTGCCACATTTTCTCGAGCAAATCGATGTTGCCTCTGATTGTGGTCAGCGGTGTCCGCAGCTCGTGCGAAGCATCCGACACGAACCGCCGCTGCGCTTTGTACGCATCGTCAAGCTCATTATAGGTCGTCTCGATCCGCGCCAGCATGCCGTTCAGCGTGTCCGTGAGCAGCCCGATCTCATCGTTGGGCTTCCCGCGCGGGATGCGCATGCCGAGGTTGGAGCCGTTCTCGATCCGGTTTGTGGCCAGAATGACGTTCTCGATCGGCCGCAGCGCCTTCCGGGCGATGAATAAACCGAGCGTAAACGCCAGGAAAATCACGACGATCGAGGCGAAAATCAGGATCGTCCGCAATCCCTCGAGAAAGCGGCGCTCACGCTCGGTGCTCGCGGCGACCTGCAGCAGGCCGATAATCTTATTGCTTTCCTCCAGAATAAGCGGCGTTTGATACACCAGGAAAGAAGTACCGTTCACCGTCAATTCCACATAACCCGGTTTGGGATTGCTCTGCAGGGATGGGTAGGGCAGCTGGATTTCCGCTTCCCGAAGATTGCTCGATCGGATTATCGAATCGGTCACATAATTGACGACCTGCGCGTACATGCCCTCATAACCGACCCGTACAGTCGGATTGATTTTGAAATTATTGAAGTAGTCGATGGATGAGCTTACGTCGATCCTGCCGACCTGGTTGTGAATCTGCTGCTTCGTCTCACTGAACGTATTATACTGGACGAAAAAATAAATCCCGCTGCCGAGCACGATCATCGTCACCGCCACCAAGCAGGAGTACCACAAAGTCAGTCTTAACCGGATGGACATTATCCGTTCTCTCCCTTAAGCACATAGCCGGTGCCCCGGACGGTTTGAATAAGCCTCCGCGCGCCGCCTTCCTCCGTTTTTTGGCGAAGCATGGCGATGTAGACTTCCAGCACATTTGATTCCCCGCTGTAGTCGTAGCCCCAGATTTTCTCCATAATCGTCTCCCGCATGAGCACCCGCCTCGGATTCTGCATGAACAAATGAAGCAGATCGAACTCCTTGCTGGTCAGATCGAACGCGCGCCCCGCACGGATCGCCTCTCGGGAATCGAGATCGAGCACGAGATCCTCAAAAGCAAGCTGCGCCGAGCCTTTCTCGCTCTTGTCGCTCTTCCTCCTGAGCAGCGCGCGCACGCGCGCCAAAAGCTCTTCCAGCGCAAACGGTTTAACCAAATAATCGTCGGCGCCTGTGTCGAGCCCTTTGACTCGGTCCTTGATCTCGTCCTTTGCCGTCAGCATAAGAACCGGTACGGCGCTGCCTCCCTCGCGAATGCGGCGGCACACCTCCCAGCCGTCGACATGCGGCATCATGACATCCAGCACGACGAGATCCGGGTCGGCCGCAAGCATCGCTTTTAAACCTTCCAGGCCGTTGGCCGCCGTTGTCACCTCATAGCCTTCAAACGCCAGACTGCGCCGCAGCAGCGAAGTTATTTTCTCATCGTCGTCCACAACCAATATTTTTTGTCTCACCGATGTTCCCCCTTAAGGCTTCCTCCATGGCAAAAGAGCGCAGACGGCCTGCGGCCTGCCTGCGCTCCGCGTGAGAACAGTATGCGATTACTGCCCCACGTTAAAATCGTTCCGGTTGCCGATCGTGACTTGCACATCGATCGTATTGCCGTTGCGGATCACATTCAAGGTTACTTTGTCGCCTACTTTTTTCTTCTGGATGGCGGCGATCAAATCCTCTTTATTATTGTATTTTTTGCCGTCCAATGCAACGATTACGTCATATTGGCGAAGATCCGCTTTAAAAGCCGGCGCATTATAGGTGATGTTGTATACGATCGCGCCGTTCGTGTCGGCCAATCCGAGCTGGGACGCCATCTGTTCGGTAATGTCCGACAGCGTCGCGCCGATGAATGGCGCCGGCGTCTTCGGAATCTCTTTGTTCGCCTCCAGCGTATCGAGCACATCCTTGATCGTCGTCGTCGGAATCGCGAAGCCGATCCCTTGGGATTGCGTGCTGACCGCCGTATTGATCCCGACTACCTCGCCGTTCAGATTAATCAACGGCCCTCCGGAGTTACCCGGGTTAATGGAAGCATCCGTTTGCAGCAGGTGTTCATAATTGCGGGTGCCTTGCGCATCGGGAATTGAAATCGGACGTTCCTTGGCACTGAGCACGCCGACCGTTACCGTATGGTCAAAGCCGTTCGGATTGCCGATCGCAACCACCCATTCGCCTACATTGATCTGATTCGAGTCGCCGAGCGGAATCGTCGGGAAATTGTTGCCCTCGATTTTCAGAACCGCCAAGTCCAGATTATAATCATTGCCCAGAAGCTTCGCTTCAAAAGGTTTATCGTAGCCTTGCAAAGTGACCTTGATCTGGTCGGCCTCGCCCACGACATGCTGATTGGTCAGGATATATCCGTTTTTCTTGTACAGGAATCCCGAACCGAGCCCGTTCGGCACCAACTGGCCGCCGCTGCCCCCTTGCCCCTGACCAGGAGTCGGCGCGCTGAAGTCGCCCCCGAAAAACTGGCGGAAGAACGGGTCTTCGAAAAGTCCGCCGCCGCTGGTCCCTCCCCCGTTGCCGCGGCTCTGAACATAGGTCTCGATCTTAACGACCGCCGGACTGGACTGTTCAAAGATTTTGGCGATGTTGTTCGGCCGTACGATGTCCAATGCGTTTGAGACCGGCTCGGCGCCATTGTTTCCCGCGGCCTTCACCGAAGTATTGCCGGCGCTTGCCGACAATTCCTGGGGAGCCAAAGCCTGATCGGATGTGAACCAGTTCATGCGGTCGGAAGCGACGGTCAGGCCGCCAAGCACGAGCACGCCGGCCATGAACGATGCGAACAGCGCCTTGAACGAGGTCCGTTTTCTCTCCCGCACCTGCCAGTTTTTGGTTGCTGCAGGCGACGGCTGCCCAGGCGAATAAACGGGCACCGCCTTGGGCGGGGTCATCTCGACCGAGCCTTGCGAAACGAGCGTATGGTCGTTCCGGCGCTCACGCTCCGTGCGTCCTTCCGGAGCAGGCGTCCCTTCCTGCTCCGTATGCGAGGATTTAAACGGTCCGTAAGAATAGTAGTAGGACGGCTTTTGCGTATCGTCGGCTTTCTCCCGCTCGTTCCTGTCGCCCTCTCCGTTGTTTCCGGAGCTTTGCTTGCCGAAGAAATCGTCGAACGGGTTCTTTTTGTTATGATCGTCCATGTTACTCTCCTCCTTGACTATCGCTAAAACTATAATGCACATTCTACATTAAACCAATCTTAAAAAAATTATAAACGGAAATAAAAAAAGAGAAACCCGTTTCGTGTCGAAACGGGTCGGGCCATTACCCGGGAAATAGAGGTTCGATCTCTCTCAGCATCAACTGTGCCTTCTCCATCCATGCCTGCCCGACGGACGCGTCCGGATCGGCGGGGTCCCGGAATTGATCGAC
>NZ_KK082115.1:3957-5967 GCF_000598065.1 Paenibacillus darwinianus | reverse complement strand
ATTGATCGACGAGCGCTCCCGCCACGCCAGACTGAACGTCCGCGTCCGGTCCCTCCTTATAAATGTGATGGAGCACATAAGGCCTTCCGAATCGAATCAGCGCATTGCTGTCCTCCGATTCCGCATCCAGATTGCCCGATGTCACGCCGAACGGAAGCCGCAGCCACACTTGATTTCGCCGGTCCAGCGCCAGGTCGAACGAACCTCCGGCGTAATCCCAGTTGCCGCCAATCGAGAACCCTTGTGCGCCCAACACATTTCGGCATTCGACGAACCCCCCCTCCACTCCTTCAAGCTTCGAATCTAACGATATCATCGCACCGTCTCCTCGCTGAACGTCGTCGTTCGTAGGCTTGCCCGGCGCCTATCGAATTATGTGAGCACAAGCTTTATGTACGGGTGAGCCTGGCTCGAGCGCATCCAGCCCTAGCGAAGAACCCAGAAACAGGATGATGCGCTTCCACTTGTTGCCGAGCCAGAATCGACCGTTATCTGGCTTTGTCTTAATAGAAAGCCGATGCCCAGGGCAACAATAAGCAATCCCCAAAACATGCATTGAACGAATTGTTCATTCATCAGCCGGGTGGCAACCACGAAATGGCCGCAAAAATGGCATTAAAAATAGATTACATCATGCGTTAGATATAACCCGCATTCGTTGACACAGTCAACAGAAGGACTTTATAATGGACCCGGTTGGCAGAAATAAGAGGTAATCTGACATCATCATTGACCTCAAAGGGGATGGAAGGAATGGATTTGCAGACGTTGTCGCAAGGGCTCGACACGATCTGGGTGGTCTTGACGGCCGCTATGATATTACTCATGGAAGGCGGCTTCGCCTTGCTGGAAGCCGGCTTCGTCCGGCAAAAAAACGCAGTCAGCATTATTATGAAAGTATTCGTCGACATCACGTTCGGAGCGCTTGTCTTTTATTTTATCGGCTTCGCTTTCATGTACGGAAAAGACATGGGCGGCTTCATCGGCACAACCGGCTATATGATGGGCGGCGACCTTTCGCATATCAGCCTGAACATTTCGCTGGACACGTACTGGCTGTTCCAAGCGGCCTTCGTAATCGCCGTCATCTCCATCGTATCGGGCGCCGTGGCGGAAAGAATACATTTCCGGGCCTACATCCTGTTCACGATCGCCATGACCGGTCTAATCTATCCGCTTGCGGGTCACTGGGTATGGTCCGCCGGCGGCTGGCTCGGCGCACTCGGCATGATCGACTTTGCGGGCTCGGCCGTTATCCATGCGCTCGGCGGCTTCTCCGCTTTGGCGGCGGCCATGTTCATCGGACCGCGCATCGGCAGATTTACGCCTGACGGCAAAGTGAACATCGTGCCCCCGTCCAACTTGCCGCTCGCATCCGTCGGCGCCTTCATCCTGTGGTTCGGCTGGTTCGGCTTCAACTCCGGCAGCACGCTCAGCGCGACCAACGGCTCCATCGGCCATATTGCCGTAACGACCATGCTGGCTGCCTCCGCCGGGGGCGCGACCTGCATCCTGTTCACCATGCTGCGTTACAAAAAAGCCGATCCCCCTATGGTGATCAACGGTTCCCTGGCGGGACTTGTCGGCATTACGGCCGGCGCCGCTTTCGTCTCGGACGGCGCGGCGATCATAATCGGCGCCGTAAGCGGCGTGGCGATGGTGCTGGCGACCGAATTTCTGGAGAGCAAACTGATCGATGACCCGGTGGGCGCCTTCGCGGTGCATGGCGTCAGCGGCAGCATAGGCACGCTTGCGCTCGGACTGTTCGCCAAACCGGAGCTTACCGCAGGAATCGGCAAAGGCTACGCGGGGTTATTCTACGGCGGCGGCTGGAGTCTGCTCGGCGTACAAGCCCTTGGACTAGCGGTCGTCAGCGTCTGGGGCTTCGTGCTTACGGCAGGCTTCCTATGGTTGATTAAACGGATTACGCCGGTTCGTGTCTCCAGGGATGAAGAGCTCGTCGGTCTCGACGTTGCGATTCACGGCGTGCCCGCCTATAGCCAAGAGCAC
>NZ_KK082115.1:0-3857 GCF_000598065.1 Paenibacillus darwinianus | reverse complement strand
TAGCCAAGAGCACGACTTCCTGAACGTAAAACGGCTGACCGGCGGGCAATAACTCAATAGCCAAAATAAAACCGCTGCGAGCTTAGCTCGCAGCGGTTTTGCACATCATGAGGCTGAACCGAACCCGGCCGCCTTCAAACTTCCATCATTTCCTCGTTAACCGGCACGACATCCGACGGCGAAGAGCTGTTCAGGATCCGGCGCGCGTGCTCGATCTCCTGGCGAAGCGAGCGAATCTTTTCAAGCGGCTTTTTCACGTAATGAATGTACTCGACTGCCAGATGATGGTCCGGCTTCTTACCGGAGAGCAGCCGCCGCAGCGAGGACATCGCTTGATAAGCCCGTTCCTCCGCCTGGCGACGCTTCTCGTAACGCTGAACCATTTGCTCGATATCGTCTATCTCATTCTCTTTCTTCACGATATATGCTTCCAGAAAGGGGTAAACTTCCGCTGCCTTGCGGTATTTTACCCCGGATGGGGCATTAGAAAAGATGGGATCAGTCATGCGATATCTCCTGTCTCACCATGTGATATTTTTTAACACTACTATTGTAACGCATCTTTCCTCTTTTGAACATCCCTCATACCGTAAAAATATTTTCCTCCTGTCCAGAAACGACAAAAAGAGAGATCCACGATCCCTCTAGCGATGCCTGAAAACCCTATTGAAAAAGCGTTTCTTACGGATAGGCCAGGCCGTCCTTCAACCGCTCGCGCGTGCGGTGGATTCTCGCTTTCACCGTGCCAACCGGCATATTCAACGCGTCGGCGATTTCCCGGTCTTTAAACCCATAATAAAATTTATACAAAATAAGCGTTCTCGTCGTCGGATCCAAGGCGCCCAGCAACTCTGAGATTTCCAGCATAAGCTCGGCCTCGCTCGAGCCGGCATTACGCTGCCCGGTTTCCCAAACCTCGCACGGCTGCATTCGGCCGGCAACCTTGTTCACGTTCACCGCAACATTGCGCGTGATCGTCTTGGCCCACGCCATGAGCTTGCTTTCTTCCCGCAGCGACTCCTGCCGAGAAAGTATTTTCACCCAAGCCTCCTGCACCACATCATGCGCATCGGACTTGTTGCGGACATTCGAGTAAGCTACCCGGATCATTTGATTGTAAAGCTCCCGCAGCGCGTTCTCCTGCTCAACCCATACCTTGCCCGGCGGACCATCGCCGCCCTGTATCCATGACATCGACAGATCCCCCGCATTGGCAACGTTTACCTAACCGTTTCTACGAACCTATCATACCATGTTTCCATAAAAAAGAAAATTAACCCCGAGGAACTATTCCTCCAGGTAAATCACGGTCGTCAAGACTCAAAAATGTGTGCCGGGATGGTTCTTTCAACAGATACAACGCGGTTCAATTCTTTGATCCAGGACTCATCCAGCTTGCCTTCGCCTTTTTTCAGCACGTGCACATCGACCTTCCGTTTGCCCCACTGCTTGTATACCTGCTTCGTCGTTTCGAAGTAAAGGTCGATCTTTTTGCCTTTGATTGCGGAGCCGGTATCGGCCACGATGCCGTATCCGTAACCGGGAATGTACATCAGCGTGCCGATCGGAAATACCGCCGGATCGGCGGCGATCGTCGAGACATGGTCTCTTCGCACTTTGACGCCGGAACGGGTGATGCCGTACCCGCGCATGCCCGGCCTTTTGCCAGTCGATTCCACTCCGGCCGTGTAGCCTGTAGCCGTGACATGAACGGTTTGAATCGCCGGCGGACGCCGTGCCGCCGTGATGGGTTTCCATTTATAAGCGGCCGCAGCGATCGTCGTCGCCTTGAACCGGGCTTCTTGCTCGGAGATGGCTGAGGAGGCCGGAGCGGCCGGCTTGCGGATGCTTGCGGTATGCACCGTGCCGAAGATAATGACGGCGATCAGCAGCGCAAACAATACATTCAGCCATCGCCCAGAAGCGATAAAGCTTGTTGACATATGGATAATCTCCCCCTTTAACGGAGGTTACCCCTATGCGGCAAGCTTTATTCATTTTTGCCCGTATTTGCTGGATAACTGGCTAATACATGAAATTATAGATCATTCCCTGACAGGCCTCCGACCGCGGAAAGCATGGAAATCACACGCGCTTGGACGCGATCTCGTCCGCCAGCAGCGCCAGCGTTTCTTCAACCGGCTTCGCGCCAAGATCGCCTTCGCCGCGTTTTCTAACCGATACCGTCCCGCCGCACGCCTCATTCTCTCCGACAATCAGCATATACGGAATTTTCTCAAGCTGCGCCTCGCGGATTTTATAGCCCATCTTCTCGTTGCGCAGATCGGATTCGGCTCGCACGCCACCGGCCAGCAGCTTTTGTTCCACTTCCTTGGCGTATGCCTCATAAGCCATCGATACCGGAATCACGCGGGCCTGAACGGGAGACAGCCATAACGGCAGCGCGCCGACGAAATTCTCGAGCAGGAAGGCGGTCATCCGTTCCATCGTGCTGATGATGCCGCGGTGGATAACGACAGGACGGTGCTTTTTGCCGTCCTCGCCGACATATTCAAGCTCGAACCGCTCCGGTAGGAGGAAGTCGAGCTGAGCGGTGGACAGCGTTTCTTCCTTGCCGAGGGCGGTCTTGATCTGAACATCCAGCTTCGGCCCGTAGAATGCGGCTTCTCCTTCGGCTTCGAAGTACGGAAGCCCGAGCTCGTCCACGACCTCCTTGAGCATGCGCTGCGACATTTCCCACATCTCATCGTTCGGGAAATACTTCTCGGTATCCTGGGGATCCCGGTAGGACAGGCGGAAGCGGTACTCCTTGATGCCGAAATCAGCATACACCTGCTGAATCAGCTGCACCACGCGGGCGAACTCCGACTTGATCTGATCCGGCCGGGCAAAAATATGCGCATCGTTGAGCGTCATCGCGCGCACGCGGTGAAGGCCGGTCAGCGCGCCGGACATTTCATACCGATGCATCGTGCCGAGCTCGGCGATCCGGATCGGCAGGTCGCGGTAGCTGCGCATATCGCTCTTGTACACCATCATATGATGCGGGCAGTTCATCGGACGAAGCACAAGCTCCTCGTTGTCCATTTGCATAGGCGGAAACATATCCTCCTGATAATGCTCCCAGTGACCGGATATTTTGTACAGCTCCACGCTGCCCATGACCGGCGTATAAACGTGCTTGTAACCCAGCCGTTCCTCCAGATCCACGATATAGCGCTCAAGCGTACGGCGGACCTTGGCGCCGTTGGGCAGCCAGATCGGCAGTCCTTGGCCGACCTCCTTCGCAAATGTGAACATCCCGAGCTCTTTGCCGAGCTTGCGGTGATCGCGCTTTTTCGCTTCCTCAAGAAAATGGAGATGCTCGTCCAGTTGCGCCTTTTTCGGGAAAGCCGTCCCGTAGATGCGCTGCAGCATCTTGTTTTTGGAATCGCCTCGCCAGTAGGCGCCTGCCAGGCTGAGCAGTTTGAACGCCTTGATCCGTCCGGTCGACGGCAGATGAGGCCCGCGGCACAGGTCGAAAAACTCGCCTTGGTCGTACATCGTGATGACCGAATCGGCGGGCAGATCCCGGATCAATTCCAGCTTCAGATTATCGCCTAGCTCGGTGAAAATCGCCGTCGCCTCGTCGCGGCTGACCACCCGGCGCCTGATCGGCAGATCCTCCTTTACGATACGCTCCATTTCCTGCTCGATTTTCTCGAGCTCCTCAGGCGTCAGTGACACCTCCATGTCGATATCGTAATAGAAGCCGTCCTCGATCACCGGACCGATGCCCAGCTTTACGCTCCTGTCGCCGTACAACCGCTTGATTGCCTGGGCCATTAGATGCGCCGTGCTGTGACGGTACACCTCCAACCCGTCCGCGCTGTCGAGCGTCACGATTTCAACCGCCG